>NZNH01000048.1 GCA_002694825.1 Acidimicrobiaceae bacterium | reverse complement strand
AAGAACCGAGGCAAGCCCGGAAGCAGGGTGGGCGACCCGGCGACCCAGCACCGGATCTGCACGGANTACCACTCGCCCAGNCCGAGCAACTCGGCATGCTCGATCGCGTCAGCCCACCCGAACGACAGCGACTCACCGAGCAACGGACCAAGGTCGGAGAAGAACTCGCAGCCCACCTGCGGGCCTGGTGACGGCGACGGATCCGATGTGTAGGTGATCGACGGCCGGTATGCCGCCGTCACCCACGCGATCCGCCCGTCGGATTCCGCCCACTCGCCGAGGCCGGCNGCCGGTTCGAGCGTGCCGATACTCGAGGNGCCGAGACCACCCACAACGGCACCAACCATCAGGCCGAACCCGACCATCAACTCGAGCACCCTTCGTCCGGTCAGCCCACTCACAGGGCGGGACGGTAACGAGCCGCCCGGTGCGCGAACAGGGCNNATGGTCCCCATCTGGCCTGCGACGCCTACCGCTTCGAGAACCCGAGACCGTACGCTCCCGACGATGCGCTCCCGCTCCGCCGCTCTCTGGATCTTCGCCGGCCTGTCGGCGGCGCTTGCATCCGGCTACGGCGTGCTCTTTACGATCGTCGCCGACTACCGCGAAACCTACGGCATCAGCGAAACCGCGATCGGGTGGCTGATCGGTGTCGGCTTCATCGCCGCCTTCTTCTCCCAGACCCTGGTCGCACCGATCGCCGATCGTGGCTATGCCCGGCGCGTCATCGTCGCCGGCGTTGCGATCAACATTGCCGGGCTCCTGCTGATGGCCTTCGGCGAAAGCCTCTCGATCCTGATGCTCGGCCGCATCATCTCCGGCATCGGCATCGGCGGATCGCTGCCGGCAATCCGCCGCGTCGTGATCCTCACCGACAACGAGAACCTCGGCGCCAACCTCGGCCGCCTCCTGAGCGCCGACGTCTTCGGGTTCGCCATGGGTCCNGCNATCTCCGCCGTACTCGNCGGCCCGTACGGACTCGCAGCGCCGTTCCTGGTCGTCTCGGCGGCAACCGCGATCCTGCTGGCGATCAGCCGAACGGTGCCCGTCGAGGAAACGGCGACCACCACCNANANACCCCAACGCCTCGCCGTCGATCTGCTCACCAACCGAGTCGTTGCTGGCGCTGTCGTCCTCGCCGCCGGTGTGTTCTTGATGATCGGTGCCTTCGACGCCCTGTGGGATGTCGTNCACGACGACCTCGGCACCGCCGACTGGATCGCCAACCTNGGCATCACCCTNTTNGCNATCCCGNTGATCATCCTCGGNCCGACCAGNGGACGCCTCGCCCAGAACTNCGGACCGTTCCGGATCGGNGGCGCCGGCCTGCTCGCCGGNGCNTTCTTCATGTTCATGTACGGCCAGCTGCCCGACGGCAACTGGATCTTCGCCTTCACCATGGGCCACGCCCTGACCGACGCCCTCTCCATCTCCGCCTCAGGTGTCGCCGTCGCCATGGCCGTGCCCGAAGAACGCCANGCCGGNGCCCAAGGNCTCATCGGCGCAGCCCAGGCCCTCGCCGGNGGCCTCACCGCCGGCGCCATCGGCGCGATCTACGAAGGCTCGGGACGCACCACCTCCTACACGGTCGCCGCCATCGCCATGATCGTGTTCGTCGTCGCCGGCATGTGGCTGGCAAAGGATTTCTGGCGATCCAACCGCCACCGCGACCACGCCCCCGAACCCCAACGCGTCACCGCCCGGCGAAGGGACCGGTAGCAGCGGTGACCTTGCCGGGCGGCGGGGTGGGGGGTTCTGTTGTATGCGCAGCCCGCTTGGTGTCGACCTGCACGGGTGAACCTAACGAGGCCTCGTTCCGTCTCGATGGCCTCGAGGAGGCGATCAGGTGAACGCTGCCTGACGGCTAGGAACAGCCCCGGTCCAGGTGCTAAACCCGCACCATCGGGCAGGCCCCGATCACCACGCCCCCACCGCCCACCCGGCAGAAAGCGAGCAGGCACCATGAAGGTCGACGGAGGTCTCGGACTCAGCCCCGACATCGACAAAATCGTCGCCAACGCCAAAGCCCAAGAAGCGGCCGGTTACGACGGCGTCTGGACAGCCGAGACGAGCCACGATCCGTTCCTGCCCTTGGTGCTCGCCGCCGAACACACCGAAACGCTCGAACTCGGCACATCGATTGCCGTCGCCTTCGCCCGAAACCCGATGCTGCTCGCGAACCTCGGCTGGGATCTTCAGGCGCTCAGCAAGGGCCGCTTCAACCTCGGCCTCGGCACCCAGATCAAGCCGCACATCACCAAGCGGTTCTCGATGGAATGGAGCAAGCCCGCAGCCCGGGCGAAAGAGATGATCTCGGCCATCAGCGCCATCTGGGACACCTGGGAGCACGGCGAACCGCTGCAGTTCCGCGGCGAGTTCTACACCCACACCCTGATGACCCCGTTCTTCACCCCCGATAAGAGCGACCTCGGCGATTTCGGCCGCCCGAACATCTGGCTCGCCGGCGTCGGCGAACTCATGACTCGCACCGCCGGTGAGGTCTGCGACGGCTTCATCTGCCACGGCTTCACCACCGAGAAGTACCTGCGTGAAGTCACNCTGCCGNACCTCGCCNAAGGNCGNGAACGAGCNGGNAAGTNGATGGACGACTTCATGATCTCCGGCCCGTTCTTCGTCGTGTCCGGCAACAACGAGCAGGAGTTCGACGCGGCGATGGCAGCCACCAAGCAACAGATCGCCTTCTACGGCTCGACGCCCGCCTACGCGAAGGTCTTCGAGTGCCACGGCTGGGAAGATCTCCAGCCCCGCCTCAACACCTTGTCGAAGCAGGGCGACTGGGTCGGCATGGGCGACCTGATCAACGACGAAGTGCTCGACGCCTTCGCGGTGGTCGGCGAACCGCACGAGATCGCGCCGGGACTCAAGGCCCGGTACGGCGATGTCGTCGACCGCATCTCGTTCTACGCCCCCGGCCAGGGCGACATCACGGCGTACCGCTCCGTGATGGACGAACTCAAGGCCGGCTGAGTACCAGCGGCGCGGCCGCCGGCCCGCTCAGCGTTCCTCGAGGCGGTAGAACGCGGCGGCGTTGCCGGCGAGCAGTGCCGCCTGCTGGGTGGCGTCGAGACCGGCGTTGGCGATGATCTGCAGGAACGCATCCCAGAGCACCTCGTAGTCGACGGACACCTTGTCCATCGGGAAGTTGCTGGCGAACATGCAGCGTTCGACACCGAACGTCTCGATCCCGAACAGCACATGCGGGCCGAGCGCGTCGACGACCTCACCGACCGAGGGCTTGGCGTCGCGTTCGTGGAACCCGAAACCGCAGATCGGCATCAGCAGCCCCGACAGCTTGCAGTGCACGTTGCGATGCTCGGCGACCGCAACCAGGCCGGCGTGCCAGTCATCGAGGATCCGCGCCCGATCGGCCTCCGTCTCACCCTGTCCCCCGTGCGGGCCGGCAAGGCCGACCGGAGTACCCATGTGGTCGAGCACCATGGTCGTCATCGGCACATCGTCGGCAAGGCGGGCGAGTTCGCCGAGCTGGTTCGAATAACACCACGCCTCAAAGGTGAGCCCCCGCTCGGCGAGCGTGCCGAGCCCGACACGAAGCGCATCGCTGCCGATCCGGCTCGGATCGGTCCAGGTGTGCACTCGCTTGTCGGGATGGGCAGAAAGAATGTCGCGCACGCCACGCAGGCGGCCGCTGGCGATCGAATGGCCATCGAGCTGCGCCTCGAGCGCTGCCGGATCGTCGACGACCGCATGGGCGACGATCCCGAGCGGCGGCTCGTCGAGACGGTCGAGCCACTGGGTCTCACCGACCGGGCCGAGCGTGCCTCGGGCCGTCCAACCGGCCTCGACGTGAACGATCCCCTCCACCTGATGATGACCGACATCAGCCCGAAAATCCGTCGGCAGGTGCGCGTTCATGACGTACTGCGTATCGCCGACGAACTCGACGAGCGGGGTCGGAGTCAACGCCCGACCGACCCGTTCGAGCACGCTCGGGAACCGGCCGAGCAGTTTCACCAGCGGGGTGATCTGCCGCGGCGTGGTCCGCGGATCCCAGAGATGGACGTGAGGATCGATGATGCGCTGCCCGGTCACGCTCAGCGACCGTACTGCCGCCGCGNCGGTCAGGAAAGNGGCGACGCAAGACCGAGGATGCGNCGGGCATTGCCNGCCAGGAACGGCTCCCACACATGGTCACGCAACGGCAGNTCGGCAAGCTCGGCNACGATGCGTTCGAGGCTCAACGCCATCGGGAAATACCCGCCGTACAGGATCTTCTCGACCCCACGAGTGTTGGCGTAGTCGACAATGGCCGACGGGTAGTGCCGAGGCGCGAAGGCCGAGGTCGAGTAGTGGAGCCCCGGCCACTTCAGCATGAGCTTCACCGCCAGATCGGTCCACGGCTCAGCGCCGTGCCGCATGACGATCACGAGTTCGGGGAAGTCGTAACAGACCCGATCGAAACCCTCGACCCGCTGCGCCGCCATCGGCACCCGCGGGCCCGGTACCCCGGCGTTGACGAAGACGGGAAGGCCGAGCTCCACGCAGGTCGCATAGATCGGGTACCACGTCGCCGCATCGACCGGCACCTGCGGCACCGGACCGACCGGAAAGAACGACACCGCACGAGTGCCGTGCTCGGCGTGCTCGGCCCGGATCCGCCGGACCTCGCCCACGATGTCGACAGGACGCCCCATCTGACCGACGTGCGTCTCGAGCACGAACCGGTCCGGGTGGCGGCGGGCCGCTTCGATCGCCTCCGGCCGGCCCGTGTTGACCAGACCGACACCGACACCGCGGCGGTCCATCTCTGTCAGCGTCGCCGTGATCGGATCGTCGGGATCGTCGTCGGGCACCTCGGTGAACATGTAATCGGCCGTGTGCGCGGAGCCGCGATGCGCCGCCTTGACCTGCGGAATCTCCCGATCGACCCCCGCCGGCGCCGCGAACCCGATCATCGTGTCGACNATCGAGATTCCCTNCAGCCCGGCCATGTGCGTGACACTACGTGGATGAGCGATCCCGACGTCCATTCCCAGACCAACGAAGCCGGCGAACCGGTCGTGCTCGTCGAGCGCCCCCGCCCCGGCACGGCCGTCATCCGGATGAACCGACCCGAGCGGATGAACTCGATGGCGTTCGAGCTCATGGTGCCGCTCGCCGCCGTGTTCGACGAGATCGACGCCGACAACGGCATCACCTGCGTCGTGCTCACCGGGACCGGCAGCGGCTTCTGCTCCGGCGCCGACACCCGCGACACCATGCCGCCGCCCAACATCGACGGACTCGGCCTGAGCGGCATCGCCACCAANGCGATGGCGACCCTCGCCGATCTCGTGCCTCGCATGCGNCGNATGAACAAACCGATCATCGCCGCGATCAACGGCGCCGCCATCGGTGGCGGCATGTGCCTCACGCTCGGGGCCGACATCCGTCTCGCCGGCGAATCCGCCTACTTCCGGGCCGCCGGCATCAACAACGGTCTCACNGCNACCGAACTCGGCCTGTCGTTCCTTCTCCCCCGAGCCGTCGGCTCGACNCACGCCTTCGAGTTCATGCTGTCGGGCCGCGACCTTGACGCCGAGGAAGCCGCNCGCATCGGGCTGGTCTCNCGAGTCGTGCCCGACGACGAACTCCTCGACGCGGCGCTCGATCTCGCCGATCAGATCAACGGCTGGAGCACNCAAGGCGTGGCGCTCACCAAGAAGATGATGTGGTCCGGACTCGAGACNGCCAGCCTCGCCGCNGCGATCGAACTCGAAAGCCACACCCAGCTCTATGTGCGGCTCACCACCCAGAACTTCCAGGAGGCAACCCGGGCCCGCGCCGAAGGCCGGGCTCCCGACTTCACGGACTGACCCGCNACGANCNCGACGNTCNGGCGAGCACGTTGGGGGCTCTCAGCCCTCGTTCACCAACGGCACGACGATCTCGCTGAACGCCGCAAGGCTGTCGGCGTACTCCTGCGCGTCGCGGGCCCGGAACTTGAGGTGNACCACATTGCAGCCGAGCTCNCGNGCNGCCCGGATGTCCTCGGCGAGCCCTTCGGGNCCGCCCTGCAGCCAGTGCATCCCGATGCCCTCGGGCGGGTCACCGAGGATGTACCCCCACGGGGTCATGTAGCCGACATCGAGCGGGACATCCTCGGGACGCCCCGCAGCGACCGCCGCCTCTCGCATGATCCCGATGGCCTCGGGGTACTGCTCCTTCGGCAGACCCATCGGGATGTAGCCGTCGCCGAGACGGCCCGTGCGCTTCCACGCCGCCTTGCCCGCCCCGCCGATCCAGATCGGCAGCTCGCTCTGGGGCTGCGGCGATACACCGACATCGGCGTAGGAGAAGAACTCGCCTTCATGGCTCACATAGGTGTCAGCGAACGCCCCTCGAACGGCCTCGAGCGTCTCGTCGAGCCGCTTCCCTCGGGTGCGGAAGTCGACACCGAGGGCATCGAACTCCGCCTCCACGTGCCCGGCACCGACCCCCAGGATCGCCCGCCCACCCGAGAGATGATCGAGGGTGCCGAACGCCTTCGCCGTTTGCAGCGGATGGCGGTACGCCGCGATCCACACGACGGACAGCAGATGGGTGTGCTGCGTATGAGCAGCCAGGTACGAGAGGGTCGAGATCGTGTCGTACCACGTCGTGGTCATCTTCGACGCATAGTCGTTGTCGGGAATGGCGACGTGATCGCACACGCCGACGAAGTCGTAGCCGTGCTGGTCGGCGGCCTTGGTGATCGCGACGAGATCGTCGACGGTCGCCGCGTCCTCCCACTCGTCGACGAGGGTGCGGGTCAAGGTCTGGATCGGGAGCTGGATTCCGAACGTCCACTCCCCCGGCTTCGTCAACGCACTCACAGCGACCTCCTCGGCGGCCTGTTCGACATGGCCCGAACCTAGATCAGGAGCCGGTTCCGGGAAGAAAATGCAGCGGCAGGGCGGTGGTGCGCTTGATCTCTTCCATGACGAAGACCGAACGCACGTCGTACAGCTCGACCTTGCCGATCAGGCGCCGGTAGAAATCGTCGTAGGCATCGATCGAGGGCACCACGACCTTGAGCGTGTAGTCGATCTCGCCGGAGATCCGGTACGCCTCGATGATCTCGGGCAGGTCCTCGATCGCCGCCGCGAAACGGTCGAGCCACGCCGCACTGTGATCGTTCGTGCGCACATGCACCATCACGGTCACACCCAGCCCGAGCGCCTCGGGATCGACCAGCGCGACCCGGCCAGTGATCACGCCGGCGCTTTCGAGGATCTGCACCCGCCGCCAGACGGGCGTAGCCGTAAGCCCGACATGCTCGGCGAGCTCACGGGCCGTCAGCGACGCATCCGCCTGCAAAAGACGCACGATTTCCCGATCGATCTCATCCAGATTCAACGAATTTCTCCCTGAACTTCCTTCTTGTAGATGATTCTTTCACAACACAGCGCGATACTGCGAAAATCCGCACAGAACGTGCAGGCAGCATCTCGTAGGGTGACGTCATGGCTGTCACGAACCCGTTCACCCATCACCCCCACAGCACCGGCGAGAGCTACTTCCAGCACATGCGGGTCGCGATCGGGTTCGCACGACAGACCATCGGTGCCGGCATGTGCGCCCTCGTGCACGCCATCTTCCCGATGTTCCACCAGACGACCGCAAGCGAGCGGATCCAGTGCCTCGCCGCCTGCATCGAGAGCGGCGACCGTGACGCGATCACCATCGTGAAGGCCGCCCGACTCGCCCCCACCGACGACGCTGCAGCCGCTCCCGCCGCAGGCGAACTCGACCAACGCGACTCCACGGTTTTGACCGCGTCCTGACGATCCGGGGACCATGCCGGGGTGACGAATCCCGTGCTTCCCGAAACTGATCACCACATCGTCGTCTCCGCCGACGCCCACTGCGGCGCCGGCGTGCGCGACTACAAGCAGTACCTCGAGGCGAAATACCACGCCGACTTCGACGCCTGGGCCGACGACATCGAAGCCGGTGTCGCCCGCCAAAAGGCGATGTACAAGGACATGGAACGCTCGCCGCTCGAGGTCGGTGTCGATGGCGACCCCGACGAGTTCGGTGACCGCAACTGGTCCAGCGAGCGCCGCCTCAGCGAGCAGGAACAAGACGGCGTCGTCGCCACCGTGCTGTTCCCGAACACCCAGCCGCCGTTCGCCCCGCCGCCCGCCAGCAGCTTCGAGGCACCGGCCTACGCCGACAACTTCGAGTACCGCTGGGCCGGGCTGCGGGCCCACAACCGCTGGCTCGCCGACTTCGTGAGCGAGGCCCCCACCCGCCGCGCCGGGGTCTTCCAGATCTTCCTCGGCGACGTCGAAGGCTCGGTCGCCGAAATCGAATGGGCCGCCGAACAGGGCCTCACCGGCGGCGTGCTGGTGCCGGGCGCGCCACCCGACTCACCGTTCGAACCGCTCTACTCGAACAGCTACGAGCCCATCTGGGCCGCAGCCGCCGCCCACGGCATGCCGCTCAACCACCACGCCGGCGGTGCGTCACCGAACTTCGGCAACCACTTCCCCGCCTCACTCGCCATGTTCATGCTCGAGGTTCAGTGGTGGACCCAGCGGGCGCTGTGGCACCTGATGTTCTCCGGCGTGTTCGAACGCCACCCCGAACTCGACTACGTCATCACCGAAACCGGCACTGCCTGGGTGCCCGACACGCTCGCGAAGCTCGACAGCTTCCACCACCGCATGAAGTACAGCCGGTACGGCTCGGAGTCGATCTTTGGCGGCCAGGCGGTAGCCCAGATGTCGCTGACACCGAGCGAATACTTCGACCGCCAGTGCCACATCGGCGCTTCGTTCCTGCGGCCGTCCGAGACCGATGTCGCCAGATCGGTCGGCACCCACAAGGTGATGTGGGGCAGCGACTACCCCCACATCGAAGGCAGCCACCCCCACACGAAGGAACACCTGCGCCTCACCTTCGCCAACTACACGGTGGAGGAGGCCACACAGATGCTCACCACCAACGCCGCGAAGGTCTACGGCTTCGATCTCGAGGCGCTGCTCCCACTCGCCGAACAGTTCTGCCCCACCAAGGAGCAGGTCGCCAACCCGATCGACTACTCGGAGATCCCGGAGCGGGCCAAGGGCTGCCCGGGCATGAACCCACTCAACCAACGTGAGGAGGTCGTCGCATGAGCGAACAGACCCAGGACCAGACCACCGTCCTCCAGGACATCGTCATCAGCGACTCGGTCGCTGTCGTCACCGGCGGCGCATCGGGCATCGGCAAGGGCATCGTCGGTGCACTGCTGCGCCACGGCGCGAAGGTCGTCATTGCCGACATCGAACAATCGGCGATCGACGAGACCGTCGCCGAGATGAGCGCACACGGCGACGTCGCCGGCCTCCGCACCGACATCACCGACGAAGCCTCGGTCAAGGCCCTCGCCGACGCCGTCTACGAGCGCCACGGCAAGGTCAACCTCCTCTACAACAACGCTGGCGTCACCTCCGGCGGTGGCGGCAAGCCGTGGCAGCAAGAACCCAACGACTGGCGCTGGTGCTTCGGCGTGAACGTCTTCGGCACGGCCATCTGCACTTCGGAATTCGTGCCGCGCATGATCGAGGGCGGCCATCCCGGCCAGGTCATCAACACATCATCGGGCGACGGCGGCTTCGCCCCGGTGCCCACGGCATCGGTCTACGCCGCGTCGAAAGCGGCCGTCAGCTGCTTCACCGAGGCCCTGCACCACAACCTCGAATCCGAAGGCACCCAGCTGCGAGCATCGGTCTTCTACCCCGCCGGCGGCCTCCAGCGCACCGGCCTCTTCACCGCTCAACGCAACCGTCCCGAACACCTTCAGCGGGTCGGTGAGGGCACCGGACGCAAGAGCATGACGTTCGATGAGATGAAGGCCCTCCTCGAGCGGTCGGGTCGCGACGTGAAGGAAGCCGACCTCGACGCCCAGGGCGACATGGTCGTCAACAACACCGTCGCCCGCACCTACATCATCACCAACGACCTGCGCGACACCGTCGATCTCCTGCACCGCCGAGCCGACGCCATCGGCCGACTCGAAGTGCCGCCGCACCACGGCATGCCCAAGATGACCTGAGGTCGGATCGGGCTACCAGGTGTGGGTGAGCCCGGCCGCAACGCGAGGCAACCACAGATCAGCCATCTCCGAGCCGGTGTTGTCGCCCTGCCCCTCGAAGACCGTGAGGGTCAGCAACTGGAGCACGGCGTTGATCTCGTACGCCGCGTCGACCCCACGCCGGAGTTCGGCCGGATCGAAATCGACCCCGAGGCCGGTGAGCGTGCCGTGGTAGTGCTCGACGAGCGGGCCGAGCGAGGTGATGCGGTCGGCATCGAGGCAGCTGCTGAGCAGGTAACCGACATCGAAGCCCGGATGGCCACGCGACACCATCGCCCAGTCGAGGATGATCGCCTCACCGTCGGGCGAGAACATGAAGTTGTCGCTGCGGCCGTCGCCGTGCACGAGCGCCCAGCGTTCGTTGGCGCACCTGATGTTCTCGGGGAAACGATGCGTGGCGGTCTCGAGCGCCTCACGCTCGGCCGGACCGCACCAGTCGTAACGCGCCTCCGCGACCGACAACGCCGCCGTGCGGGCGACATCGCTCAGCAAGGTCGGGGTGGAGGTGACCAACTGGACGAAGGTCTCGTCGTCCTGATCGAGCTCCGGCGACTTCCAGAACGAGGCGTGCACACCGGCAAGTGCCGTGAGCGCTGCGCGCAACTCGTCGTCGCCGGGTGGTTCGCCGAGCCCATAGACCGCCCCGGCATCGCCCATGTCCTCGATGAGGAGGGCGTAGCGGCGCTTGGTCGGGCGCAGGTACTTGACCGTGTTGCGCGAGATCCACCGCTTCACCCCGACCGGCAGCGACTCGATGATCCGCACGACAACCGGGCCAGGCTGGCCGTGCGTTCCGGGGTCGTAATCGGCGCCGAGGTACTTCGGGGTGCGAACCGGAACCCGCTCGGCATAGCGCTCATAGAAGCGGATCTCGCGGGCATAGGAGTCATACGACTCCGTGATGCCACGGGTCTGAGCCTGCGACGCCGCGAACTTGGCGACGGCCGTGGCCGGCGCACCATCGCCCTCGATCCGCACCCGGACGGTCTGGCCGGTCATGCCCACGCCACCGCCAAGCGGCTCGACGCGGATGTCGTCGACCGTGCACGTCTCCCCGGCCCCGCGAAGCGCCTCACCCACCCAGGCGGCAGTGAGTTCGTCGGGGGTGTTCGGGATGAACGTGTCCTTCGGCTTCGGCATCGATGCGGACACTAGCCCTCGATCGCCGAGCGCTCCGAAATTCGTCCCGGGCACGGCGCCCCCTAGGGTCGAGGCATGGCGACCCCCGACAGCCTCGACCAGATTCCGACCCCCGACGATTCGATTGGCCTCCTCGAGGGCATCGCGACCACGCGGTCGATCCGGCGCTACGCCGACGAGCCAGTGCCGGAATCCGTGCTGCGCGACATCTGCTTCGCCGCGTCACGTGCCCCGACGGGCAGCAACCGCCAACAGTTCCGCATGATCGTGTTGACCGACGGCGACATCGCCCAGCAGGCGAAACACCTGATCGCCGAGGGCGCCCAACGCCTGTGGTCGGCCAAGCGACGCAACGACGGCTACGACGAAGGCAGCGGCATCACCGACGACTCGCCCAAGGCGCGCATGGCCCGCAGCATGGAGACCTACGTCGACGGCCTCAGCGCCGTTCCCGCCCTCATCCTTCCCACGCTCATCCGCCACCGAGAGCCGACCTCGACCGAAGGCGCCTCGGTCTATCCCGCAATGCAGAATCTGCTGCTCGCCGCCCGCGGTCTCGGCTACGGCGGGGTCGTGACGATGTGGCACGCCGCCGTCGAACCTCAACTGCGGGCCCTGCTGCAGATCCCCGACGACGTCTTCCTCGCGGCGACCGTCACCCTCGGCAAACCCGCCGGCAACCACGGACCCGTCCGTCGCCGCCCGCTCGACCACTTCGTCTACGACGGTGTGTGGGGCCAGAGCCCGGCATGGGCGGTCGACCCGCCCGGCACCCGCCACACCAGCGCCGGACCACCCCGTCGCTGACCCCACAGTCATCACGGACGGTGGCCTGACGGATCGTCAGGTTTGTCTGGTTCCGCTTCGAGCGGTCGCCTAGGGTCCTGCGGGACCAGGCCGCTGCAGACACCGTTGGGGGACGCGTGAGCGACATCGAGGACTCGACAAGCGCGTCATCGCTCACCGCCGCAGTGCTCGATGAAGAGGCCGCCCGCCAGGCGAGTCAGGCCGAGCGATCGGCCGACGTCATCTTTGCCGACGACCTCCTGCCCGGTGTCGGCAGCGACGAGATGCCGCTCAAGGAAGGACTCCGCAAAGGCGGCTTCTTCACCTTCGTCGTGTTGTTGCTGCTCAACTCCCTCGACGAACTCGAGCAGGCCGCGATCAACATCCTCGGCCCCGACATCGCCGAGACCTTCGGCGTCTCCGACGGCACGATCACCTTCATCTCGACCGCATCGGTGGCGTTCTTCGTGCTCGGCGCCGGCCCCATGGGGTGGCTCGCCGACCGGATCCGTCGAGGCCCGATCGTCGGCGTCGCCAGCCTCGCCTTCGGTTTCTTCGTGTTCTTGTCCGGCGCCGCCGTCAACGCCTTCATGTTGTTCGTCGCCCGCTTCTTCGCCGGCATCTCCAAGGCCAACACGATCACCGTCCACTCGACCCTGCTGGCCGACACCTATCCGATCGCCACCCGCGGCCGCATGTACGCCACCAACGCCGGCGTGGGCCGCATCTTCGGCGCCGCCTCACCGATCCTCGTCGGCGGCATCGCCGCCGTCGCCGGCGGCGTCGCCGGCTGGCGCTGGGCCTACTTCATCCTCGGCATCCCCGTCGCCATCCTCGGCATCCTCGCCTTCTTCATCCCCGAACCCGAACGCGGCCAATGGGAGAAGCAGGACGTCCTCGGTACCGGCCTCGAACGCAAGGAAGAAGCCCCGATATCCGTCGAGGCCGCCTTCGCCCGCATCTGGCGAATCGACACGATCCGCTACATGACCCTCGCAATGGCGGCGATCGGCTTCGCGCTCTTCCCCGCCCAATCGATTCAGAGCTTCTTCCTCGAAGAAGAATTCGGTCTCGACGCACTCGACCGCGGCCTCGCCGTCGCACCGGCCGGCGTGCTGCTCATCCTCTTCTTGCCCTGGGTCGGCCGGAAGTTCGACCAGACCTTCCGCAAGAACCCCGACGGCGCACTCCGCATCCTCGGCCTGCTGCTGCTCCCCGCCACCTTGCTGGTGCCCATCCAGTACTTCATGCCCAACGTGTGGCTGTTCGCCGCCGTCGGCGCCCTCAACACGACCTTCCTCGGCGCCGCGTTCGCGATGATCCAGCCGTCGATCCAGAGCGTGGTGCCGTACCGCCTGCGGGGCATGGGCACGGCGATCATCACCTTCTTCATGTTCGCCATCGGCGGCATCGGCGGCGGCATGCTCTCCGCCTTCCTGCAGGACGCGATCGGCGAACGACCGACGATCATCATCCTCACGATGCTGTTCATGCCGGTGGGCGGCTTCTTCGTCATCCGCGGTTCGGGCCGCCTGCGTCGCGACCTCAGCCTCGTCGTCGCCGAACTCCGGGAAGAGCAGGAAGAAGAGCGTCGCCAAGCCGCCGACCCCGACGAGATCCCTGCGCTCCAGGTCAACCAGATCGACTTCAGCTACGGCCAGGTCCAGGTGCTCTTCGACGTCTCGTTCGAAGTGAAGAAGGGCGAATCGCTCGCCCTGCTCGGCACCAACGGCGCCGGCAAGTCGACCATCCTCAAGGTCATCACCGGGCTCGGCACGCCCGAACGGGGCGTCGTTCGGCTCAACGGGCAGACCATCACGTTCGCCACCCCGGAGATCCGCGGCGGGCTCGGTATCGAGATGCTCCCCGGCGGACAGGGCACCTGGCAGGCCATGACCGTCGCCGACAATCTCGAGATGGGCGCCTTCCGGTATCGACGCGACCCGGCCGACGTGAAGCGTCGCATCGCCCGGGTCAAGGAGCTGTACCCGACGCTCAACGACCATCTCACCAAACGGGCCGGTGACCTGTCGGGCGGGCAGCAGCAGATGCTCGCCCTCGCCCGAGTGATGCTGCACGAACCCGACGTGTTGATCATCGACGAACTCAGCCTCGGACTCGCACCGACCGTCGTCCAGGATCTGCTGAGCCACATCGACACCCTGCGCGCCGCAGGACAGACGATGATCATCGTCGAGCAGTCACTCAACGTTGCGCTCGCAATCGCCGACCGGGCCGTCTTCCTCGAGAAAGGCCAGGTCCGGTTCGAGGGCGACGCCCAGGAACTCGCCGAACGAGACGACCTCGCCCGAGCCGTGTTCCTCGGAAAGGAGGGCGGCTGATGTCGAACCAGCTGCTCGCCGTCCTCGGACTCTTCGAAGGGCCAGCCCCGACCCGCAATGTCTGGTTCGACGGTGTCGTCTTCGGCCTCGTCATCGGCCTGCTGGCGATGGGGGTCATCCTCATCTACCGGTCGACCAAGGTCATCAACTTCGCCGTCGGCAACATGGGCCTGCCCGGCGCCACCCTCTTCGCGCTGCTCGTCATCAACTGGGGGTGGCCGTTCTGGCTCGCCCTCATCACCTGCCTGCTCATGGGGGCACTGATCGGCGCCGTCATTGACCTGACAGTCATCTGGCGACTCTTCGACCGCCCGCGCGTCATGCTGCTGGTCGCCACGGTCGGCCTCAGCCAGCTCATGCTGGGCGCCAACCTCGCCCTGCCCGACGTCGACACCGACGCCGCCCAGATCCGCTTCCCCGCGGCGATCGGGCGGTCGTGGGACGACATCGTCGGCCTCACCCCCACCGGCCCCCAGGTCCAGATCCTGATCGCGGTGCCGGCGGTCGCCCTCGCCCTCGCCTACTGGCTCAACCGCACGACCTTCGGCAAGGCTGTCACCGCATCGGCCGACAACCCGAGCCTGTCCCGCCTCGCCGGTATCAGCCCCCGCACCGTCTCGACCATCGTGTGGACGGTCGGCGGCTTCCTCGCCACGTTCTCGATGATCCTGCTGAGCAGCGGCGGACCCAGCACCGGTGTCAGCAACCTCGGCATCACCACTCTCAACCTGGCGCTCGTCGCCGCCGTGCTCGGCGGGATGCGCTCGTTCACCCGGGCGATGGTCGGCGGTGTCGTGATCGGCATCCTCACCAACATCTTGCAGTGGTACTACTCCCGCGAGGTCGGCCTCAACAGCTTCATCTTCTTCGTCGCCGTCCTGATCGCCATCTATTGGCAGCGCCGACCGGGAAGCAATGAAAGTTCGGCCTTCACCCCGAAGGTCCGGCCGATCCCTGCCCACCTGCGCGAGATCTGGTGGATCCGCAACATGGCGAAACTCACGGTCGGCGCCCTGTTGCTGATCGCGTTCGTCCTGACCTGGTACCACGAGCGACTGCTGTACGTGGACTTCCCACCGTCACGCTTCTTCCTCTACTCGACGATCATCGTCTTCGCCCTCGTCGCGTCGTCGGTCACTGTCATCACCGGATGGTCGGGCCAGTTGTCGCTCGCTCAGATGGCGTACGCCGGTATCGGCGGCCTGTTGGCCGTCCACCTCCACACTGGCTTCTCGATGGACGTCGGGTTCGGCTCGACCCGGCTGCTGAAATTCGAACTGGTCGGCGTCACCCAGGGCTGGGCGATCATCGTCGCCGCCTTTGTCACCGCCGGCATCGCCGTGCTCACCGGCCTCACCGCGCTTCGGGTTCGGGGTCTGATGCTGGCCGTCGTCACGTTCGCGTTCGCGAATGCCGCCCTCGGTTACCTCTACAACCGTCCGTTCTTCAACGGCGGCCTGCGCACGCCGTCGGTCGAACGCGGCACCTTCTTCGGGGTCGACATGTTCGACCAGCGCAACTTCTTCTACTTCACGGCAGGCAGCGCACTCATCGTGCTGCTGATCCTCAACCATCTGCGCGGCTCGGCGATCGGCCGTCGGATCTACGCCGTTCGCGACAACCCCGACACCGCCGCCGCCTACACGGTCAGCCCCACCCGTACAAAGCTGCTGGCGTTCGGTCTCGCCGGATGGGTTGCCGGCCTCGCCGGTGGCCTCTTCGCCAACCTGCTGCCCGCCGTCCGCTACGGCGACGCCCATTTCCTGATCGGCGAATCGCTCGAGGTCGTCGGCATCGCCGTGATCGGCGGACTCGGCTCGATCACCGGCGCCATCCTCGGTGCGCTATGGGTGATCGGTCTACCGGCCTTCTTCCCCAACAACGAACTCGTCCCGCAGTTCACCTCGTCGGTCGGCCTGCTCATCATGTTGATGTACTTCCCGGGCGGGTTCATCCAGATCGCCAACAGCGCTCGCAACGGCATCGTGTCGTTCGCCGAACGCCGCATGGGCCTCGAGGCGGCCCCGGCATCGAGCACGGTCGCACCGGCGTCGATCAGCCGCCGCAGCAGTGACGAGCCACTGCCCGACGTCACCCTCAAGGTCACGGACGTCAAGGTCGCGTTCGGTGGCAACGTGGCGGTCGCCGGCGTGAACCTCGAGGTGCGTCGCGACGAGATCGTCGGCCTGATCGGCACCAACGGCGCCGGAAAGTCGACCTTGATGAACGCCATCGGCGGCTACGTCTCGTCGACCGGCACGGTCGAACTCCTCGGCAGCGACATCAGTTCCAAGAGCCCATCGCAGCGCGCCCCACTCGGGCTCGGCCGCACGTTCCAGGCGGCCACCCTCTTCCCGGAGCTGACCGTACGCGAGACGATCCAGGTCGCCCTGGAGGCTCGCAAACGGTCATCGTTCGTGCTGTCGGCTCTCTTCCTCGACGGCCGGACCGAACGGCGTCAACGATCCGAGGCCGACGAGTTGATCTCGTTCCTCGGCTTAGGCCGCTACGCCGACTCGTTCATCAGTGATCTGTCGACCGGTACTCGCCGCATCGTCGAACTCGCCGGCCTGTTGGCAGTCGACGCCAAGGTCCTGTGTCTCGACGAACCAACGGCAGGCGTCGCCCAGCGAGAAACCGAGGCGTTTGGCCCGTTGATCCAGGAGATTCGACGCGAACTCGGAGCGTCGATGTTGATCATCGAGCACGACATGCCACTGATCATGAGCATCTCGGACCGGGTGTACTGCCTCGAGTCGGGCGCGGTGATCGCAACGGGCGAACCGGCCGAGGTTCGCAACAACCCGGCCGTGGTGGCCAGCTATCTGGGCACCGACGTCCGGGCGATCGAACGCAGCGACAGCGGCACGACCTCCTAGATCGACGGCAGTCGCCGCCGAGCAGGCGGTCAGTCGCTCGCTTGGTCGTCGGTGGCCGGTGCCGGTTCGTGGGTCTCGATGGTGGCCGGCGCAGGCGGCGGCTCGAGCGGATGATCGCCCTGATGGCGGAACCACACGGTCTGTTGGGGGAACGGGATCTCGATACCCGCCTCATCCAGCGCTTCCTTGACCCGCAGACGAATCTCACGCTCGACCGACCACTGCATCGAAGGCTCGGTCTTCACTGCAAGCCGGATTGCGATGCCGCTGGCGCCGAGGTTCTGGATACCCCACACCTCGGGGCGCTCCATCAGCTCGTCGCCGCCCCATTCGGGGTCTTCCCACAAGCCGTCGGCGACCCGCTGGATGATGCCCTGGGCGTAGCGGAGATCGACGTCGTAGGCGACCTCCACATCGATCACGGCTCGGGACCACAGCTGGCTGTAGTTGCCGACCCGACTGATCTCACCGTTGGGGATGTGCCACACGGTGCCGTGGACATCACGCAGGGTCGTGGATCGCAGCGACACCACTTCAACGGTGCCCGTGGCGGGCCCGATATCGATGACGTCGCCCACGCCGTACTGATCCTCGATCAGCATGAACAGCCCGGAGAGGAAATCCTTCACGACCGATTGGGCGCCGAAGCCGAGCGCCAGACCACCGATACCGGCACCGGCGATCAGTGGCGCAAGATCGATGTTGAGCTGGCCGAGCACCAGCAGGGCGGCGACCCCCCAGACTGCTGCGCCGATGATGCTGCGGAGCACGAGACCGATGGTCTCGGCACGTGCCTCGGCACGCTTTCGGGCGGTCTCCTCAATGAGGAGTCGACCAGGACCGCGTTCGCGCAATTGGCTGAGTGCGTTGCTGTCAGACGGATTGGCGATCGCTCGGGTGAAGCGGATCACGGTTCGCTGCAACAGCCGCGTGACGAGCCAGGCCGCCAGCAGGATGAGGGCGATGCGGATCGGCCGGTCGAGGATCCACTCGGCAGCGACCGCCCAGAACTCGCTGTCGGTCCATTCGAAGACCCGCTTACAGGTGAACGTGGGTTCGAGACCGCACGCATCGGTCAACGGATCGGTCGCTTCTTGGCCCAACACGCTTGTCATGGCCGAGACGGTACGCGGCAGCGCCGAGCGTCTGGTGGATCAGCAGCCTTGCTGCATATGCAGCCTTTTCGATAGCTTTTCTTGGCATGTACCGGTTTCGAATCGGAAAAGCAGCGCAACTGCTGGGAGTTAGTTCTGACACGGTCCGACGCTGGGCCGATCAGGGCCGCGTCGCGACCGTGCGCACTGAAGGCGGCCAGCGCGAGATCGAAGGACCCGAACTCGCCCGCCTCGCACTCGAACTCGGCGACCAACCACTCGACGACGCCGACTCGGTGTCGGCGCGCAACCGCTTTCCCGGACTCGTCACCCGAGTGATCCGCGACACGGTGATGGCCCAGGTCGAGATCCAGGCCGGACCCCACCGGGTGGTATCGCTCATCTCGGCCGAAGCGGTCGACGCGCTCGGGCTCGAACCAGGAGTCCCTGCTGTCGCCTCCATCAAATCGACGAACGTCGTCATCGAACGGGCCACGTGAGCGGTCGGATCATGGCGCTGACCGGCGCCGTTGCGGCGGCCGTCGTCGCCCTCGCCGTACTCGGTGCGGGGGGTGACGNCGACACGGCGCTCGTGTTCGCGCCATCGTCGCTGGCGCCGTTCGAAGCCGAACTCGACGCGGCGTTGATCGAGTCGGGCATCGGCCCGGTCGANTGGGTGTTCGCCGGAAGCCAATCGCTCGTCGCCCAACTGATCGACGGCGCACCGGCCGACGTGTTGATCACCGCCGATGCCGTCACCTTCGCCCGGGCGAACGCCGCCGGCGTGACCTGGGACGACGGTCGCGACCTCGTCGCCAACCGCCTCGTCCTGGCGGTGGCACCCGGGAATCCCGGAGGTGTCGCATCGCTCGACGATCTGGGCCGCAGCGGCCTGCTCGTCGGCGTCTGCGCCCCCGAGGTCCCCTGCGGCCGCCTGGCCGTGGCAACGACAGACGGCCGAGTCACGATCGACGCCGATACCGAGGAGACAAACGTCCGGGCGTTGACCACAAAGCTCGCAGCGGGTGAGCTCGATGTCGGGCTCGTGTACCGCACCGATGCCCGAGCCGCAGGTCTGGAGACCATCGCCGACGACACGCTCCGCCAGGCGACCACCGCCTACCGAGGCAGCGCCAACCCGGACGGTGCCGCAGTGCTTGCGTCGTTCCGCGGCGGCGCAGCACATGCCGTGCTCCTGGAGGCCGGCTTCCTCGACGTGACGACATGAAGCCGCCGACCGCACGCCCGTCAGCACTCCTGCTGATCCCTGCCGGCGCCGGCCTCCTCCTCGTGGCCGTGCCGGTGATCGGTCTGCTGCAACGAGCGCCGTGGTCGTCGCTGCTCGACCGTCTCACGAGCGACACCGTGCTCGACGCGATCCAGGTCTCGNTCACGGTCAGCGTCNCNGCNGCGATCNTCGCCACCGTGCTCGGCCTGCCGCTCGCCTGGCTGCTCGCCCGTCACGACGGTCGGTTGGCGACACTCGTCCGGGCGGCNGTGCTGGTGCCGATGGTGTTACCNCCGGTCGTCGGCGGCACCGCCTTGCTGTTCGCGCTCGGNCGNCGNGGCCTNGTCGGCCAGTGGCTCGACTCCTGGTTCGGCATCACGCTGCCGTTCACCACCGCCGGAGCAGTCGTCGCCGCCAGCTTCGTCGCGCTGCCGTTCTTCGTCACGACAGTCGAGGCAGCACTCCGGCAGGCCGGCACCGACCTCGAGGAAGCAGCAGCCGTCACCGGCGCCGGGCCGCTCACCGCCTTCGTCACCGTGACCGTGCCCGCCTCACGCGATGCGATCCTCGCCGGGCTCGCGCTGGCGTGGGCCCGGGCCCTCGGCGAGTTCGGCGCGACCATCACCTTCGCCGGCAACCTCGCCGGCCGCACTCGCACGCTGCCGCTCGAGATCTTCTTGGCGCTCGAATCGGATCCGGAATCCGCTGTCGCCGTGAGCGTGCTCCTCCTCTCGGTCAGCTTCGCTGTCCTGATCGTCCTGCGGGGACGGTGGTTCTCTCGTGGCTGAGCAGTTGTCCATCTCTGGCCGCTTCCGACGCGGCGACGTCGATTTCGANCTCGACCTGTCACTCCCNGCCGGCCGCATNGCCGTNGTCGGCCCCAACGGCAGCGGCAAGTCGAGTCTGCTGCGCCTGATCGCCGGNCTCGAAGCGCTNGACGACGGCNACNTGACCCTCGACGGCATNCCCCTCGATCANCNCCCCGAGATCTTNGTTCCNNCGCACGANCGACCGATCGCGATGTCGTTCCAGGAACCGCGTCTCTTCGCCCACCTNCGGGTGATCGACAATGTCGCCTATCCGCTCCGACGCGCTGGCCGACCCCTCGACGAGGCGCGTGTTCAACTCGAGCGGGTCGGGGCTGGCGCCCTCGCCGACCTTCGACCCACTCGGTTGTCGGGCGGACAGGCGCAACGGGTCGCTCTCGCCCGCGCCCTCGCCGTCGACGCCCCGACCTTGCTGCTCGACGANCCGCTCGCTGCGATNGACGAAGCCGGTCGCGCCGAGGTCGGCNCCCTNCTCCGNTCGCTCGACACCCGCCGCATCGTCTGGGTCACCCANGATCCNGCCGANGCCGGCGACGCCGACGTCNTCGTGTCGATCCNAGACGGTGTCGTGCGCCAGACTGCAACCTAGATGACCAGCACCGACCCCACCGCCGCCTTCCGTCTCGACGACAAGGTCGNCCTGATCACCGGCGCNAGCAGCGGCCTCGGTGCCCGGTTCGCCCGGGTCGCCTCGGNCGCNGGCGCAACGGTCGTGGTGGCCGCCCGTCGGGCCGAACGACTCGCCGAACTCGTCGACGAACTCGACGATGCCCATGCCGTCGAGGTTGATCTCACTGCGCCCGGNGGGCCAGAAGCGTGCGTCGCCCGATCGATCGAACTCGCCGGCCGTATCGATGTCCTCGTCAACAACGCCGGGATCTCGCAGGTGGCGCCGGCACTCGACTTCAGCACCGAGGACTTCCGTCACGAGATCGAGATCGACCTCGTCGCGCCCTTTGCCCTTGCCCGCGAGGTCGCCCGCGACGCGATCACCAATGATCGCTCGGCGTCGATCATCAACATCGGCTCGATCCTCGGCGAGGTTGGAGGCGGCAAGCTCCGGGTGCCGGGCTACGCCGCAGCCAAAGGCGGCCTGCACAACCTCACACGCGAACTGGCGTCGCAGTGGGGCCGCAAGGGCGTACGCGTGAACGCCATCGCACCGGGCTGGTTCGAGACCGAGATGAACGACGCCATGTTCAGCGACGGCGGGGGCCAGGCGTACATGGAATCGGGCGCCGCGATGGGTCGACCCGGCATCGAGGGTGAACTCGACGGGGCGATGCTGTATCTCGCGAGCGACGCCTCGAGCTTCGTGACCGGTCACGTGCTCCAGGTCAGCGGCGGCTGGACCGCCACCTGAACTCACCCCCGAGGTCGGGGGCCCATCGCGGCGGCGATGGAACGCACCTCCTCCCCCGTAGGGTGCGCACCATCGCCCCGCAATCCGGAGCCGAATCGGCTCCGCCGTCACCACTCGGTCTCCCGCAGTGGTGAAGCGCACGACATGTTGCGTCCGTCACACCTCGGGCGTCAAGGGGCCACGACCGTTCGTGCGCAAAACCTGACGGATCGTCTCAGGATGTGAGATCCGAGACCGGAATCAGTCGGCACGAGACNNGGGGCTCGCGACTGGGTCGCACGAAACGGATCCCCATGACCCCGTGATCGTGGGTGTCAGGCTGGATCCAATTCGGCACGCCCGGATCTTCGTGGGCGACGACGATGCGCAGGTGCGAGCCATCGCGCACCGCGTTCTCCTTGTCGATGTAGCCCTCGCCGGTGGAGTAGTTCGCGAGGTTCTCCATCCAGTGGTTGCACAGCTGGAAATTCCAGTGCTGCGTCGGCATCTCCTCGAACTCGACGACGAGCGCCATGCCCTCGGGCACCCGCCAGTACCCGAACTCGAAGTGGCGGTCGTCGGGCGAGCCACCGATGCGTTCGTACCACTCGCGGGTGAAATGGGTGTCGTTCTCCCGAGTGAGCAGATCGTTGGTCCAACCCTCGTAGTCGGCCTTCTGGCCAAGGATCAGCTGGCCGGCAACGGCGAGTCGTTCGGCCATGTCCTCCGGCGATGGCGTCTCCGGCTGCTCGTGTTCGTCGAGGCACTCGATCACCAGACGCGGCGGCGTTTGTTCGTTGCGGTCATCCCAGACGACTCGACCCATGAGCTCTCGGGTGGTCGGCGCCATCGACATCCAGGCAGAACCGTCGTCGGGCGGGTCGACCGACAAGATGAAGTCGACCGTGCCATCGGCGTTGGCGATGTCGCCGAGCACGAGCGTGTGCGGCGTGAGCGCCATGTTCGGGTTGAACGTCTCGAGGTGACCCTCGGCGTCGAGACCGACGGGAACGGCACCGACATCGTCGGGAATCGGCGGACTCCACGCCGACAGGTGGGTGTAGACGTCGCCGGCGGTGCCGGTGATGCGGTAGCGATAGCGAGCGTCGACCGGTTGCACAATGTGGTCCTGATTGGGCGACTGCACCCCGATGCCACCCTTGAGCGGGGGCGGGATCAGCCCGATGAAGCGAGGCTTGGTGCCCGGGGTGCGGCGCTCGATCACACGGAAGTTGCCCATCATGAGCATGCGGGTGAGATAGCGGTAGCCCTCGACNGCATCCTGCGGATCGCCACCGGCGGTCTCACGGGCCACGATCCGGCCTGCAGCCTTCAACTGATCACAGAAATCGTCCCACGCCTCACCGCTCATCAGCCGGGCGCGGCGTGCCTCGTCAACGCTCATCATCTCCCCCTCGTACTCCGACACCGATCGCTGTGTCAGGTGTCGATGCCCAGAGCCTCGCGGAGGAACGCTGACTGCACCAACAAGAGGTTCTCGGCGACCTCCTCCTGCGGCGTCATGTGGGTGACACCGGAGAGCGGGAGCACCGTGTGGGGCTTGCCCGCCTCGAGCAGTGCTCGGCTCAACTGCAGCGTGTGAGCGGCGACGACGTTGTCGTCCGCAAGGCCGTGAATCAACATCAGCGGCGGAAGTTCCCGGTCGCCGAGCGCAGCCGCATCGGCGCAGAGATCGGTGCGCTCGTAGTTGGCCGGTTCGTCGTTCGGGTTCCCGAGGTAGCGCTCGGTGTAGTGCGTGTCGTACAGCCGCCAGTCGGTGACCGGCGCACCCGCGATCGCTGCGTGAAAGACGTCGGGACGCCGCAACACCGCAAGCGCCGCCAGATAGCCNCCGAACGACCAGCCCTTGATCGCCACCCGAGACAGATCGAGAAACGGATGCTCGGCTGCCATGGCGTGGAGCGCATCGACCTGATCGTCGAGCACCGGTGCGGCGAGATCGCCCCGGACCGCGCGTTCGAACGCCGGACCGCGGCCGGGAGTGCCGCGGCCGTCGGTCACGATCACGGCAAAACCCTGATCGGCGAACCACTGCGACGCAGAGAAGAGGCCGGCCACTCGTTGCACCCGCTGAGCGTGGGGGCCGCCGTACGGGTCCATGAGTACGGGAAGCGGGGTCATCCCGTCGTGACCGCTCGGAAGGACGAGTGCCGTCGCAAGGTCTCGCTCGCCGACCGCATGGAACGTGACGTTGAGATCCATCGCCGGGATCTCGCTNAGGTCGACGAGATCGCCGATCGGCTCGTTGTTCGACACGACCGTGCTGCGACGCTCGGCGGGGTGCATGGAACGCACAGAGCGCACCATGGTCGACCCACCGACGACGGCCCCGTGGAACTCGAGGGCCGGGCTTCGCTCGTGCTCGGTGCCATCCCAGTCGACGTGCACCAACGTNATCTCGGTCGGGTCGTGCGAACCGGCGACGAGCACCCCGTCATCGCTCACGTCGATCACCTTGCGGACCTGCAGATCGTCGCTAGTCACGGCTTCGCCATCGACACAGAGGCGACGTGCCGCACCACGGTCTTCGACGGTGACGAGCTTGCCGCCGTGCAGGCGAGGAGCACCGGGGATGAGCTCAACCCAGTGCTCGTCGGTCACCCGATGACGCTCGGCGCACACGCCGGTGTCGGGATCGGCATCAAGAACGGCAAGCGTTCGCTGGTCGCGGGTCTGCACGGTGAGGATGAGACCCTCGCTCGACCACGAGGCGTTGGCGAGGTACTCCCACTCCCCCGTCGGATTCCACTCAACAGAGTGTCGCTCGCCATCGAGTCCGATGATGGCGAGCGCGACCTCGGCATTGGGGGTGCCGGCGCCGGGATACCGGATCGGACGCGGAGCCTGAGCTGGCGTGACGGGTGCGGCAATCCACCACGTGTCGATCGGCGCGACGTCGACTCGTTCGACGAGCAGTCGCTGCGAGTCGGGTGCCCACCAGAAGCCGCGGGTACGGCCCATCTCCTCGCCGGCGATGAACTCTGCCGCCCCCCACGAAATCGTGTCGCCGTCCTCGTGGATCACGCTGCGGTCCCCCTGGGCATCGATCACCCGAAGGCCGTCGTCGGCAACATACGCAACCGCCGACCCGTCGGGTGCCAGGCGAGGGTCGAAGCCTCCCGGCACGGTGTCGAGGAGTTCGGCCGTGCCGGCGACGAGGTCAGCACGTCCGATCTGACCACCGAGCGCGAAGCAGGCGGTGGTCAGATCACGGTCGGCGTCGAACGCAACGATGCCGCCCCCGCTCTCCCGTGCCCGTTCGCGACGAGCCTGTTCTTCCGGCGGCAGGTCGGCGTCGTCGGCGCCGAGCGCCGCCGGATCGACAACACGGCGCTCCGCTGAGGAATCGACGTCGAACACCCAGAGACCGTTGACCGGATCCTCCGGCCCGGACGAGCGAAGGAACGCAACCCGAGCACCATCGGCCCCGACGACGATGTCGCGGGGAGCGCCGAGGGTGAAGCGCCTCGTGACGGCATTGCGGCGGGGATAGGACTGCGCGCTGGCCATGTCGGCATCATGCCCCACGCCAGCCCCTCATCGGCCGCCCGGGGCTCGAACGGCGAAACGTTCGGCCCTACTCGGACCGGTCGGTGCCGGCGACGTTCTCGCGCTTCATGGCGCCGAGAGGATCGGCTCGGAAGGCCTGGACCGAAGCCTGGTGGCCGGCGAGGGCCTGGAACTCCTGCCCCGCCCGGATCGCAGCCCGTCCGCCGCGCACATCGAATTGGCGGTGCACAAGCCGCTTCTTGATCTGGGTGAGATCCGNGGCGACACCTGCGATACGAACCGCAACGGCGAGCACCTCGTCGGCCAACCGGTCGGCCGGGTAGGCCCGGTTCGCCCACCCGATACGAGCCGCTTCGATCCCGTCGACGGCATCGCCGGTGAGCAGGGCCTCCATGGCGTGGCGCATCCCGAGCAACGGCTCGTGGTACTGCCAGTCGGGCGGCGAGGCGACACGAACCACCGGGTAGGAGATCTGCGCATCCTCNGCGACATAGACGAGGTCGCAGGCCGACGCGAGTTCGGTCGCACCCGCCATCGCATAGCCGTGCACCTGCGCGATGACCGGCTTGGCGAGATCCCAGATCGAGAACCAGCCGTCGGTGGCTTGACGACTCCACGCGCCGTCGCCCGGCGCCGAGTGATACGGCGGATCGTCCATCAACCCCGACGAGAGGTCGTACCCCGACGAGANGCAATCACCGGCACCACGGATGACTGAAACCCGGACGGCGTCGTCGTGATCGTGGGCTTGGAGGGTGGCGAACAGCTCGGCCCGCATCGCGGTCGAGATCGCGTTCTTCTTCTCGGGCCGGTTGAGCGTGACGTACCGCACCCCGTCTGCGGCGTCGGTGATCGTGATCAGTTCCGTCATCTCAGACCTCCTCGGCGAGCTCGGANGCTCCGGTGATCGACGCGGCGATCTCCAGCGCCTCGAGATCCTCGGTGCGAAGGATCACCCCGGTCAACCCATCGGGCACGACCTCATCCCAACGTTGGGCGATCCTCGACGCCGGACCGAAGAGGGCACCGGCATCGATGTAGTCGTCGGGGACGGCGGCGATCGCCTCGTCTTTGCGGCCCGCGAGCCAGAGTTCTTGAATCCGAGCTGCGGCCTCGGGCCAGCCGCGCCGAGCCATCGCATCACGGTGGAAGTTGTTGTCCTCGCTGCCCATGCCCCCCACATACATGCCGGNGAGGGGCTTCTTNGCGTCGATCGCCGCCTGGACGTCGTCGGTGACCTCNATGGTGAGGTTGCCCATNATCTCNAANNTGTCGGGCCGGCCGCCACGCCGAGCCCANCCCTNTTCGAGGTTGGCGCCGTGAATGGACCAACCATCGGAGCCGTACCCCATCGGCAACCAACCGTCGGCGACCTCGGCCGCAAGGGCGGTGTTCATCGGTCCGCCCGACGCGATCCAGATCTCGACCCGGCCGGCCGGGTGCAGGATCGACTTCAGCGCCTTGCCCTCCCCGATCGCGCCCGGACCATCGAACGGCAACGAGAGTTCGGCCCCCTGGTGTTCGACCGGCGCTTCCCGATCGACGACCTGCCGCATGATCGAGACATAGTCACGCAGGCGCCGATTGGGGCTCCCCCACGGCTGGCCGTACCACCCCTCGACGATCTGTGGACCGCTCACCCCGAGGCCGATGATCACGCGGTCGCCGCCGGCGAGCTGGTCGATCGTCAGCGCATGCATCGCCGTCGCCGCCGGCGTGCGGGCCGACACCTGGACGACGCCCGTGGCCAGCTTGATCCGGGAGGTGTGCGCAGCAAAGAAGGCGAGGGGGCTCAACGCATCGGCGCCGTAGGCCTCTGCGGTCCACACGGAGTGGAAGCCGAGACGATCGGCGGCCGTGACGAGATCAAGCGGCACGTCGAGGTGCTTCGCCCGGTAGAGCTCCAGGCCGAGTCCGAGTTTCACGGCGCCGATGCTAGGACGGCAGTCGNGCCGAGCCCGAACTCNNNCGGAACGTGGCCGACTTCTCGTTCCGGCCGACCGTCCCCGATAGCGTCCCCGGGGTGTCGCCGAGTCCCCCACCCCAGGATCGCCGTGCCCGGTTCGACCGGCGGGTCGAGACCCAGCGAGCGGGCGACCGGCCCTGGGGCGACGGCATCTACCGGCGGCGAATCACCGTGCGCCGCACGGGGCCGNCCANCGTGNTCGGCGAACTNGAAGACGACTTCCATCACTTCGGTGTGCAGATCGATCACGACGACACCGAGATCACGGCGATCGCCGCCGANGCAGAGCGACATCCGTGGGATATCTGCGCGGAAGCCGACCGACCGATCCGGACGATCATCGGCACAACCCTGCGCGATCACCCGAGCGTGCTCAGCGAACACGACGCCCGAGCCAACTGCACCCACCTCTTCGATCTCACCGGCCTCGTCGTCGCCCACGCGGCCCGCTCGACCACCGAACGACGGTTCGAGGCCGCAGTCACCGACCCCGACGAACACGGCGACCGGACGGCGCGCCTCTGGGTCGACGGTGATCTCACGATCGAATGGGCGATGCGCCAACGCGACATCGTCGGACCCGACCGCTGGGCGGGAGCGCCCCTCTGGAACGGCTTCATGGGCTGGGCACTCACCGAACTCGACGACGCAACCGCCGAGGCGGCGATCGTGCTGCGCCGAGCCGTCGACATCAGCCGCGGCCGAATGCAGGACCTCGACGACTACCGCAGCAACGCAGAACTCGCCGGGTTCATGACCGGCATCTGCCACGCGTTCACCCCCGAGAACAACGAGCGCGGCGTGCGACTCGTGGGATCGGCTCGCGACTTCACCGACCAGCCCGAACTGCTCCTCGCCGACTTCGACGACCGCAACCCGAACTAAAGGCGTCGATCATTCAGGCGCCGCGCCGCCCTCGGCCGTGCGCCGCGCCACGAAGTCGTCGAGTTCGGCGACGATCGCATCGTCAATCGGCGGCTGCTCGTAGTCGGTGAGCCGCTGCTTCCAGACCTCGTTTGCGCGGGCACGAGCGTCGAGTTCCCCGTCTTCGACCCACTGCTCGAAACTCACCCTGGCCGCAACGATCGGATCGTAGAACGCCGTTTCGAAACGCTCGAGCGTGTGGGGTTCACCGAAGAAGTGCCCACCCGGCTCCACCCCAGCGATCGCATCGAACGCCAGCTCATCAGTCGACATGTCGATCGGCTGCCAGGACTCGACGATGGTGCGGAGGATCTCAACGTCGAGGATCAGCTTTTCGAGCGACGCGACCAGACCACCTTCCTGCCAGCCTGCGCTGTGCAAGATGATGTTGGCGCCACCACGGATCGCGCCCTGCAGGTTGAACATCGTCTCCCAGGCCCCCTGGGCGTCCTCCGTAGGAGATGCGCTCGATCCCGACGACCGCCACGGCACATCGATCAACCGGGCGAGCTGGCCGGTGGCGATCGCTCCCCGTACCGCCTCGGGGGTGCCGAATGCCGGGGAGCCGCTGCGAAGGTCGACGTTGGAGGTGAAACCGCCATAGACCACCGGTGCACCGGCACGGGTGAGTTGGGCAAGCGTGATCGCGGCCAGCGCTTCGGTGTGCTGGAGCAGCAAGGCTCCGGCGAGGGAGACGGGGGCCATCGCCCCGGCCAGCGTGAACGGGGTCATGACACAGACCTGCCCGGCGCGGGCCATGTCGATGATGCCGAGCGCCATCGGGATATCGAGCTGACGAGGCGAGTTGGTATTGATGTTCGCCCAGACGACCGCCTGCTCAGCGAACTCGTCGAGCCCGAGCCCGTGACGGATCCGGAGCATCTCGAAGACGTCCTGCACCCGCTGCCGTCCGCGGGTGAACGCAAAGGTGGGCTTGTCGGTGAGGACAAGTTGCGAGCGAGTGATGTGCAGGTGCCGGACGTCGACCGGGATGTCCTGGGGTTCGACGAATGGCGCGTTCGCCGCAAGGATGTCGAAGCCCTGGAACAGCTTCATGAACGTCTCGTAATCGGCGAGCGTGCCGGGCCGGCGACCGTGATCGAGATCGGAAACGAACGGCGGCCCACCAACCGGCAAGAAGTTGATGTGGTCGGCACCGATCGAGATCGCCTTGGCGGGATCCACTGCGCCGAGCCCGACGATCGATGGAGCG
>NZNH01000047.1 GCA_002694825.1 Acidimicrobiaceae bacterium | reverse complement strand
CCGGAGGTGTCGCTGCCGCATCCTGCTGCCAGCACGACGCCGACAAGCAGGATGGACAAAAGCCGCCGCATCACTCCGCAAGCAGCCGGGCGTGGGTTAAAAAGCCGGTGTGGCCCACCATTCGATGGTCGGGACGAACGGCGGTGCCGTTGAGGTACCAACCGCGATGCAGGACCTCGAGCGTCTCGACCATGCCGAACCGCGAGTCCTCGAAGGCTTCGTGAAGCTGAGAGACCTGCATGATGCTCGGTGTGTAGGCGAGGAAAATGCCGCCGCGACGCAGGGCCGTCTCGGCGTGGGGCACGACCTGCCATGGTTCGGGGAGATCGAGGACGATGCGATCAAGGTCGGTCTCGTCGATGCCTGCGTAGACATCGCGGACCTGTGTCCGATACCGCTCGAGGGCCTCAGCGCCGAGGAAGCGCGCCACTGCGGTGCGGGCGTGCTGTTCGAAGTCTTCGCGAAGTTCGTATCCGACGATGTCGGCGCCGGCGCGCAACATGCCCATTGAGAGGGCCCCGGATCCGAGCCCTGACTCCAGCACCCGGGCCCCGGGGAAGATGTCGGCTTGGATCAGGATCGGGCCGATGTCCTTTGGGTACACGACCTGTGCGCCGCGTGGCATCTTCAGAACGAAGTCGGTGATCGTCGGGCGGATGGCGATGAACACCATGCCCCGGCTCGACCGGTACGTCTCCCCTTCCGGTTTTCCGATCATTTCGTCGTGCGGGAGCACGCCCGAGTGCGAATGGAACTCGCCGCCTTCCTCGAGGTCGATCAGGTAGCGCCGCTTCTTGCGGTCGATCAACAGCACGGGCTCGCCGGCCTGCAACACACCGCTGCGGCTCATGAGGCGACCTCCTGGGGTTTGCGCCCGATCGTGAGCGGGACGGGTCGGGTGGCTCGTTNGGTGAGCGCGCAGAACGAACAGATGTCGTTGTTGGTGGGGGCGCCGCACCGTTCGCACGCCTGGAGCGAGATGTCGGTGCGCTCGGCCTCGGCTTCAGCGAAGCGATCCTGCGCATCGAGCAGAAAGCGGAAGTAGAAGTCGAACTTGGCTCCCGGCGAGGTTCGCTCGAGCTCGTTCAGCTGCTCCTTGTAGGNGAGGTGCTTGTTGCCGACGGCCATGGGGCACTCGTCGACGAGATAGTCGATGCCGCGAAGCACGCAATAGGCGGCGGTTTCCCGCTCGGTGAGTCGCACGAGCGGTTTCGCCTTCTTCGGGAACCCGTCGCGCGCCGGCAGCATCGGGGTCTGTCGAGCGAGATAGTCGGTGTGCCAGTGCAAGACGTTGCCCATCAACACGGCCGCTTCGTCATCGAGGTTGTGGCCGGTGACGATCGCGTCATAGCCGCCCCGGCGGGCTGCCTCGTCGAACAGGTGCCGCTTGGTGAGGCCGCACGCCGAGCAGGGTGCCCGCTTGGCGGCCCGGCTGCCGTGTGGCACGTCGAACCCGTGGTCGCGCAACAGGTCCTCGGTATGGAGCGTGAGGTTCCGGGCGTGGGCAAATCGGGTGGCGTACTCGGCCGACTCATCGCTGTACTCGCCGATGCCGAGTCCGACATAGAAGCCTTCGGNGTCGTACCCGAGTTCATNGAGGATGTCCCAGACCGCAAGCGAGTCCTTGCCGCCNCTCACGGCCACAAGCACGCGATCTCCCGGCTGGAGCATGTCGAATTGCGCAATGGCCTTCGCGGTCTGGTCTCGGCACAGCTTGAGAAAGTGCTCGCTGCAGAAATTCGCATTGTGACGCCGGATGTCGATGATCGCCGGCCCGCGACACACGCGGCACTTCACGAGGAACTCCCACCCGAGATGACCGAGCGGATCTCGACGACTGCGTCAGCGTCGAGCATNGCGTCGGCGGGAACGAGCGTGCCGTCCTCGATCACGAGGTGGCTCTCGCGATTGAGGTCGAGTCGCGCGAGAAGTTTGCCGACGGTCATCGGGCCGTCGAACTCGAGTTCCCGCGCCGGGTTGCGGAGCAGGACCTTCACGCGGGTGACGCACCCTTCGACTTCGGTGCCTTGGTCGGCGACTCGAGGTGGGTAATCACGAACGACTGCCCTGGACGCAGTGCCTCACGGAACGCGATGGGTGCCTCGCCCCGTTTGGTGACCTTGTTCGACCATTTCGCAATCTGCAGAACGGCGAAGACCACGAGCCAGGGCCGACTACCACCAAGGAGGCCTCTGCGAAGTGCGTTCGTGCGAACCGTTTGTTTCACGGCCGCGGGGCCGAGGGAACGCCACGACATCAGATCCGCCGAATCTCCACGATGGTCGATTTCGTGGCGCCGACGCGCTTCCCGATGACGTAGGCGACGAAGAGCAGCAGCAATCCACCCCCGACGGCGGCGGGCAGCAGCTTGGGTTTGGCCTCGTCGACCTGGCCTTGGACCTCATTCGACAGCTCGCGGAACCCGGCCTCGAGGTCGTCTCGAGTGATCTTGGGGGTCTCGTCAGCCANCAGAGCGTCTTCTTNGTNATGCGCCAGGCGAGCAGGCCGATNCTGATGGCCAGCGCCAGGAGGGTGAATAGGTAGGGCAGCCACGAGAGGTTGCCGGTCATCCACGAACCGCCTTCTTCTTGGAGGAAGCGAAGCAGGGCAAGGGTGAGGGCGATGCCACCGAGCATCAGGAGCACGCTGCCGAGCAGCCCGAAACCGATCCAGCGNCCAGCGCCCTTCAACGGCTCGGTGGTCTCCTGCCTGGCGTAATTCTTGATCAGGTCGAGGAGGTCGGCGACCCCTTGCTTCTCAGCCATCCCATCCCTGTCCGTCGTGGCGAAAGCNTCAGNCTACCGGTCGTTGTCGCCGAGGGCGTCGAGCAACTCGCGNCGCTCGTCGATGATCGTGCAGGCACTCGCGCTCCGGGCGACCGGATCAGTGAGGCGCAACAAGGCGGCGGTGTCGAGGGGGCCGAGCCCACTGAACGTGATCAGGCGCCAGATCGAGGTGTCGAGATGGTCGGGGTCGATCGATGGGACCTCGACCTCGAGCCCGGGCTGGTTACGGCGGGCCGCATCGACCAGCGCGTGGACGGCTGCGGCAANGTTCGCCGCCGCAATGTCAAGACCGTCTTCGATCACGTCGTCGGGCCAATCGGTAACCATGGCGCGGGGGTACGGGGCGTCGTCGAGCCACTCGTCGACCTTCACCCGTCGAGTGCCAACGGCGACGATCGAGACCCGTTCGTCGGGAAGACGGGTCATCTCCAGCACTCGCACGACGACACCAACGTCGGCGCGGACNTCGTCTCCGCCGACTTCACGTCCTCGCTCGATACCGACGATGCCAAAGTCGGCTTCGATCTCGCCGTGCAGGCGTTCGGCGAGAGCCAGGTACCGCGGTTCGAAGAGCTGGAGCGGAATCAGTTGGCCGGGAAGCACCGGATGCTCCAGCGGGAACATCGGGAGCTCATAGGCGCTCATCCGGCGGGGGCCACCGGCCCCAGGTCATCGAGATCGGGGCCATAGGGATGCCCGGTAATGGCATCGAGCATTGCCGCTTGCAGCGGATTGCAGAACTCATAAGGTCCGGCGGGTTCGGTGCCCTCGGGAGCCTCGTCCGGGACGGTGAACCTCGACGGATCGTCCGCCAGCATCGCGAACGTAAGTCGCTCACCGTTGGGGGCGTCGTACCAGCCGGCGAGGCCGGTGGTTGAGTCGCGGGCGACCGCGAACACCCGGAGGGCGGAACCCGTGGAGCCAGCGCACCCGGCGACGGGGCTTTCCGCCGCGCTCGGGAGCACACTGGCGCCCACGCCGTCGGGGTCGACGATCGTGGCGTGAATCATCTCGCAGGTGGTTGCGTTGGTTGACGACCGTCCCGAGCCATCGACGTAGGCCGTCGTGGTGATATCGAACGGGAGTCCGGCGAAGCTAAATCCGTTGCCGACTGCGAGGGCGAAGACCACGGCCTCTCGCTCGGCGGATGTGCCGCTCCGGATGCCGTATTCCTTCAGGAGCATCTCAGCGGTGGTTGCGTCGACGAGCGACGAGGCGATGATGTCGTCGAGCGGGGGGCTCTCGATCACGGCCAGNGTCTTTCGCTCGGCGATCGGCGGGGCGACGCCGTCCCGAGCGCTGCGCAGCACGGCAATCCCGGCGAATTCGAGGATGTCGTCGAAGAAGGCCGCCGCCGAGCGTGATGGGTTCGAGGCTCGTTCGTTGAGCGTCGGGTCGATGACGTCCTCAGGCCAGTCGACAAAGCCGTCGTTGAGGAGCAGCGCCGAGAGCGGGCCGATCTCATTGGCATTACCGTCTCGCCGGTCCCAAACAGTGACTCGGCCTTCGCTGGTCTCGATCAATGCGTTGTCGTAATCGCGCTCGTTGGGGGCGTACTTGCTCTCGTCGCCGATGATCCGGCCTCGGATCGTGACGATGTTGCGTTCTTGCAGCCAGGTAAGGGCCTCATCGGCCAAGTCGTCGAAGTTGGTAAACACGCGCCCGTTGTCGAAACGAGACGCATAGTCGGTCGTCGCAAGTCCCGGGTCGCCGCCNCCAATAATCCAGATGTCGCCCTCAAGCTCCGCCGTTCCGTCCTCCTCATCAACGTTGATGACGGCGTCCGCGGAAATCGCGATCTCGGTGCGGAAGCCGCTGCCGCTTCCGACTGCATTGATGACCGACGCCGTGAGAAGCCGATGGAGCTCGGCGGCAGGCAGCGGAACGCCAAGGTTGCTGCCTGCGAGTTGCTCGCCCNCCCGCTCGACGACCACACAACTGCTACTCGGCGTGCCGGCTCTGGACAGTGCTGAGCGGATCGCGCTCGTGAGCAAGGCGTCGGACTCGGGCGAACGTAGCCATTCCGGTGCTCGGCGAGCCGAAAGCAACGGCGTGGCGAGATCCGGTTCGGACGAGACCTCGGTGGCCCGGCCGGGATCGGCATGCTCGTTGACGCGGTTCATCTGCACCGTGGNGGCCATGGCGACCGTGAGTAACAAGATGGGAAGGAGGAGCCGTCGCATCGCTTGGTCAGGGTAGGCCGCAGGCAGGCCGAGATCGCGNCGCCCCGCTCAGGCGCGCGGCGACGTGGGNTCGAGGGCTGCTCGAAACAACGCCCGAATATGGTCGAGNCGGGCTTCGAGGGCGGCTTCGGTCATCGGATCGCGGTCGAGCAGGCCGGCGATCAGGGGCACGTCGGAGAAGTACGACAGCAGCGCGCCGTAACCGGTGAGCAGCAGTTGCTCGGGATCGTGGCGCCGGAAGCGCCCGGCGTTCATTTCCCGCTCGAAATAGGCCGCAGCGCGAGCGAACAGCGGCTGCAGCGCAATGCCGAGTTCGACGTGCCCGGTGCCCTCTTCCGCAAGCGCCTCTCGCCGGACCAGTCGAACAAAGTCTGGATTGGCCTGGAAGAATTCAAAGCCAGCGGACAGAACATGGTCGACCTCGTCCCAGCCGTCGGCGTCACTGCCCGCTACCGCCGCTTCGACTCGCTCGTACCACTCGGCCAGCGCCTGCTCGAACACCTTGCGGTACATCGCCTCCTTGGTCGGGAAGTGATGCAGCAGGCTTTGGCGGCGGATGCCGACCTCAGCGGCGATGAGGTTGAGCGATGTGCCGTCGAAGCCGCGTTCGGCGAAGAGACGCTGCGCAGCGACGATGATCGCATCCTTCGTGGCCAACCCACTCACGGTCGAGAACCCTAGTGGGGGTTCGGCTCCGAGGCGCTTGTACGGTGACGCGCCATGGAGATCATCGCGGCCTTGTTCATCGACGAGATCAACCTCCGGCAGGTGCCGGGGCCGGCGACGCGAATCGACCTGTCAGGCATTCAGTTCAGCGCAGCAGCCCCTGCCCCCCTGCCCTTCACCTGGGCTCCCCACCTGTGCGTGATCATTCGCTGTGCACCGGAGGGCTCGGGCCAAGGTGTACTGGAGGTCACCTTCCACCGCGGCGAGGAGCAGATCGCCCGCAACGTTCAGCCGTTCGATGTCGAACCGGGCAAGTTCACCTACCGCCTCGTCCGGGCCGAGCTCGAATTCGAGGACTACGGCACGATCGAGGCTCGCTGCCGGATCAACCAGGACCCCCACGTCACGGTTCCCTACACCATCCTTCCGCCTCCGGAGGACTGACGTGGCGTCGTTCGGCGCCGCGATCTCGGAACACCCCGACGCGGCGTTTGCCGTGGGCGAAGTCGCCGGAGCGGTCGTCGAGGCGGTCGGCGAGGCACCCGACATCGCGTTNCTTTTTGTGAGTGGCCACGATGTCGGTGCCGTCGAGGAAATCGCCACCGCAGTGCGTGCACTGCTGCGACCCGGCGTGCTCGCTGGTTGCACCGCAGTCGGCGTGATCGGCAACGACTACGAGGCCGAGGAGGCGCCGGCCATCTCGCTGTGGGCCGGCCGGGTCGGGAAAGCCGANGCGGTCAGACTTGAGACCGTCCGCGCTCCAGAGGGAACCGCCGTGGTCGGAATGCCGGACGACGCCGCTGACGGCTCCCGCACCCTCGTGTTGCTCACCGAACCCTTCTCGTTCCCCGTCGACTCGTTGACCAAGGCGAGCAATCACCAATACCCCCATTTACGCATCGTCGGTGGGGTCGCATCGGCCGATGGTGGTCCGGGCGCGAACCGACTGATCCTCGATGGCGAGCTGCACACCGATGGCGCCGTCGGCGTCCTCTTGCCGGCAGGCCTCGGTGAACTCACCGTGGTGTCGCAGGGTTGTCGGCCGGTCGGTGAGCCGTACATCGTGACCGACAGCGAAACGAACCTCGTCCGCGGACTCGGGATGCGTCCCGCGCTTGAGCGGCTGAGCGAACTCGTGGACGACGCCGATGAGGAAACCAAGGCACTCATGGCTCGCGGACTCCATGTCGGGATCGTCGTCGACGAGTCGGCCGACGAGTTTCGGCGAGGTGACTTTCTCGTGCGCGGCATTCTCGGAGCCGACCATGGTGTGGGTGCCATCCGAATTGGGGACCGGGCTCCGATCGGCACCACGTTGCAGTTCCATGTTCGAGACGCCGAGACCGCAACGGAGGACCTCGAGTCGCTGCTGCGGGTCGTCGATGCCGATGCTGCGCTGGTGTTTACCTGCAACGGTCGTGGTCATCGCCTGTTCGGTGAGGCCGATCACGACGCCCGACGCGTCTCTGATGCCGTCGGCGGGGGTCCGGTGGCCGGCATGTTTTGCGCCGGGGAAATTGGTCCCGTCGGTGGCGAGAATCATGTGCACGGGTTCACCGCATCAACCCTTTTCTTGTTCGGCTGAACGTCGAACCGCGCGGCGCTCGACGCGGTTAGTGTCCGGGCGGGCGCGTCGCGGTGCCCAGGGTCGAACCGGAGGACCGACGTAGTGGCCGATTTCGATACACGGGCGATCAGCACGATCCGAGGGATCGCGATGGACGGGCCACACGCGGCCCGGAGTGGCCATCAGGGCACAGCGATGTCGCTTGCCCCGCTCGCCCATGTGCTGTTCACCAGGGTGATGAAGTACGACGCGAGCCGCNCCGACTGGGCCGATCGNGACCGGTTCGTGCTCTCGGTCGGTCACGCCTCNATTCTGCAGTACGCCATGCTGCACCTCGCCGGGTTCGGCCTCACGCTCGACGACCTCAAGGACTTCCGTCAGTGGGGGTCGGCGACACCGGGCCACCCCGAAGTCGGGCACACCGCCGGTGTCGAGGTCACGACCGGTCCGCTCGGCCAGGGCGTGGCCAATGCGGTGGGTATGGCGATCGCCGAGTCGCAGTTGCGCACCCGGTACGGCGCGGACCTGTTCGATCACCATGTCTTCGCCATCGCCGGAGATGGATGCCTCTCGGAGGGCATCAGTCACGAGGCGGCGTCGCTCGCTGGGCACCTCGGCCTCGGCAAGCTCGTGATGATCTACGACGACAATCACATCACGATCGATGGCGAGACCGATCTGGCCTTGAGCGACGACGCTGCAGCCCGCTTCCGCTCCTATGGCTGGCACGTACTTGAGCTCGGCGAGGTCGGGGAAGATCTCGATGCGCTCGAGGCCGGGCTCAACGAGGCCAAGGCCGTCACCGACGCGCCCTCGCTCGTCATCGTCCGCACGATCATCGGAACCCCGGCGACCGAGTCTGCCGACACCCACGAGGCACACGGTTACGCCATCCTCGACGAGGAGATCGCCGCCACCAAAGCAGCGATGGGCATGCCCGTCGACGAGACCTTCCACGTGCCCTCCGACGTGCTCGAGACGTACCGGGCCGCCGGCNTCCGCGGCAGCANCGAGCGCGAGGCGTGGGAGCAGCGCCTTNCGGTGTTCGACGGTGACCGAGCTGCGCTCGAGGCCCAACTTTCCGGTACCGGCATGCCCGGCTGGGACGAAGACCTGCCCGTCTACGAGGCCGGCGACAGCGTCGCCACCCGAAAGGCCTCGGGTGCAGCGCTCCAAGCCATGCTCGAACTCGTGCCGGGCCTCACCGGCGGCGGCGCCGACCTCACCGGTAACACCGGCACGGTCATCAAGGATCACGGCGTGTTCTCCCCCGCCGATCCCGGCGGCCGACAGATCTATTTCGGCGTGCGCGAGCACGCAATGGGCGCGATCGCAAACGGGATGGCGCTGCACGGCGGAGCGATCCCCGTTGTCGGCACATTCCTTGTGTTCGCCGACTACATGCGGGCCGCAGTTCGTCTCGCGGCGTTGTCCGAGGCGAAGGTGCTGTTTGTCTGGAGCCACGACTCTGTCGGTGTCGGTGAGGACGGACCGACCCATCAGCCGGTCGAGCAGATCGCCTCGCTTCGCGCCATTCCTGGGCTGCGGGTGATCCGGCCCGCCGACGCAAACGAGGCGATCGAGGCGTGGAAAGTGGCGGTGGGTTCGGGTGGCCCCACGGCGCTGATTATGTCCCGACAGAATCTCCCGGTCCTCGAAGGTTCCGCCGGCGCGCCAGTTGGNNCCGGCGCATACGTTCTGCAGGAAGCCGACGATGCCGTCCTCACCCTTGTCGGCACCGGCAGCGAGGTGTCGGTCTGTGTTGAGGCTGCCGCAGCACTCGCCGGGCAGGGTGTGTCCGCCCGGGTCGTGTCGTTCCCGAGCTGGGAGCTTTTCGCCGACGCCGACGCCGACACCCAGGAGGCCGTGATGCGACCCGAACTACCAAGCCTGGCGGTGGAGGCAGGTGTTGCGCAGGGTTGGCACCAGTGGGTCGACGATGTGGTGTCGATCGATCGTTTCGGCGCATCGGCTCCCGGCGGCACGGTGATGCGAGAGCTCGGCATCAATGTCGACAATGTCGTCGCCCGAGCCCGGACCCTCATCGGCGCCTGACGTCCCATCGCTCTTGACAGGAGAACCCATGTCCCGCTTGCACGATCTCTTCGATCACGAGGGCCAGAGCCCGTGGCTCGACAACATCCGTCGAGGCTGGATCACGAGCGGTGAGCTGGAGAGGTGGATTGCGCGCGGCGTGCGAGGACTCACGTCGAATCCGTCGATCTTTCAGAAGGCAATTCAAGGTTCGGCTGAGTACGACCAGCAGTTCACCGAGGCGATCGGGAGCGGTCTTGGTGTCGAAGCGAGCTACTGGGAACTGGTCACGAGCGACATTTCGGCAGCGCTCGACATCCTCCGCCCGGTGTACGACCAGAGCGAAGGGCTCGACGGGTACGTATCGGTGGAGGTCGATCCCGGCCTTGCCCGTGACTCGGCGGGCACCGAGGCATCGGCCCGCGACCTCGACGAACGGCTCGCCGCACCGAACCTCTACATCAAGATCCCGGCAACGGCCGAGGGACTCGCCCCGATCCAACAGATGATTTCGGAGAAGCGATCGATCAATGTCACGTTGATCTTCAGTCTCGAGCGGTACGCAGCGGTCATGGAGGCCTATCTCGCTGGCTTGGAGGCGGCTCCGGGCGACCTGTCGGATATCAGTTCGGTGGCGTCGTTCTTCATCTCGCGAGTCGACGTCGAGATCGACCGTCGCCTCGACGAGATCGGCACCGAGGAAGCGCTTGCGCTGAAGGGCAAGGCTGCGGTCGCCAACGGGAAGCTCGCCTACGAGTTGTTCCGGCAGACCTTCAGCGGACCGCGCTGGGAGGCGCTCGTCGAGCGGGGCGCACGAGTACAGCGTCCGCTTTGGGCGTCGACCTCGACCAAGAACCCCGACTATTCCGACACGCTGTACGTCGACGAGTTGATCGGCCCCGACACGGTGAACACGCTGCCCGACAACACCCTCGAGGCCTTCGAACACCACGGAACCGTGGCTCGAACCGTCGACGCGGGCGTGCAGGAAGCCCATGCGGTGATCGAGGCCTTGGCCGGGCTCGGCATCCACATGGACGAGGTCACCCAGAAGCTGGAGGACGAGGGTGTGGCGGCCTTCGAGAAGAGCTTCGACGAACTCCTCGCTGCCCTCGGGGAGAAGGCGACGGGCCTTACCTGAGGTCCGAGACGCGGATTTCGGTCCCGCTCGGCCTAGCCTTTCACTCAGCGGATCCCCGGTCGGCGTACCGGTTGGCTCCGTACGGTCCCCTCGTTTCGGTTGGGACCGGCGCATCAGGCGTCGCTTCGGCTGACGAAGGTGCGTGGGTTGAATCCGACCCGCTTTGCAGTTGATGAACGGCGCCACGGCGTCGTGTTCCTTAGGAGTCATCGTCACCATCACCCCCGATCGGGCCGTGTTGAAGCCGACGCAGATCGACGCGTTGGCGCAGGCCCACCTCGACGGTCACGCGACCGATGCCGAGGTCCGCTTTCTCGAAACGAACCAGGATGCCTGGGTAGGCAGCCTCTGGCGGCTGCTTGACCGCGCTGAGGAAGCGCTGGCATCCGCTCGCACCTCCGTGAAGGGCCCTGCGCGTGCCCACGTGCTGTCCGATCTCGACGAGGACTGTTTTCGAATCGACGCCCAGTTGACTGCGTTGACGGGTCCGCCACGAGATGACGAGCTGCTCCCTCTGGCTGACCTGCGCGATGTTGAGCCGGAGCCGCGNGCGCCCTATGTCGGCACCGTGCAGCTCCAGCTGTCCCGAACCGACGGTCGGATCGTTGCGTGGGCGGCAGGGCACAATCTGCGCGGCGAGTACCACGAGGATGTGCTTGAGCGAGTTCGGTCGCTCGACGGCGGTGCCATCGAATGGGACGAGCGTGCGACGATGAAGATTCCCGGCAGCGGCCGGGTCTCGACCCTGTCCGCTCCGGTCTCGAGCGCCCTCGGCTGGTTGGTGGCACTCGGCGATTCGGCTGACGATCCTTCGGTCGGGACGAGTGTCACCTGGATGGGTCAAGCAGCCGCACTGGCCGTTGAGCTGGTCGCCCAAGGTCGGGTGGTTCCCCAGCTGGTGCAATCGAAGAAGCGCCGCAAGGATCCTGCCGACGCGAACTCCGGTACCTTCCGGCTCCGTTGGTTGCCTGCGCTGGTCGACCCGGAGCGACTCGAGCCGCTCGCAGCCGCGATCCCTGGCGCGGCGATGGCCGGTGCTCGCGAGCAGGACCGCACCAAGTTCGCGCTGGCGGCACTTGCCGATCTCACGGATGCGATCGTCGGCGTTGGAGCTGGGCAGATGGAGATGCCGGCGGCCCCGCCAGAGGTCGTGACCAAGAACGACGTCGGCGAGGCCACGTTGTGCCATCTCGACGGCACCCCCTTCCGGGCCCCCACCAAACTGGGCGGTGAGGTGGTTCGCCGCTTGTCGCAGTGGGGACAGAGCGTCATCGGCGCCGCGGAGCGACCGCTGGTGGTCCAGCTTGATCCGCCCGATGAATCCGATGCCTGGCATGTGCGGGTGTTGGCCCACAACGACGACGACGGGCTTGATCCGGTCGAGGTCGCACTGGCCGCGAGTTCGAAGTCGGCGTCGAAGGCGACGGCCGCGCAGCTCGCACGCCTCGAGCGTCTGTTCCCGCAGCTGTTGCGTCTGGGGGGACGACGACGCGGCGAGGTGATCCTGTCTCAGGACGAAGCGTGGGACCTCATGACCGTCGGTGGCGACACGCTCAAAGCATGCGGCTTCGAGGTCCGAGTCCCGCAGCTGAAACGCAAGAAGGCGACGGCCTCGCTTCGGCTCACCAGCGAGGCCGACGAAACCGTGGTCGGTGCTCAGCAGCTCGCCGACGTCCGTTGGTCGGCCGTGTTCGACGACGTCGAACTCACCGCAGCGGAGATCGCCCAGCTCGCGCGCGAGGCCCGCCCGCTCGTGAAGTCCCGCGGCACGTGGGTCGAGATCGACAAGAACGACTTGACTGAGGCGGCGGCGGCGCTGGCGGAGCGAGCCGATCAAACCCGACTGACGGGTGCGGACATGCTCCGTCATGCGCTCGGACTCGAGGGTTCGCCGCTTTCGGGCGGTGTCAATATCGTCGGCGGTGGGTGGGCCGCCGACCTGCTACGGAGCGTCGAGTCGCTCCCCGAGGAGCCGACGACGACGCCCGAGGGGTTCACAGGTGAACTCCGGTCCTATCAGGCCGATGCGCTCGCTTGGCTCGCCTTCCTCGACGATGCCGGGCTCGGCGGGTGCCTGGCGCTCGATATGGGTCTCGGCAAGACACCGACGACCCTCGCGAGCATCGCGTTGTCGGGTCAGGCTGGTACCGCGCTCGTGATCGCACCTCCTGCCGTCGTGGGCAACTGGGCATCGGAGGCTCGCAAGTTCGTTCCCGAGGTCAATGTGCTCGTTCACCACGGTGGCAACCGTGCCAAGGGCCCGGCGCTCGGGTCGGCCGTTCGCGCTGCGGACCTCGTGATCACGACCTATGGCACGGCGGTCCGCGATATGGACCAGCTCAGCGAGTTTGAGTGGGGCAAGGTCGTCATCGACGAGGCGCAGGCGATCAAGAACCCCACCGCCGAGGTCTCCCAGCAGCTCCGCCGTCTCGAGGCTCGCACTCGGCTGGCGCTCACCGGCACCCCGATCGAGAACGGCCTCGGCGACCTGTGGTCGATCATGGACTGGGCGAATCCCGGCCTACTCGGTCCCCGGGCACCGTTCATCGCCCAGCTCACACCGGCAACGAAGGGCAAGGCGGGTGGCGTCGGCGAAAATGCACTCCGTGCCCTCAATGGCATCCTCGTGTACCGCCGAACCAAGGCTGAGCCGGCGATCGCGGAAGAACTTCCCGATCGCATCGACGAGCTCGACCACTGTGCGATGACGCCCGAGCAGATCGGGCTGTACCAGGCTGTGATCGACAGCCTCGTCGTCGCCACCTCAGAGTCGGAGCAGGGCAGCAACGAGCGTAAGGGGGCCGTTCTCGCAGCGATTACTGCGTTGAAGCAGATCTGTAACCACCCGGTGAACTACCAAGCCGATGACGATGGCCTCGATGGACGTTCCGGGAAACTCAACCGTCTCAATGAGATCATCGAGACGGTGTTCGCCGCTGACGAGAAGATCCTCGTCTTCACCCACTTTGCGACGTGGGGCGAGAAGCTCGCTGCGTACTTGAGCGAGCGCACCGGGAAGCCGATCGAGTGCTATCACGGCGGCCTCAGCCGTGGTGCGCGTGACCGGATGGTCGACGATTTCCAGTCCGCATCGGGTGCNGGCGCCATGGTGTTGTCGCTCAAGGCGGGCGGTACCGGCCTGAACCTCACGGCGGCCAATCATGTCGTGCTCTACGACCGCTGGTGGAATCCCGCCGTGGAGGATCAGGCCCGCGACCGCGTTTGGCGGATCGGGCAGAAGAACACCGTCATCTGTCACCGGCTGGTCTGCCCGGGAACGATCGACGAGCGCGTCGAGGAAGTCGTGGCCGGCAAGCGACAGATCGCAGATATCACCCTGCCGAAGTCGAGCTCGATCGGTGATCTCGACGCGGATCAGCTGCAACAGNCGCTCGGCATCGACACCTCCCAGCTGCTCGAGATGGGCTCCGATGATGTCGTGGAGGTGACCGCATGAGCCAGAACCGACGCAAGCGCAGCCGGAATCGCAATCGGGCGNCGACCACCGANGTCAAGGGCCAAACTCCGCAGAAGCCGCATCAGCAGAAGCGCAACGAGCCAAAGGTCGACCCGGTCGAGTTCTGGGGTGATCCAGCGGCGCTCCCCGAACCGATGCGCGCGATCGCCGAGGCCCCCGACCCGAAGGCGGTTGTCCGCTCACTCGGCCGAGTTCCGCTCTCGGGGCACGAGACGGCGGCGGAGCACTGGTTCTCCTTGGTCTACGAGCGAGCCGCCGTGCTCGCCGGTGCCTTGGCCGCCGCAGGGGGTCTTCTCGGTGAGCCCGACGAGGAGTGATCAACGATCGACCCTCTCGCATCGAGTAGTTGGTTGAAAATCGAAACTGACTCATTTAGGGTGCGGCCCCATGCGCACGCAGCCTGCGGTCGAATGCTCAATCCAGCGCACGCTTGATCTCATCGGCGATCGCTGGACGCTGCTCATCCTGCGAGATCTGTTTCGGGGGGTGCGCCGCTTTTCTCGAATCCAGGAAGATCTGGGAATTGCAAAGAACCTCCTCACCGACCGACTGGGCACTCTCGTCGATGCCGACATCGTCGAAAAGGTGCCCTATCAGGATCGCCCTGTTCGCCATGAGTATCGCCTGACCGAGAAGGGCCGGGCACTGAGCCCTTCACTCCTCGCGCTGATGCGCTGGGGCGATCGGTACGTCAGCGGTGGTCTCGCCCCCACCGAACTCGTCCACGACGAGTGCGGCACCCGCCTCGAGCTCCAGCCCTGGTGCACCACCTGCAACGTGCCGGTGGCCCCCACCGACATCTCCTCTCGGCCGGGTCCCGGTCGACACATTGGAACCGAGGAAACCCGTGTCTGATCTCCATTCCCTCAGCGGGAACGATCTCTTCGCTCTGGCCCGAGCCCGCCGCGATGCGGCGTTCGGCTCTGTGGTGACCTACTCGCCGAAGGTGTTCATTCCGCTGACCATGTTGTGTCGCGACAAGTGCGGCTACTGCACGTTCGCGCAGCCTCCCGCTCGTCTCGGCACGCCTTACCTCGAGCCCGACGACGTTCTTGCGATCGCCCGTCAGGGCGCCGAGCTGGGTTGCCATGAGGCACTCTTTACCCTCGGCGAAAAGCCGGAGCTCCGCTATCCGGTTGCCCGTGACTGGCTCAACCGTCATGGCTACGACTCCACCGTCCACTATGTCGCCGCCATGGCGCAGCTCGTTCTCGACGAGACGGGCCTGCTCCCCCACGGCAACACCGGTGCGATGAATCGCGACGAGCTCGCACTCCTTCGCCCAGTCACGCCGAGCCAGGGAATGATGCTCGAGTCCTTGCGTAGCGATCTCGACGCTCACCGCGGCGCGCCCGACAAGGTGCCGGCCCGCCGACTCGAAACGCTCGAGTGGGCCGGCGAACTACAGATCCCCTACACGACGGGAATCCTCGTCGGCATCGGCGAGAACCGAGCCGACCGCATCGAGGCGCTCGAGGCGATCGCCGCGAGCCACCAGCGCCACGGCCACGTCCAGGAAGTGATCGTCCAGAACTTCCTGCCCAAGGCCGGCACGGCGATGCACAACGCCGAACCTTGCCCCCGCGCCGACTATCTCGACGCAATTGCGCTCGCCCGGATGATCCTGCCGCTCGACGTCCACGTCCAGGCGCCACCAAACCTCTCCGACGACTTCGGCGATCTCCTCGATGCCGGCGTCAGCGATTGGGGCGGTGTCTCCCCGGTCACCGCCGACCATGTCAACCCCGAGCGCCCCTGGCCCGATCTCGATCGGCTGCGTGAGGTAACCGAGGCGAAGGGACACACGCTCGCGCCTCGCCTCACGATCCACCCCGCGTTCGCCTGCGAGCCGGAGCGATGGCTCGACCCCGCGCTGCACTTTCCGGTCGCCGACCGCTCGGACTCCGACGGCTACGCCCGTGACGATGACGGCTCGGTGTGGCCCGAGCGCACCATGGAACGCGCCAAGGTCGACGATGGGGCCGAGTTCGANCTCACCGGTACGATCAGCAGTCAGTGGTACGTCGGTACGGGCGCTNACCCCGAGTCCCTGATTCCTGGCGAACCGTTTGCCACCGGGGCNGTCAAGGAGGTCCTCGACGGTGTTCGGGCGGGTCAAGACGTGGGATTCGACGAGATCCTCACGCTCTTTCGGGCTCGTGGCCGCGAGGTGGCAGCGGTCGCCCAGGTCGCCGATGAACTGCGCCAGGAGATCGTCGGGGATGTCATCACCTGGGTCGCCAACCGCAACATCAATTACACCAATGTGTGCACGTTCAAGTGCCGCTTTTGCGGCTTTTCGAAGGGCCCGCTGTCGCTCAACCTCCGCGGCACCCCCTATCTGCTTGAACTCGAAGACATCGCTGATCGCACGATCGAGGCCGCCGAGGCAGGCGCCACCGAGGTGTGCCTGCAAGGTGGTATCCACCCCAACTTCGACGGCGACTACTACATCGATGTCGCCCGTGCGGTACACGAGGCGGTTCCGGGGATGCACATCCACGGCTTCACCGCGCTCGAAGTCACCGAGGGCGCCAAACGCAATCAAGAGCCGTTGGCCGACTACCTGACCCGTCTGAAAGAGGCCGGCCAGAAGTCGCTGCCTGGCACTGCCGCCGAGATCCTCCACGACGATGTGCGTGCCACCCTCTGCCCCGACAAGATCAACACCGAGGAATGGCTCGAAGCCCACCGCATCGCCCATTCCGTCGGCCTCGGAAGCAATGTGACGATCATGTTCGGGTCGATTGAGCGCCCGGAGCACTGGGTTCATCACCTCCTTCGCACTCGAGCACTCCAAGAGGAGACCGGCGGGTTCACGGAGTTCGTCGGCCTGCCGTTCGTGCACATGGCCAGCCCGATCTATCTCCAGAAGAAATCCCGTCGCGGTCCGACCTTCCGGGAGGTCGTCCTGATGCACGCCGTCGCTCGAATCGCGTATCGCGGACGTATCGACAACATCCAAGGTTCGTGGGTGAAGCTCGGCTTCGATTCCATCAGCCAACTGCTGCAGTCAGGCGCCAATGACCTCGGTGGCACGCTGATGGACGAGAACATCTCTCGGGCGGCGGGTGCCGACCATGGCACCGAAGTCACCGCCGAGGACTTCCGCCGCATTGTTGAACCGCTGGGCCGCACCCTGGTCCAGCGGACGACCCTCTACGGCCGGCCGGACCCCTCGAACCTTCCCCTCGAACCGACCCGCCGCGGTCGGATCTCGATCCCGGTCGCCGGGGCCTGAGGCTGCCCGGGCACGGCAGGTGCTCGGCGACGGCTACGGTCTCGAAGGTGAACGAACTCAGCATGCGCTACCGCACTGGCGACGACGAGCTTGACACCGAGATCATCAGCCTGCTCCGCCATGTTGACGAGGCTGACCGCGAACTCGTCTTCGAGATGATCGTGACGGCCCTGCGGCTCAGCCGCGAGGACAACGATCGAGGTGATCTCAAGCTTGTGACCGCAGCGATGAAGGAGCTCCGCTACAGCTTCGAGGTGTTCGGCCCGTACCGCGACACCCCCAAATGCACGATCTTCGGTTCAGCTCGGATCAAGGCGGGTGAGCCCGCGTACGAATGCGCCAAAAACTTCGCTCGTCAGATCGCCGATCGAGATTGGATGGTCATCACCGGTGCCGGACCAGGAATCATGGAAGCGGGCCACGAAGGAGCCGGCGCCGATCAGTCGTTCGGCGTGAACATCATGTTGCCGTTCGAGGCATCGGCCAACGAGTACATCGCCGATGACCCGAAGCTCATCAACTTCAAGTACTTCTTCACGCGCAAGGTCATGTTCATGAAGGAATCCGAGGCGTACGTCCTCCTTCCGGGTGGCTTCGGCACGATGGACGAGAGCTTTGAACTCCTCACCCTCATCCAGACCGGTAAGACCGCTCCGGCCCCCGTCGTCCTGCTCGATGAACCCGGCGGGACCTACTGGGACCACTGGTACGACTTCGTCACGACGGAACTCGGCAACGCCGGACTCATTTCGCCCGACGACATGTGTCTCGTTCGGGTGGCGCACACCGTCGAGGAGGCGGTCGACGAGGTGTGCAACTTCTACCGCACCTATCACTCGATGCGCTTTGTCGGCGACCAGCTCGTCTTCCGGCTGANCCGGCCTGTCGGAGACGATGAGCTCGCNGCANTCAGTGAGGAATTCGCCCCGATGATCGTCCACGGCGGGATCAGCGCGATCGCCGCGACGAAGGCGGAGGTCCGAGACGGCGACCACATCGACCTACCGCGCATCGTGTTCGAGTTCGACAAGCACCAATGGTCGATGCTGCGGCGCCTGATCGATCGCCTGAACGAGAACACGCCGACCTGAGCGCCGTTACCAGGTGCTGTCGTCGGGCTCCTCGAGGAGATGGATCGCCTTCTCGACGGCGCGCCGCGCCCGAGTGAGCCGTTTTTCGTCGACCGGGTACTCGGTTCCACCCTCGTCGATCGATTCTCGAAGCCGGACGATTGCAAGATCGGCCAACTCCTCGGCGATGCCTTCAAGACGTCCTCGGATCTCGTCGAATTCTCCGGCCATGACCAGCACCGTATCGGTCGGCGGATACCGTCCCCGGCATGAGCGACTACCCGGCCGACCTCCACGAGTGGGTCTCCTTCGATGACGAAGACGGCGACACGTGGCAGTTCGACCTGACCTTTCTCACCTCGAACTATGGCTGCATCTACGGCAAGGGCTGCCCGGGAGTCTTCACGGAGTTGGCCCCGGAGTACGAGCACGGGTGTTGCACCTATGGCGCCCATTTCGTCGACAAGGAGGACCGACAGTCGATCCGAGCGCAGATCGATCGGCTCGAGCCCGGTGAGTGGGAACTTGCGGAGCGCGCCGCCGAGATGGGTGGGCCGATCTTCAAGAACAGCGACGGCGAATGGGTCACGCAAACCGTCGATGATGCGTGCATCTTCCTGAACCGTCCCGGTTTCGAGCACGGCGCCGGGTGTGCCCTGCACCAGGCGGCCGTGCGACGCGGTGAGCGTCCGCTCGACTGGAAGCCAGACGTCTGCTGGCAGGTTCCGATCCGCTTCGACGAGCACACCGACGACAACGGCCACACCACCTTCATCCTGCGGGAGTGGAAGCGCCGCGACTGGGGAGAAGGCGGTGCCGAGTTTGCGTGGTGGTGCACCGACGACCCCCTTGCGTTCAACGAGGACCGCCCCGTGTGGAAGACCTCACGGGACGAGATCGTGGAGCTTGTGGGCGAGGGCCCGTATCAACGCCTGGTCGATGTCATCCGTGAGCGGGTGGCACACGCCGAGCGCGGCAACGCCCCCGTGTTCCTCCCCCATCCGCAGGTTCGGCGTCGCACGCCGTCCTAGACGCGTCGCCGCGGTCCCTAGGCGTTGAGCATCCAGATCAGCATCACGGGCGTGCCGAGCATGACGATCGTCGTCAACGCGAGGTACGCAGGGAATGGCGCCTTGGCGAACTGCGAGCCAAAGGCGGTACTGCGCAGCGAGTCGTTCATGTCCGAGCGCATCGAGGCAATGTCCATCACTGCACCGAAGGAGCAGAACCACAGGAAAAAGCCGATGGCGCCCACCAAGATCGACAGCGGGAGTGTGGCGTCGTCGCTCAGACCATCGAGTGAGAGTGCAATGGTCACCCCCACGACCATCAGGATCAGACACTTGATGCTGACCCACAGCATCATTGCGCGATGATCGATCCAACCTCGAAGCTCCGATGACTCCATGGTTCCCCCTGTCTCGTTCGCTCGCCTGATGACGACACGAACGTTCGTCGTGTAGATGCCTCCGTTCTACCAGAGCCGCCTCCTTCAGGCGTCGGACCATCGGCTGTGTCCAGGCGACAGCCGGCCAGAAATTCCCCCGGGCCGGTCGCGTGCGCCTCGCGTCGCTGTAGGAAGACAGGCGTGAGAACGCGAATCGCTCCGCTCGTGCGAGGACAGGACGTGCGTCTTCTCGCGGCATCGGCCGCTACCGGCGTCGTCGTCGCCATGATCGTGGCCCTCTTCGACGCCCTGACGGTCGAGGTGGTCTACGAATGGCTGCTCGACCAGGAACTCTCGATCCAGGCGGCAGCACCGTTTCTCGGCGCCGTCGGCGCCGTCCTGATCCTTCGCTCTGTCGGGTTCAATGCCAGCGCGTCGACCTCCGACGAGTACGTTCGGGCGTTCCACGAGCGCAATCCGTCGATTCCGCTCCGAGAGGTGCCCGGCAAGCTTGCGGCCGGCATCACCACCATCGGGCTCGGCGGCGCAGTCGGGCTCGAGGGTCCCTCGATCTACGCGGGCTCGGCCTTCGGTCTCTCGGTGAACAGTCGCCTCGGGCGCTGGCTCCAGCGCGACGAGGCCAAGGTGCTGATGACGGCCGGTGCTGCGGCCGGTGTTGCCGCTGTCTTCAAGGCCCCCGCAACGGGCGTGATGTTCGCCATGGAGGCGCCATACCGGGAAGATGTCACGCCTCACGCCTTGCTCCCGTCACTCCTCGCCGCCGCATCGAGCTACGCGACTTTTGTTGCGCTCGTCGGCACCGAGCCAGTCGTTCCGCTTCTCGACCAGGAATCCTCGTCGCTACTTGCGGTGCAGGCCGTCGATCTGCTCGGCGCCCTGCTCCTCGGCATCGGTGCCGGCCTCGGTGGTCGGGGCTTCGCCTGGCTTGTTCGCCGGGCCAAGGGCCTGGGCAAAGATCTCCCGGCGCTGCGCCGCCTGCTCATCGGCGGCCTGACGATGGCGGCCCTCGCCGTCGCAAGCCACGAGGCCTTCGGCGAATCGCTGACCCTTGGTCCAGGCACCGACTCGATGGCGTGGGTGGTCGATGACCGGACGTTGTCGCTCATTGCGCTTCTGTTCGTACTCCGTGTCGCAGCGACCGCCGCGACACTCGTCGCCGGCGGCGTGGGCGGCCTGTTCATCCCGCTCGCCACCCTCGGTGTGGTGATGGGTGAGTTCGTCGGTGAGGCTCTCGGAGAGGGTGAAACGATTCTCTACCCGATCCTCGGGCTCGCCGCCTTCCTCGGTGCCGGCTACCGGGCGCCGATCGCCGCGGTCATGTTCGTTGCCGAATCGACAGGCGGCGTGGGTTCCTTCGTCGTGCCCGCGCTGGTCGCCGCTGCAGTCTCGCAGCTCGTCGCCGGGCCGTCATCGGTTGCTGATCACCAGCATCAGCACCGCCNCGGCTATCTCGAGCGACGTTTCACACTGCCGCTGTCGTCGATTCTCTCAACCGACGTGCTGACCGTGCCACCCGACGCGACGGTCAGCGAGTTCGTGTACTTCCACGTCCTTGCCCGGCGTGAGCGTGTCGTTCCGGTCGTCGATGGCGGCACGTATGTCGGGATGGCCCGCCTCGATGACATCAGCGAACTTGACCGGGACGAGTGGGAGAACCTAACGATCGCGGAGGTCATGGCGACCGAACTGGCGACGGCACGCCCGTCGTGGACCCTGCGCGACGCAGTGGTAGCGATGGAGACCTCCGGTACGGACTTGATCGCCGTGACGGACGCCGAGGGCACGTTCATCGGCCTCGTAGCAGAGGAAGACATCGTGAAGCTCGACGAGATCCTCGACGAGACAGGCGCCTGACCTAGTCGTCGTCGGCGTCGAACTCCTCGGCCCAGGCAGCGTGCTCCGGCTTGACGTCCTCGTCGTCGTCGACGAAGTCGTCGAGGAGAGACTCGAAGTCGCCCTCGTTCGAGCGCTTCAACGCTCGGGCTTCTTCGTAGCGCCGGTGTCGCCCCTTCTTCACCGTGGTAACTCCTGGTTGCTCATGTCACAGGTTCCTCATAGTAGCTCGCAGGGAGCGATCCCCCGACATCAGGCGAGGAGGTTTCCCGCTCTCAGAGGACAGGCCGCCGGCTGCGCTCCTCAAGCACGACATTGCCGCCCTCGAAGGCCAGCGCAGCATCGCCCGAGACGAGGCGGGTGATCGGTCCCCCGGCCGTCTCAGCCCGCCAACCGTGCGCGAGACGAGCGTCCTCGTCTCCTCGGACGAGCGCCTCGACGTCGGCGCGAGTGGCGAGCAAGGTGGGATCGAGCTGTCGGTCTCGAGCGATCTGGTTCACCCACGCAGCCACCAGAGCGACGGCAGGACGGATGTCGCGGCCGTCGTCTCGACGCTTCTGCGGCCGCGGTGGACGCCAGTCGGTAGCCCTTCCCTCGGCGACCGCGGCAAGGATCTTCTCCCCGATCGCGCCCCGGGCGACGCCCTTGTCGACACCGCGAACCTTCGCAAGGGCCTCGGGTGAATCCGGTGCCGACTGCGCAACCGAAACGACGGCGATGTCAGACAGGACGAAACGAACCGGTTGGTCGATCTCGGCGGCCCGTCGTTCGCGCCACGCGGCAATCGAGCGAGCGATCGACAGTGCCGACCCTTTGAGGTGACGGGCCTCTTTGATCTTGCGCCACGCCTCAAATGGGTCGCGAGGACCGCGATCGCGGGTGCGCATGATCTCGCATTCCTCCTCGGCCCACGCCACCCGTCCCAAGCGGTCGAGCTGGGCGAGGAGAGCATCGTGGATCTCGAGGAGGCGCTCGACATCGGCAGCCGCGTACTCCTTCTGGGCCGACTTCAGGGGCCGTTCGAGCCAGTCAGTGAGTCGATTGCCCTTGGGCAACTGCACGCCGAGCTCGCGTTCGTGGAGAGACGCGAGCGACGGGGTGGACATTCCAAGAAAGCCGGCCGCGATCTGGGTGTCGAACAAATGGCGGGGCACGGCCCCGGTGGCGAGTTCGAGTACCTCGAGATCCTGTGACGCAGCGTGGAGGACGGCGAGGGCGTCGGAGTCCATGAGCGCCCGGAGTGGGGCGAGGTCGACGGCGAGCGGATCGATCAGCACGAGTTCGCCCGGCCAGGCGATCTGGACCAAGGCGACCTTGGGCCAATAGGTGCGTTCGCGGTGAAACTCCGTGTCGAGGGCGTACCGGGGTTGAACGAGCAACTGCTCGACGACCGACGAGAGCTCGGCTTCGGTGTCGATGAAACGATGCGGAGCCACGGCTTCAGGCGCCGTTTGCCGACGCCGGGCTCGAAGGAGCCCGGCGAGCTGTGTGCCACGACGCTGCCATCATGGGCTCTCCTGGACGCTGGTGAACGGGCTGGGCCGAGGCTCGCCGGCCAGAGTCGATCGCTGGAAGCTGCATGCAGGACCCACCGTAGCGAGACACTCGCCCCCACCTGGTGATCGTGTCAGCGTGCTCCAGGCGGCAGATCGCTCGGCGTGTCGGCGTCCTGGTACGAGCCCGCCGAGGCGTCGAAGACCTCGACGGTCACCAGGCCGTCGAGTGCGCGCCTCGGTGCCCGTTCGCCACCTCCGAACGCTGTTCGAAGCGAGAACTCTGCCGACCGACGCCACGCTGCATGAAGCCACTGGGCTCGGCCTTCGACGACGGGGACGGCGACGTCGCCCTCACCGAGCGACGCAAGCAGCCGGGTCACCGCGACCGGCGAGGCGGCGAGCAGATCGCAGGCGAGCACCACGACGAGGTCGGTGTCGACAGCCCCGAGCGCGCTGATGATTCCCCCCAACGGGCCCTCACCGGGGTATTCGTCTGGAACGAAGCGGTGACCGGCCGCTTCGATCGCTGCTTGGTCACCACCGACAACGATGATCGGATCAATCGCAGCATCCGTGAGGGCGGCGACGGCCCGATCAAGCAATGTCCTCCCGTCGACCTCGATGAAGGCCTTGGGACGACCCATCCGGGTGCTTGCACCTCCAGCGAGAACGGCGCCGGCCACGGAGGTCACGACGGCGGCCACTCCGGGTCGAGTTGCCGCAGGAAGATCGCACAGCGCTCATCCTCGACCGACTCGCCGATGACCGCAGCGGTGGCCTGCAGGCCGGCGAGCGCACGAAGAAAGCCCCGGTTGGTCTCGTGTTGCCAGCGGACATACCCGCTGCCACGCCAACCCGAGGCGCGAAGCTTGTCGAGACCGCGGTGGTAGCCGGTCCGGTAGGCGGCGTATTTGAGGGCGGGTTCGGCCACGGCATCCCCGAGGCTCGCCCACGCAGCGAGGAACGTCGGCCACTGGGTGCACACCGAACCGATCGCTGCGATGGGATCGGCGGCCGACTCGGCTTCGGCGAGCGCCGCGATCGCCTCGGCGGGTTCGGGGTCGATCACGGTCTCCGGGGGGCCGGAGCTGTAGAGGTTCACGGGACGATCGGTCATACCGCAGCCTACCTATCGACATGAGGGTGCTCCGATACCGACCCCCTCCCCCACTACGCTGCGCGCCGTGGTTCCCGACTGGCTCGACGCCGAACGACTTGAGTGGGTCATCCTCGCCGTGATCGCCGGGCTTCTCGTGTCGGTGTACGTCGTCCTCAGCTTCGTCCGCAAGGTCGTCACGAAGTTCCTGTTGTTGCTAGTGATCGCCGCGCTTGGTGTCTCGCTGTGGATCCAGCGCGCCGATCTTCGGGCCTGCGCGGAGACGTGTCAGTGCACGCTGTACGGCGAGTCCGTCGCGCTGCCTGAGGACCGGCGCCCGGAGCGCTGCAACCAGCGGCCCTAGGGCACCCGTTCGATACGCAGAACGTTCGTGGCCTGGGCGCGACTGTCGGAGCCGGCAAGGACACCCACGAGTTCGCCGGGCCGGATGTGCCCTGCGCTCTTGGCGAGACGCATCGCTTCGGCGACCATCTCCTCGTTCGTGCCGCCCTTCCCCATGAGCATTGGCGTGGTGCCCCAACTGAGGGTCAATTGCTGAACGGTGGCCTCGTTGAGGGAGAACCCGAGGATGTTCGCCTCGGGTCGGAAGCGGGCCATGGATCGCACCGTGAAGCCTGATCCGGAAATGCACAGCACGTTCCGTAGGCCGAGTTCCTGGGTGGCGCGCCAGGCGGCCATGGTCATGGCGTCGGTGACCGAGGTGCTCTCGGAACGGTCGGTCATTCGCATCTCGGCNAGGCGACGGGCCCAGNCGGGATAGTCCATCTCTTCGTCGGCCCGGCGGGCGATTCGGCTCATCGTGCGAACCACGTTGGTCGGGTCGGCCCCCACCGCCGTTTCGCCGGACAACATGACGGCCGAAGAACCGTCGAACACGGCGTTGGCGACATCGGACGCTTCCGCGCGGGTCGGTGCGAGGCTCGTGACCATCGACTCGAGCATTTGAGTCGCCGTGATCACCGGGCGGCCGCCGGCGATGCACTGGCGGATGATGTCCTTTTGCAGGTGTGGCAGATCCTCGAGGCTGCACTCGTTGCCGAGATCGCCGCGAGCGACCATGACGGCACCGGACGCCTCGATGATGCCGGGGAGGTTGTCGACGGCGGCGCGGGTCTCGATTTTGGCGACGAGCAGGGGCCCTCGAGGGTGAGGCTCGGTACCGACGCGACGCATGTCGTGAGCGGAACGGACGAAGCTGACGGCGATCATGTCGACGCCGGCATCGACAAAGGCATCGAGCGCAAGGAAGTCTTCGGGAGTCGGTGTCGGGATCTGGAGACGGTCGCTGGGGATGTGGACACCTGGACGCCCTCGGAGCGTTGAGCCGGCCACCACGTTGGCCAGCAGCTTGTCGGCCTTCTTGTCGGTTACCTCGAGTACGGCTCCGCCGTCGCCGATGGTCACGCGGTCGCCGACTTGGATATCGCGCATTAAGAACTCGTAGTCGACCTCGATCACGTCAGCAGAGGACCCCGCCTCGCCGACACGAAGCTCGATGGAGGAACCGCTGGGCACATCGACACCGGTGTCTCCGAAGTTCCCCGCGCGGACTTTCGGGCCCGGCAGATCGACGAGGATACCGACGCGGTGTCCCTCCTCTTCAGAGACCTTGCGGATGCGATGAAAGCGCTCGAGGCCTTCGTCGATCGTGTTGTGGGCGAGACCGAGTCGGGCCACGTCCATGCCGGCCCGGATCATGGCCCGTAGCGTGGCTTCGTCCTCGCTTGCCGGACCGATGGTGGCGACGATTTTCGTGCGTCGGTTCATGACCGCAAGGCTAGTGACCCTGCGCGCGTGGTGGACCGACGTTTACGAAAAACGCAGGCCCTTGCGCTAGTTCAGGCGGGCTCGCAAGGCATCTGCTCTGCGGCTGAGGTCTTGGCGCTCGGTGGCGCGTGCCAGCAGGTCGAGAATCTCGGCGGCACGGTCGAGGCGACCTCGCTGTTCGCAGAGCGCCGCCAGCGCGCGGGGATCCTGGTAGCGCATCGGAAGCGCCAGACGAAGGTCGAGAACCCAATCNANATCGCGGACTGATCGCTGCACCATGGTGTTGGTCAGGTTGTTGAGGACGCGGGCNACGACGGCCTGATCGGGTATCGGGGCGAGTGCTTCGGCCAGGTCGAGGTGCGCGCCGAGCGTTGCCATGCGGGCAACAAGNGCGCTGGGCTCTTGTTCGGAAGCGCGATCGAAGGGATCGAGCAGCGAGCCGCTGACTGGTTCCTTCACGAGAAAGTGTCCGGGTGCACCGATCGGCATGAGTTCAACACCGATCCGGCGGCCGAGAGAGAGCAGCACAACGGCAAGGGTGATCGGCATCCCCTGACGGCGACGTAGGACCTCGTCGAGGTACGAGTTGGCTGCCTGGTGGTAGTCGTCGACGTCGCCGCGAAAGCCGAGACGGTCGTAGACGAGCGTTCGGAGTCCCTCGACATCCCTCGAGGACACGGATGCAGCCCAGGTCTCTAGCAGCCCAAGGTGCTCCCCGATGTCGACAGTGGCACCCGGTCGCAACGACGCCACCCACAGCAAGGCCTCGTCAAGCGGCACCGAACCTGGTTCAGAGAAGAAGGCGGAGAGCCGCTCCGGGAGACGCACCCTGGCACGGTACCCAAGGTACGGTCCCTCCTGTGCTGCACCCGTACCTCGCGTATGAGCCACCTGTCGGCTTCGCCCATCGCGGTGGCGCGGGCGCTCATCCGGAAAACACCGAACGGGCGTTTCGACACGCCGTCGAGCTTGGGTATCGCTATCTCGAAACCGACGTTCACGCCACCGCCGACGGCGTCCTGATCGCGTTCCACGACGACAAGCTCGACCGCGTGACCGACCGCACCGGACGGATCATCGACCTCACGTGGGCCGAGGTCTCCGAAGCGCGCGTCGCCGGCTCGGATCCGATCCTGCGGTTCGACGAGATGCTGCAGCGCTTCCCGGAGGCCCGGATCAACATCGATCCCAAGGCCGAGACCGCGGTCGAGCCACTTGCTGATCTCATCCTTCACTACGGTGTGCAGGACCGGGTGTGCGTCACCTCGTTCTCTCGCCGGCGGACCGAGCGGGTGAAGCGCCGTGTCGGCAGTGACCTGTGCACCGGGGGCGCCACCGGCGCGACGATCGAGGCCATCGTCGGTCTTGCCGGGATAGGTGCGCTCCGCGACGTTGACGTCTTGCAGGTGCCGCCCGTCTTCGGGCTCATCCCGGTCGTCACTCGCCGGTTCGTCGAGTTCGCTCACGGGCGCGGGATCCACGTGCACGCCTGGACCATCGACGACCCTGAGGAGATGCATCGGCTCCTCGACCTCGGGGTCGATGCGATTATGACCGATCGCCCTGAGGTCCTTGCGTCAGTCTTTGCCGAGCGAGGCGCGTCGCTGGCCTGAAACACCGCCAATCCGGCTTGGTCGGTGGATGAAGCTGCGGAAAACTCCGCTTTCGTTGGGGATGTCCGGTGGGAATCCCCGAATGTTCTGTGGATTTCAGCCAAACCCCTTGCATCGGTGGTGGCGGCGTCACAAGATGACCACGTCGAAGCGAACAGCGTGCGACGGAGAGACCGAGANGTCGGGAGGGGCGCAAGTCCCGAGCGGCGGATCGAGAACCTCCAGCAGGTTGGGAGCGGAGACACCGACACGATCAGGCCACTCCCTCGGGAGCGGTTGATCGGCCGAGACACCGCTGGTGAGGCGGCGACTCGTCCGGGCACTTCTCACAAGGAGGGATCCGGGAGGGTCACCGGATCATCGCATCTCGGAGATCTCGTCGGTCGCCAGGCGCACACTGCGGAGTGTGTGGCCGGATCGAGGGGCGCTCCCCGAGGTGAGGGGTCGTGCGGACCGGGTCGGAAGCCTTGCTGACGGGCAAGGCGACCGGAACGGCCCGTAGGNACCGCCGGGTGCCGGACGCCGATTTCGATCAGCGGAAACGGGAGACGTTCCCGGGCCGGCTGGTCAGGGTGAATCCCCTCACGGGGAATCACCCGGCGAGTTTCATCGCTCTCGGGTGGTGGAACACGATGATCACGTCGATCTCGGAGCCCCGAGGAGTTGAGTTCGTCGCAAGGCGGGCGAGGCTACTCGGGGCTTCGTTCCGTTTTCGCCGCCGTTCAGTCGTCCTTCAGCGCCACCGCGTTGGGGGTGACGTTCATCTTCGGTTCGTACTCGACGGTGAGGTCCTTGGCATCGCCGCCCATCGTCGCCCGCAGTTNGGNCCGGCAGCTCGTGCACGGCCCGTAGTACTTCTCGTGGGTCTGGCTGCCACATCGGGGGCACGCAAAGGCGTCGTTCGGCATCGATGGAGCATGCCACACGACGCAGCCGCTNCCCCGTCTCACCCGAGTACGGGCCAGGCGGAGCGTGCGGCTAGAGTCAGCCCGCCTGAAGGGGGTGCTGTGAGCGAGCAGAACCAGCGAGCAAACACCGTGGTCATCGGTGCCGGCCCGGCCGGCCTCACGGCGGCCTACGAGCTCGGNAANCGCGANCACAAAGCGGTCGTNCTCGAGGCCGACGCTGTCGTGGGCGGCATTTCTCGCACGGCGCGTGTCGGCGACTGGCGATTCGATATCGGTGGGCACCGCTTCTTCACCAAGGTCAAGCCGGTACGAGACCTGTGGCACGAGATCCTTCCCGATGAAGATTTCCTTCTGCGGCCTCGTATGAGCCGGATCTTCTATCGCGGTCGCTTCTACGACTACCCGCTTCGGGCGTTCAATGCACTCCGCAACCTCGGTGTGCTCGAGGCGGTCCGGTGCGTTCTTTCCTATTTCTGGGTGCGGATTCGGCCGCCGAAGGACCTCACAACCTTCGAGGGGTATATCGCCTCGAAGTTTGGCTGGCGGCTCTACGGCATCTTCTTCAAGACCTACACCGAGAAGGTGTGGGGCGTTCCCGCCGATCAGATCCAGGCCGACTGGGCGGCCCAGCGGGTCAAGAACCTCGACCTGCTTCGGGCAATCATCAACTCGTTGGCACCACGGCGGAACCAGAAGGAGATCACCAGCCTCATCGAGGAATTCGAGTATCCCCGTCATGGTCCCGGGATGATGTGGGAACGGTGTCACGAACTCGTCGAAGGGCAGGGTGGCGAGGTCCACTTTCACCACGCTGTTTCCCGAATCGAGCACGCAAACGGCGTCGCGACCGGCGTGATCGCCGAGACAGCGACCGGTGAGGTGCGTTTCCCGTGCGGGAACATCGTGTCGTCGATGCCGATCCCCCGCCTCGTGCAGGCGATGGATCCTGCTCCCCCCGCGGAGGTTCTTGCTGCTGCCGACGGGCTGGCGTTCCGGGATTTCCTTACGGTTGCGCTCGTCGTGCCCGAAACAGCCGGGTTCCCTGACAACTGGATCTATATCCATGCCCCTGACGTCGAGGTTGGCCGGGTCCAGAACTTCCGGAGCTGGTCGCCTCAGATGGTTCCGGAATCCGGCAAAACCTGCCTCGGGCTCGAGTATTTCGTGTCCGAAGGCGACGAACTCTGGACGTCGAGCGATGACGATCTCGTTGCGCTCGGTACGGCGGAGATGGAGCGNCTCGGGCTGCTCGATCCGGGGGTCGTNGAGCAGGGATTCGTGGTTCGGATGCCGAAGGCCTACCCGATGTACGACGCCTTCTACCGCGACAATGTGGACGTGTTGCGAGGCTGGCTGGCTGCCAACGTGCCGAATGTTCATCCGGTGGGCCGCAATGGCATGCATCGCTACAACAACCAGGACCATTCGATGTACACGGCGATGCTCACCGTCGAAAACATTGTCGACGGCACCGCTCACGACGTGTGGGAGGTCAACGTCGAGGCCGAGTACCACGAGGTAGTGGCAGAAGAAGCGGCCGAGGCCTCGTCGTAAGCGATCAGGTGGCGCTGGGGTGGGTTGCAGCCGGCGTCGGAACCTCTACGACCGCTGCGCCGACCTTCACAACCGGACGTCGGCGGGTGGGGGTCCGTACCGCTTGCGCAGGTGGTCGCGAATTGCCAGGAGGCGGCCTCGAGGCGACCAGTGCAGGCCCCGAGCCGGTGCGTGCACCATGCCCATCGGAAGCTGGACCAGAGCGACACCGATCCGGAACAGGGCGTGGCGTCGCCCGAAGTGCTCACGCAGCATCAACAAGGTGTTCCGAAGCTGGAGATAGGCCACCCGTTCGATGCTGGCGCTCATGCCGGGATTGCGCACCATCGCCCCGCGGATGAGACCACAGCGCCATCCGGCCGCGTCGGCCCGGAGGGCGAGCTCACTTTCCTCGCAATAGGCGAAGTAGCGCTCGTCGAAGATGCCGACCTGCTCGGCGCAGGCTCGTCGAACGAGCATCAGCGTGCCGTGCGGGTACCCGGAGTATTCAAAGCCCGACTCGACCGTCGGGGGTGCATCGATCGTGCCGAGGTAGGGGTCGATCACTGGTAGCGCCTCGTCGCCGACGTCGGCCGACGCCAGGCCGACATGATCGCGGCCCTCCAGTTCTGCGAGCATGACCTCGAGCGTGTCGGGATCCGGGAGCGCATCGTGGGGGGCGATCGCAACCCATTCCGTGTCGTGCTGCTGGAGCCACCGCCGCAGACCGACATTCCCGCCGGGGCCAAAGCCTAGATTCGCGCCCGTCATGATGAGTTCGGCGCCACCAACGAGCGAAGGAAGCGCNNCCTCGGTCTCCGGCGCAGAACCGTTGTCGACGACGATGATTGAGGTGGGCGTCGTCTGGTGGCGGAAGGCCTCGACCGTACGGCCGACCGCATCGGGTCGATCACGGTGAATGATCACGACGGAGATGACGGCATCGGTGTGCATGGCAGGCGGCATCCTGACCTCCTCCGACGGCATTCGCAACCTCGCTTGGCCACCGGCGACAGGCGGCTGGGGGCTAGGCTCGCGGGGTCGCAAGGGGTCAGAGAGGGGTGCGATCATGCAGTTCGACGATGACACGCAGCCGCCCCAAAGCCCCATTGACCACGGGCGTTGGTCGTCGACCAAAATCGGGGACCTTGCCGCCGACGCCGGGATCGGCCGGATCCACGTGCTGGCCTGGCGCGATCTCGAAGACGTCGAGGCCGGCGGCTCGGAATTGCATGCCAGTACCGTCGCCNCGCGCTGGGCGTCCGCCGGCATTGAGGTGGTCATGCGCACCTCGCACGCTGCGGGCTCGCCACCGAGGGCCATTCGAGATGGCTACGAGATCGTTCGCCACGCCGGCCGGTACCTGATCTTTCCGCGGGCTGTTGCTGCTGAACTGTTCGGTCGTCACGGCCGCCGTAACGCCCTGGTCGAGATCTGGAACGGTGTCCCCTTTCTTTCCCCACTGTGGGCCCGCGGACATCGCGCAACATGGCTGCACCATGTGCATGAGGACATGTGGCCGATGGTGCTCCCGCCGAAACTGGCCCGAGCCGGCCAGTTGCTTGAGCGGCGGATTGCCCCGCCGTTCTACCGGCGCACACCGATCGTGACCCTGTCGGAGTCGTCGCGCTCCCACATTCTCAATCGGCTCCGGTTGCCTGCCGACAACGTGCACGTGGTCCCACCCGGAATCGACCCCGGCTTCACTCCGGGCGCTGAGGCGCCCGTTCCGACCGTTGTCGCTGTCGGGAGGCTCATGCCGTCGAAGGACTTTCCTGCACTGCTCGACGCAATGGCGGCGGTGCGTCGCAAGGTTCCGAACGCCCGGCTGCGGATCATCGGTGAGGGGTATGAGCGCCCGAACCTCGAGCGCCGCCTCGCTGAGCTCGACGCAGCCGAATGGTGCACGCTCGAGGGGCGCGTGGCGCCGGAGGTTCTCCTCGAGGCCTACCGGAGTGCCTGGATCGTCGCCAGCACATCTCGTGCGGAAGGTTGGGGTATGACACTCACGGAGGCCGCCGCCTGCGCGACACCCGCGGTGGCGACCCGCATCCCTGGCCACACTGACGCCGTGGTCGACAACGAGACGGGACTTCTCGTCGACCGCAACGACGAACTGGCGCCTGCGATGGTCCGGCTTTTGACCGACCACGACGTCCGACGGCGCCAGGCCGCCGCTGCGCTCACCCGGAGTGCACACTTCTCGTGGGATCGCACAGCCTTCGACACACTTGCTGTGCTTGCAGGGCATCCGCTCTCGTGAGCCGCCTGTTGGCATGGCTTCAGCGGCACCAACTGGTGCTCGCGATCGCCGCCTTGACCTACATCCCGGTCATTTTTTCCAGCCCCGGTGATGTTGGGGCGGATACGAAAACGTACCTGTATCTCGATCCTGGCGGGGTCCTTCGAGACGCCCGTCTGCTCTGGGACAGCGATGTTGCGCTCGGAACGGTTACGCACCAAAACGTCGGGTATCTCTGGCCGATGGGGCCCTTCTACTGGGTATTCGAGACACTCGGTTCGCCCGACTGGTTCGCCCAGCGGATCTGGCTCGGTTCGCTGCTCTTCGCCGCTGCGATGGGCGTTCGGTTCCTGCTTCGCGTCTTCGACTGGTCCGGTCCAGGATTGGGTGTCGCCATGGCGGCCTATGGGCTGAGCCCCTATCTCCTTGACTACTCCGCCCGTATCTCGGCGGTGCTGTTGCCGTGGGCAGGCCTCCCCTGGATGATCGGCCTCACGGTGCTTGCCGTCCGACATGGAGGATGGCGCCATCCGGCACGGTTCGCGCTGGTGGTGCTCACCGTCGGAAGTGTCAACGCAACCAGCCTCTTGCTGGTCGGGCTCGCTCCCGTTCTGTGGCTTTTCCACGTCACCGTTGTCGAGCGGTCGGTGCCGTGGCGACGGTCGGTCGCCGCAGCCTTGCGCATCGGATTCGGGTCTGTGGTCGTGTCGGTTTGGTGGGTTGCAGGACTTGTCATCCAGGGTCGCTACAGCCTTCCTGTCACCCGCTACACCGAGACCTACGAAGTAGTGGCAGATGCATCCACGGCACCGGAAATCCTGCGCGGGTTGGGCTATTGGTTCTTCTACGGCAACGACAAATTCGGAGCCTGGATTCGGCCGAGTGTCGAGTACACGCAAGGGGTCTGGCTCTTATTCTTGACCTTCGGGCTGGTGGTCCTGGCCTTGATCTCGGCCACCACCGTCCGTTGGCGTCACCGGTCGTTCTTCCTTGGTTTGCTCGTGGTTGGCGCGCTCATCGGCATCGGTTCGCATCCCTTCGAAGACCCGTCGTTTCTCGGTCGCCTGTTCAAGGACTTCACTCGCTCCGATGCTGGACTTGCCCTCCGATCCACGCCCCGAGCTGCGCCCATGGTGGTTCTCGCGACTTCCGTGCTGATCGGTTGCGTCACGGCGGCAGCGCAGGAGCGCGTACCCCGCCTTGGCAAGGCATTTACCCTTCTGACCCTTGCTGCGATCATCCTTGCGAATCCTGCCATGTGGAGGGTCAGGATGATCGAGGAACACCTCCACCGAAGTGAGAACCTCCCTACGTACTGGCTGGAGGCGGCGGCTGCGTTTGACGACGGTGACGATGGCAGCCGCATTTGGGAGCTTCCGGGGAGTGACTTTGCGTCCTATCGCTGGGGGAACACGGTCGATCCGATTACGCCGGGACTGATCGAGCGCGGCTACGTCGCCAGGGAGCTCGTGCCGTTTGGGTCCGCCGAGTCGGCTGACCTTCTCACGGCGTTCGATCGTCGCCTTCAGGAGGGCAGCCTCGAGACGGCATCGGTGGTGCCGATCGCCCGGCTGATGTCGGTCGGCGATCTCGTTCACCGAGCCGACTTGACCTACGAGCGCTTCCGCACTCCTCGCCCGGTGCCTCTCGCCGCCTTCCTCGAGTCGATCCCATCACTCGGCGCACCGATTGGTTTTGGTGAACCAACCCCAAACGTGGCGGGGCCCGAGCAGACCTTGCTCGACGAGATCGAGCTCTCGATTGACCCATCCCTCCCCCACCCTGCGCCGGTGACTTCCTATGCGGTTCCCGCTCCTCTCGACGTTGTTCGTTTGCGTTCGTCCGATGCCGTCCTGATCGTGGTCGGTGATGGCGAAGGCCTCGTCGACGCTGCTGCGGCAGGGGTGCTGGATCTCGATAGGACCGTGGTTTTCGGCGCCGACCTCGCAATCAGCGACGACCTTCGAGAACAACTCACCCAATCACCCACCGAGATCGTCATCACGGATAGCAACCGTCGGCGGGCTCGGCTGTGGGGAACACTCAGAGAGAATGTCGGTATTACCGAGATCGCAGGGACCGAGCCGCTCTTGTTCAATCCCGGCGACAATCGTCTTCCGATCTTTCCGTCAGCGGCCGCAGCGCCTGGCGTCGACGACACCCGAACTGTGGCGGTTCACCTCGGTGGGCCCACAGTGACAGCGTCCCGCTTTGGTAACCCGGTTACGTATGCCCTTGACGATCGCCCAGTACAGGCAATCGATGGAGATTTCAACACCGCCTGGAACGTTGCGGCCTTCGCCGAGGCCAGAGGGGAGTTCCTTCGCTACGACTTTGGAACGCCGACCACGATCGAGACAATCCACGCCGTTCAGCCCCTTGTCGAAGCCAACCGCCACATTACTCAGGTCGAGATCCACACCGGAGACCAGCACCGCGTGGTTGATCTCACCTCGCTGTCGTGGTCCCCCAACGGCGAGACCGTCACGTTCGAACCACTTACTGGCTCGGTCTTCGACATCATCATCACCGACCTCGATGTGCCAGCGCTTGCCACCTACCCCGTCGGCACATCGGCTGTCGGGTTCGCAGAACTCACCCTTGGCGAGGTCGGGCCTACAACCGAATGGATCCGGACCCCTCGGGCGCTGATTGACCGGCTTGACGATGAGCTCGATCAGCACGGTCTCACCGTGGTGCTGACCCGCGAGCGCAGCAACCCACAGGAACCAGTGCGCGACACGCCCGAGTCGGGGATGCGTCGAATCGTACCCCTTCCGCTGGATCGGACCTTCACGGTCAGTGGCACGGTTCGCTTGGACCCCGACGCACCCGCCGAGCAACTCGACGCGTTCCTCGGGCGCACCGACGCCTCGCTCGTCGTGACATCCACCGGCTCACTCGAGGGCAATCTCCTGGCGATGCCCAGCGCGATGCTCGACGGTGATCCGACAACGCGATTCATCGGCCGATTCGACGATCAGGTAGGGCAGGCCTGGCGGATCCGGAGCAACACTCCGTTTGCGGTCGACGGTGTTGAACTCGATGTCGTGGTCGGGCCTCGCCAAAGCGTTCCTACCGAGTTTCTGGTTACCGTCGATGATGTCGAGGCTGGCCGCTTCCCGACGGGACTCTCGGCCAGCGATACGGAGCGGGTTGAGACGATCGTGCTCCCGGTCAATGCCGAGTCGGCAACGACCGTGCGAATCGAAGTCGCAGCGAGCACTGACACCCTCACCCGCGATTGGTATTCGAATGCCTTTATCTCGATGCCGTTCGCCATCGCCGAGATGCGGGTTGGAGGTCTTGGTGTCGCTTCAGCCGGTCGGGTCGACACTGGTTGTGTCGACGGTCTTGTTCGTATTGATGGACTCGGTGTTCCGGTCCGGATCAGCGGTGACCCTGAGGCGGCGCGCCGAGGCGAAGCGCTGGAGCTCATCGCCTGCAATGCCGTGCCAGTGTCAGCGGGCGATGTTCGTATTGACACGACCGGTAGCAGCCTTCCGTTGACAATCGATCAGCTGGTGCTGCGCAGTGAGCGGCCTGTTTCCGAGCCGCCGACAATGCCGGCGTTGTTTCCGGACTGGGAAAGCGATGTTCGGCTGACCGTCGACATCCCTACAGGCGACGCCGGTCGCTGGCTCGTGCTCGGACAGAGCCACAATCGTGGTTGGGCCGCTACCCTCGACGGCGTCTCTCTGGGGCCGCCCACACTCGTCGACGGCTTCGCCAACGGCTGGGTGGTCCCCGCGTCGGGTGGCACCGTCGAACTTGTTTGGGCACCACAGAAACTCGTCGACCGTGCCCTGGCTTTGTCTGCGATTGCGGTGCTCGTAATCCTCGTTCTGGCAGCGCGGCCGGCGCCGTTGCCAGTGGGGCGCATCACCGCCGCCATGCCGACGTTCATCGACCCTCCACGCCGAGGCACCCGCAGGTCGCGTCGATCAGCGGTGGTGGCCGCCATCGGTACCGGCCTGTTTGCGCTGGTCAACCTCCCGAGCTGGCCGGTTGCTGCACTCGCGCTTGCCGGGGTGGCGGCATTTGGGGTCACGCGACGGGAAGGGGCTCGGCTTCCAGCCGCTCTCGCTGCCGGCCTTTTCGCCATCACGAGTCTGTTGATCATGATCGAGCAGGTTCTCGAGCGGCACCCGCCGGACTTCGTGTGGCCCAAGCAATTCTCCGAGTTCCACGTGTTGGGCGTGCTGACAATCCTGCTCTTGGCAGTCGAGTACGTTCGGAGTGCAGTGGCTCCCGACGAGAGCTGACACCACGGAGCAGCAGCCGGACCAAGGCCGCCTTGCCCTCGGCCGTGGATGGCTCAGCGCATCGGTGCGGCGGTCGGCACGATCGGCGCCGGAAGGTCGGTTGACGCCATCAGGTACGTGTCGACAGCGGCAGCAGCGCTCCGCCCCTCGGCGATGGCCCAGACGATGAGGCTCTGGCCGCGACCCATGTCACCGGCGACGAACACGCCGTCGACATTGGTGGCCCAGCCGTCGTCGCGGGCGACATTGCCTCGGTCGGTCAGATCGATCCCAAACTGCTCGACGAGGGCGTTCTGTTCTGGACCAGTGAAGCCCATCGCAAGAAACACCATCTGGGCGGGGAAGTGCTGCTCACTGCCTTCGACCGGCTGGAAGCGCATGTGGCCGTCGGTGACGACCTGCTCGACTCGAACGGTGTCGAGGCCGGTGAGATTTCCGTCCTCATCGCCGACGAAACGCACCGTGTTGATCGCGTACTCGCGTTCTCCGCCCTCTTCATGAGCGGAGGTGACCTTGTAGACCATCGGATAGGTGGGCCATGGGTTTGCCTCAGGCCGTTCCTCCGGTGGGCGAGGCATGATCTCGAACTGATGAATCGACCGGGCCCCGTGGCGATGGGAGGTGCCGAGACAATCGGCCCCGGTGTCACCTCCGCCGATGATGATGACGTCCCTGCCTTCTGCGTTGATGGGCGACTCATCGAGGTCGCCCTCTTGGACCTTGTTCGCCCAGGGCAGGAATTCCATGGCCTGGTGAATACCGGACAACTCGCGGCCCTCGATCGGGAGATCGCGGGCCTGGGTTGCGCCGCAGCACAGGACGACGGCGTCATGCTCGGCACGTAGCTCGTCGGCGGTGACATCGACCCCGACGTTCACGTTGGTGCGGAACACCGTCCCCTCGGCCTCCATTTGCTCGAGGCGACGGTCGAGGTGACGCTTCTCCATCTTGAATTCGGGGATGCCGTAGCGCAGCAGACCACCGATGCGATCAGCGCGCTCGTAGACGACCACATCGTGCCCGGCGCGGGTGAGCTGCTGTGCAGCCGCAAGTCCGGCGGGGCCGGAGCCGACCACGCCGACCTTCTTGCCCGTCTTGGTGGCAGCTGGCATCGGCACGACCCAACCTTCGGCGAATGCGCGGTCGATGATCTCGACCTCGATCCGTTTGATCGCGACGGGTGGCTCGTGAATGCCGAGAACACACGCCGACTCACACGGCGCCGGGCAGAGCCGTCCCGTGAACTCGGGGAAGTTGTTGGTGGCATGCAACCGGTCGATCGCGTCGTGCCACAGACCCCGGTAGGTGAGGTCGTTCCAGTCGGGGATGATGTTGCCGAGCGGACAGCCGTTGTTGCAGAAGGGGATCCCGCAGTCCATACAGCGGCTTGCCTGCGTGCGGAGCTTGTCCTCGGGGAAGTCTTCGTAGACCTCCTTCCAGTCTCGCAGCCGGACCGGCACCGGACGGTGCGACGGGAGTTCTCGGTCGTGCTTCAGGAAGCCTCGTGGATCAGCCATGGTCGTCTCCTCGTCCCTTCCGGCCCTCAGGCCCTCGCTGCGGCCATGACCGCCTCGGTCTCGTCTCGGCCCTCGGCTCGGGCCGCAGCGGCGGCCTCAAGCACCCGCTTGAAGTCAGTCGGCATGACCTTCACGAACGATGCTGCGGCAGCGTCCCAGTCGGCAAGGAGTCGACTGGCAACCGCACTGTCGGTTTCGCGGCCGTGCAGCTGGACGCGCTCACGCAGCCACGTGAGGTCGTCGTCGTCAAGCGCCTCGAGTGCGACCATCTCGTGGTTGGTGCGCTGGGGAAGCATTCCGTCGGGGTCGTAAACGAAGGCGATACCGCCCGACATCCCGGCGGCGAAGTTGCGCCCGGTGGGACCCAGCACCACCGCTCGGCCTCCGGTCATGTACTCGCAGGCGTGGTCACCGACGCCCTCGGCGACCACCGTGGCACCGGAGTTGCGCACACAGAACCGCTCCCCCACGACGCCGCGAAGGAACATTTCGCCACCCGTGGCGCCGTAGCCGATGACGTTGCCCGCAATGACGTTCTCTTCGGCGACGAATGGAGCCTCACGAGGAGGCCGAACGATGATCCGGCCACCGCTGAGGCCCTTGCCGACATAGTCGTTGGCGTCGCCCTCGAGCCGCAGCGTGATGCCTGCAGGAACGAACGCGCCGAGGCTGTTGCCTGCCGACCCGGTGAGGTTGACGACGATCGTGTCGTCTGGAAGACCCTCTCCCCCGTAGGCCTTGGTGACCTCGTGGCCCAGCAGGGTGCCGACCGTGCGGTTGACGTTGCGGATTGGTGTGTCGATCGTGACCGGACGGCCGTCCTGCAAGGCACCCTCAGCGAGCTGGATCAGTGTCTGGTCGAGCGCAAGCTCGAGGCCGTGGTCCTGTTCTTTCCACTGGTGACGCCTGGCCTCGCGGGCGATCTCGGGCAGGTGGAGAATCGGTGAGAGGTCAAGCCCTTCAGCTTTCCAGTGGTCGACGGCTTCGGTGGTGTCGAGCATCTCGACCTGGCCGATGGCCTCATCGAGCGTCTGGAATCCGAGTTCGGCGAGGAGTTCCCGGACCTCCTCGGCGATGTACTCGAAGAAGTTCTCGACGAACTCCGGCTCGCCGGAGAACTTGGCTCGCAGTTCGGGATTTTGGGTGGCGACACCGACCGGGCAGGTGTCGAGATGGCACACCCGCATCATCACGCAGCCCATGACGACGAGTGGTGCGGTCGCGAAGCCGAATTCCTCCGCGCCGAGGAGCGCAGCGATCATGACGTCTCGGCCGGTCTTGAGCTGGCCGTCGGTCTGCACGACGATGCGATCCCGCAGGTCGTTGAGCAGGAGGGTCTGCTGGGTCTCCGCCAGTCCGAGTTCCCACGGTGCGCCGGCGTGTTTGATGGAGGTCTGGGGTGAGGCGCCGGTCCCGCCGTCGTGGCCCGAGATGAGCACCACATCGGCGTGCGCCTTCGACACGCCGGCTGCGACCGTGCCGACGCCGACCTCGGCGACCAATTTCACGTGGATCCGGGCCGTCGGGTTGGCGTTCTTGAGGTCGTGGATCAGCTGGGCGAGATCCTCGATCGAATAGATGTCGTGGTGTGGCGGCGGGCTGATGAGGCCGACTCCAGGGGTCGAATGCCGGGTCTTGGCGATCCACGGGTAGACCTTGTGGCCGGGCAGCTGACCCCCCTCGCCTGGCTTTGCGCCCTGCGCCATCTTGATTTGGATGTCGTCGGCGTTGACGAGGTATTCGCTCGTGACGCCGAAGCGACCGGATGCGGCCTGCTTGATCGCCGAACGCCGGAGGTCGCCGTTGTCGTCCGGCGTGAAACGCTCGGCGTCTTCCCCGCCCTCGCCGGTGTTCGATTTCGCACCGAGGCGGTTCATGGCGATCGCGAGGGTCTCGTGCGCCTCTGCGGAGATCGAGCCATAGCTCATCGCGCCGGTGCTGAAGCGCTTCAGGATGTTCTCGGCCGGTTCGACCTGATCGATGGGGATCGAAGGTCGCTCTCCGAACTTGAATTTGAACAACCCGCGGAGGGTGCCGAGGCGCTCGGACTGATCGTCGACGAGACCCGTGTACTCCTTGAAGATGTCGTATCGACCTTCGCGGGTGGCGTGCTGCAGCTTGAACACCGTGTCCGGGTTGAAGAGGTGGTACTCGCCCTCTCGTCGCCACTGGTACTGGCCTCCGACCTCGAGGGTGCGGTGAGCCCGTTCGGTTGGGTTCTCCGGGAAGGCGTTGGCCTGGCGTTCCTTGACCGCCTCGGCCAGGACGTCGAGCCCGACACCACCGAGCCGGCTTACCGTGCCCGTGAAGTACTCGTCGACGACCTCGGACGAGAGACCGATCGCTTCGAAGATCTGTGCGCCGGTGTAGGAGGCAACGGTCGAAATGCCCATCTTGGACATGATCTTCAGGATGCCGAGCCCGGCTGCCTTGATGTAGTTGGCGTGCGCCTTGGTCGGATCGAGATCGCCGAGGCCGAATTCGCCGTCGGCGATCATCTCGTCGATGGTCGCAAAGGCGAGGTACGGGTTGATCGAATTGGCGCCGTAACCGAGCAGGGTGCCGATGTGGTGCACTTCCCGGACATCGCCCGCCTCGACCACGAGCCCAACCTGGGTGCGGGTCTTGTTCCGCACGAGGTGATGGTGCAGGGCGCTGCAGGCGAGGAGGGAAGGAATCGGGCTGTCGACGAGGCCGCTGCCTCGATCGGAGATGACGAGCACCGTTGCGCCGTCGGCGATCGCCGCGTCAGCATCGACGCGAAGTCGCTCGATTGCGGACGCAAGTCCGTCCCCGCCACTGCCGGCATCGAAGCGTGCGCTGAGCACGGCGGTGCGGAAGCCATCCGGACCCTCGTTGCCATCGAGCGCGACGATGCGACCGAGTTCGGCGTTGGTGATGACCGGATTGTCGAGATGGATGGTTCGACAGGAGGCCGCCACGGGATCGAACAGATTGCCTTCCGGGCCGACCCGAGCGAACAGCGAGGTGATGATCTCCTCGCGAATTGCGTCGAGCGGCGGGTTGGTGACCTGGGCGAACAGCTGCTGGAAGTAGTCCGCCACGTGGCGTGACCGGTCCGACAGCACGGCGATCGGGGTGTCGGTGCCCATAGAGCCGATGGCTTCCTTGCCGTCGCGAGCCATGGGTGCGATCAGGAGCTTCTTCTCTTCGATCGTGTAGCCGAACTCTTGTTGGAGTTGCGCGACCGACGACTCGCCGCTCGAGCGCTCGACACCTTCCGGCAGATCGGCAACGGCGACCAGTTCGGATTCGAGCCACTCGGCATACGGGCGGGCGCTGGTGATACCGGCCTTGACCTCGTGGTCGCGGATGATGCGACCTTCGCGAGTGTCGATCAAGAACATGCGCCCGGGCTGGAGGCGGCCCTTTTCGACGATCGTGTCCTGGGCGAGATCGACGACGCCGACCTCGGATGCCATGACGACGAGGCCGTCCTTGGTGACCCAGTAGCGACTTGGACGGAGGCCGTTCCGGTCGAGAACGGCGCCCATGACGGTGCCGTCGGTGAAGGCGATGGACGCGGGACCGTCCCACGGTTCCATGCGAGTCGCGTTGTACCGGTAGAACGCCTTTCGCTCGGCGTCCATCTCGTCGTGGTGCTCCCACGGCTCGGGGATCATCATCAGCACCGCCTCGGCGAGCGAATAGCCACCGAGGCTCAGCAGTTCAAGCGCCTCATCGAAGCCGGCGGTGTCGCTCGCTCCCGGCGTGCAGATCGGGAAGGCCCGCTCGAGGCCGGGAAGGTGCGGCGAGTCGAGCAATGCCTCACGGGCGCGCATCCAATTGCGGTTGCCCTGGATCGTGTTGATCTCGCCGTTGTGAGCGACGATGCGATACGGGTGCGCGAGCGGCCACGACGGGAAGGTGTTGGTCGAGAACCGAGAATGCACCAAGGCCATGGCGCTTTCGATCCGCTCGTCGACGAGGTCGGGGTAGAACGCAGCGACCTGCGGTGTCGTGAGCATGCCCTTGTAGACGAAGGTTCGTGCGCTCAGCGACGGCATGTAGACGCCTTGATGCGTCTCGGAGACGCCACCCATGGCCTCGTTGGCTGCTCCGGGGCCCGCATCGACGGCGATCTCCCGCTCAATGCGCTTGCGAGCAATGAATGCCAAACGGTCGAGTTCAATACCAGTGGCGCCGTTCTGCGCCGACACGAAGACCTGCCGGAAGATCGGCATCGTCATGAGCGACGCCGTGCCAAGGATCGACTCGTCGATGGGCACATCGCGCCAGCCAAGCACCATGAGACCTTCCGCCTCGAGAATGCTCTCGACCTCTCGCGCTGCTGTATCTGCCAGGCTCGGCTCCTGGGGCAGGAACGCAATGCCGGTGGCGTAGGCGCCGGCCTCGGGCAGGTCGAAGGCGACGACGTCGCGAAAGAAGCGATCGGGAACCTGGATCAAGATGCCGGCGCCATCACCGGTGTTGATATCGGCGCCGCGTGCACCTCGGTGCTCGAGATTGCAGAGCGCGCCGATCGCCTTGGCGACGATCTCGTGGCTCTTGCGGCCGTGCATGTCGCACACGAAGTTGAGTCCGCACGCATCGTGCTCGTTTCGGGGGTGATAGAGCCCCTGCGCTGGCGGCAAGTCGCGATTGGTCTGGTCGATGTTCGGCATCGATATCCCTCCGGTCGGCCGGGCGCGGTGGCCCAGTGGCTTCGGAGCAGGGACACCGTTGGCCGCGCTTCCAGGTGTGGAAAACTACCGGTTCGTCGGACATGGGCCAACTCGGTTGCCGATCACGGCAGGATGGAGAGATGCGAGCACCCGATCCGTCTGTCGCCGCCGCCATCTGTGTCGATCTTGATTCGTCACCGACGCCGTATCACGCTGTCGAGACGGTTCGAGCCCATCTCGAGGCGGCCGGCTTCCGCCCCTTTGCCGCAGACGAAGGTCCGGTCGGCCGGTGGTTCTATGCCGACGGCGGCGGCATCATCGCATGGGTGGTGGCCGAACATCACGACGCGTCGAGTCCGCTCCGAATCGTCGGTGCTCACACCGACAGCCCGAACCTCCGAATCAAGCCGCAGCCGGACGTTTCGACGCTTGGGGTCGCCCAACTCGGCGTGGAGGTGTACGGCGGTGCACTCACCAATTCCTGGCTCGATCGTGATCTCGGGCTTGCGGGCCGCGTCGCGGTCCGTTCGGGCGATGGCGTTCAGGTTCGGCTGGTTCGAGACGATCGGCCGCTTCTCCGCATTCCACAGTTGGCGATTCACCTCGACGGTGAGTTCCGGTCGAACGGACTCAACCTCAACCCTCAGCGACACATGGTTCCGATGTGGGGGCTCGGCGAGGCCCCTGCCTTTCGCGAGTACCTCGCCGATCAGCTTTCCGTTCCTGCCGATGAGGTCGTCTCCTGGGAAATGATGGCGCATGACCTCTCCCCTGCCGGGTTCGCCGGTCTCGACGACGCGTTCCTCGTGTCCTCCCGGCTCGACAATCAGCTGTCGTGTTTCGTCGCCACACGCTCGCTCCTTGAGGTTGCCGACGGTCCTGGCGATGCCATTGCGGTGCTGGCGCTCTTCGACCACGAAGAGGTCGGCAGCGTGAGCACAACCGGAGCCGCGTCCCCGTTCCTCCGCCGCCAGATCGAACGCATCTGGGCCAGCCTCGAGGCCGACCTGGAGGCCACGATCGCCGCATCATCAGCGTCACTGGTCATCAGCGCCGACGGGGCGCACGCAACCCACCCCAACTATGTCGATCGGCACGAACCCGATCACCGCATTGCGCTCAACGGCGGCCCTGTGGTCAAGATCAACGCAAACCAGCGCTACGCAACTGATGCCACCTCGCAGGCTGCGTTCGAACTTGCGTGTCGGGAGGCCGAGGTGCCGGTCCAGCGTTTCGTGTCCCGCACCGATCTGGCCTGTGGCTCGACCATCGGGCCTGCGACTGCGGGTGAACTCGGCATCGGCGTGGTCGACGCCGGAATGGCTCAGCTGGCCATGCACTCCGCTCGCGAGACCGCCGGATCACTCGACCCCGGCTGGTTCGAGGCAGCTCTCTCTGTCGCGCTCCGCGGCTAGCGCACGCGATCGCGCACCGCACGCAACGGAGCTGCAAACATCAGGAGAATCGGGAAGATCTCCAGCCGCCCAATGAGCATGTAGAGCGACAGCAACAACCGGCCGGGCTCGTTGAACGCTTCAGTGAAGTTCGCCGTGGGTCCTGCTTGGCCCAGCGCCGGACCCGTGTTGCCGAGGGCCCCGATCGTCCCACTGATCGACTCGAGCAAACCGTTGCCTAGCGCTGCGAGCCCGACGATGCCGGCGAGTACGAGCAACAGGTAGAGCAAGAAGAAGCCCGTCATGCGGCGCACAATGTTTTCATGAACTGCCGCTTTCCCGTGCTTGACGGGCATCACGGCGTGCGGTTGCTGTGAATGCCGGACCGACCGGATGCTGTGGGCGAGCAGGATCTGGAGCCGCATCACCTTGAGGCCACCAGCTGTCGAACCTGAGCTCGATCCGACGACCATCAGAAAGAGCAACACGAGTTGTGCAGCGGGAACCCACAGGGCGAAGTCTCCCGATGAGCCCGCGCCCTGCGCTGAGCCGTAGCCGGTGCTGGTTGCGATCGCTACGACGTTGAACACGCCGGCCCGGATCGCTTCGGTGATCCCTAGGCCGGCATCGAGCCAGAGCAGTCCGATTACCAGGACGGATGCTCCGATCAAGAGCTTAAGGTAGGTGCGGAACTCGGGATCGCGCCAGTACGCAAGGCGGTCGCCTGTGACTGCCCGCCAGTGCAGGGCGAAGTTCGTTCCGCCCAAGACCATGCCGACGATGATCGCCAGCTCCACGGCACCACTGTCGAAGGTTCCGATGGAGTCAGCGTGCGGAGAAAAGCCTCCAGTTGCGATGGTCGTTAGGCCATGCGCGATGGCGTCGTAGACGGATGGACCGGGAATCGCGATGAGTGTGACCGAAACGCCGACCGTGAAGAGTACGTACGTGAACCACAACCGTTTTGCAGTCTCGGACACCCGGGGCGTGAGGCGATCGCCGGATGGGCCGGGCGCCTCAGCACTCATCAAGTCCATGCCGCCGACACCGAGGAATGGGAGCACGGCGACTGCGATCACCACCATGCCCATCCCGCCGTACCACTGGGTGATCTGACGATGCATCATCATCCCGCGCCCGGGATGCTCAAAGTCGGTGAGGCTGGTGGAGCCAGTGGCGCTGTAGCCGGATGCCGACTCGAAGATGGCGTTGACGAACTGGCCGGAACGATCAATACCCGGCACGTCGAACGTGCCGCCGAGGAGGTACGGAACGGCGCCGACGAGTGTGACGACGAGCCAGGTCCAGCCGACCGCCGAGAAGACGTCGCGGGCACGAACGGTGCCCGGCACCGTGACCCACCAGAGCAGGCCGCCGGCGACGAGGGCGAGGGTTCCGGAGATCAGCAACGCTGCGGTGTCGCGATTCGTCGAACCCCATTCGACGAGGGCACCGATAAACATCCCGAGCGAGATCGCAGCGACGGCGATGCCCATGACGTGCAGCGTCGTACTTTCGATCTTCGCCTGACCGAAGGACATCTCGGTTGCCCGACGGATTGCCGTCTTCCGGACAGCGAGGAAGCGGCCGTTGCTCATCGTCGTGGCCTCGCCAAACGCCGAATGCCGAGGAACAATGCCCGGTAGCCCTGCTGCACCGCGGCGACGGCGAGCAGGAGCGGGAGGATCGTGAGCCGCCCGGCCAACATGCCGGGGATCATGACGAGCTGACCGAGGCGCCCGAGCTCGTCGGCGTCGCCGAATGCCCCCATGGTCGGCGACGGCCCGAAGGTCGAGACGACCGAAATCGCTGTCCAGAGCGAGTCGACCAGTTCAGCGCCAGTGAGTGCGAGCATGAACGCGCCGATTCCGCAGAGGCCGAAGTGGGCGATCTGATAGCCGGTCAGTGAGTCGAGTTCCTTGTCGTCGAGCGTGCGACCGCCGTGGCGCACGAGCGTGACCGCGTTGGGGTCGAGCTGCCGCCGAATCTCGCGCGCTGCGAACAGGCACAGGAGCCAGGCTCGAATGACGCGTAGCCCACTTCCTGCTGATGCGCCCATCGCTCCTGTGGCGACCGCAACGAGCAACAGGGCCAGCGCACCCGACGGAAAGCCGGTCCATTCGGTCACAGCGAGTCCGGTCGTGCTTGACGCACTTGCCGCCGTGAAGAGCGCGTCGCCGACGGAAAGACCATCGACCTCCCGGAGAAGGGAGAGGGTCACCACCCCGATGATGCCGAGGTAGATCCGGAGTTCTGGACTCTTTACGAAACGACGGTGGTTTCCCCGGAGCAGCCAGAACAGCGCGAAGAAGCTCACACCACCGATGAGCATGAAGACGGTGGCCACGACCTTGGCCCCGCCAGGCGCCGAGACGAAGGAATCGGCTCGATCCGAGAACCCGCCGGTCGACACGGTCGTGAGTGCGTGGATCAGACTGGAGCGGACCCCGAGGCCGGTGATGAGGTAGCCGAATCCACATGCGGTAGCGAGCGCCAGGTACAGCCGCACCACTCGTTGACGTCCGATGACGGGATCAGGGACGAGCCGGTCGGCTCGACTCCCACGTCCCTTCGGGATCTGCACGTTGCCTTTCATTGTGCGAGGCAGTGCCACCACACCGGCGAGGAGGCCGACGAGGCCGCCGACGAACTGGGTTCCGGCTCGGAAGAGCGACATCGAGGTGCCGAGCGATTCGGGGTCAAGGGTGGTCGCAGCGACCGTGCTGAATCCGGCAGCGGATTCGAAAAGTGCCTCGTCGACGGTGGTGATCGTGCCCGAGGCGAGGTAGACGACCGACCCGGCGAGAACGAGCGATGCCCATGTGGACGCAAGCCCGGCGATCACTCGCGCGGTCGGAGGTCGCTCGCGTCGGACGAACGTCCGGCGCGTGGCGATGGCGATCGAGCCGGTGATAGTGGCGACGGCCAGCAGCACGAGGGAGTCGCCGAGCTTGTCGGCGATGCCCGCACCGGCGGCGAGGACAGCGATGATGGTGAAGGCAAGAAGGCCATCAGCGACCGCGAGTCGACTGTAAGAGTCCCGACGCGCGGCGCCGAAGCCCGGAGCCGCCTCGCTCGCTTCCCGTTGGCTCACCCGAGTACCCGGTGCACCTCGTCGACCGAGCTGGGCATGGCGACTACCACGACGTGGTCCTTGGCCCGTAGGCGACTCTTTCCGCGGCCGATTTGGGGCTTGCCATCACGCACGAATGCGGCGATCAGTGCGTCCTTGGGGAGTTCGAGCTCAGACACGAGGGAGCCGTCGGCGGGGCTGCCATTGGCCACCTCGAGCTCCAGGACCTCGGCGTCGCCGTGCAGGAAGGTCGCCACGGCGGCGACTCCGCCACGGACGAAGCGCAGAACACCGTTCGCGGTTGCGGTGCGGGGCGAGAGGGCGACATCGACCCCTGCACCACTCAACAGCCCGAGGAGCGCAAGGCGATGCAACACGGCCACCGTCTCGGTGGTGCCGTTCGCCTTTGCGAACAGGCACGCCAGGATGTTGGCGTCGTCTTCGCCGGTGAGCGCAACGACCATCTCGTAACGACCGACATCGGCTTCGTGGAGCAGGTCGTCGTCGGTGATGTCGCCCTCAAGGACAAGACAATTCTCGAGCTGTTCGGCAAGTTCGCGGGCCCGTTCGGGGTTCCGCTCGACGACCACCACCTGGACGCCCCGGCTAGTCAGGCTCTTCGCCAGGATCTCCGCCGTTCGTCCGCCGCCAAGCAGCATCACCCGCTTCGGTGTGTGCTTTGCGAGGCCGAGCAACTCAATCACCAGCCGTCGAGCCCGTCGTTTCGCCACGATCCGGACATGGTCTCCGGCTTCGAGCCGATGATCACGACGAGGAATGATGGTCTCCTCACCTCGCCCGATCGATGCGACCATGAAGTCCCAGTCGGGTTCGAATTCCTCCGCGATGTCGCCGAGCGTCCTGCCGACGAGCGGCGCTTCCGCCGGAAGGCTGGCCCCGATGACGACCACCTCTCCGTTCGCCATGTGAGCAACCTCATCGGCGCCGGGGAAGTCGAGCAGTTCGAGGACCTCGGCCGCCGTTTCGCCATCGGGGTCGATGAACAGGTCGGCACCGGAGGCCTCACGGACCGAGTGCGCTGCAGGGCCGCGCAGGCCGGAGGCTTCTATCCGGCAGATCGTCTGCTTGACGCCCATCGACTTCCCCACCATGGAGGCGACCAGGTTGGCCTCGTCGTTTGCTGTCACGGCCACGAGGAGTTCGCTGTGTTCCACGCCGGCTCGGCTGAGCGTTTCGGGATGAGTGCCACTCCCGACAACGGTCAAGACGTCGAGCGCGTCATCGAGGCGTCGCAGCTTCGAGCTGCTGAGATCGACGATCGCAACGTCGTGACCTTCTCGACTCAGACGGTCGGCCACGTACGAGCCGACCTCGCCGGCACCCACTACGACTACGTGCACAGGTCTGTTCTACTCCTTTGCGAGCGCGATGTGGAGCCTCACGCCCTCAGGAAAGGCACCCGGCCCGGAACTCGTGAACGCGTTCCTCCGTAACGACGGCATCGAGTGGCATGTCCCATGCCTCGACGGGGACCGACCTGACCTGCTGAAAGGCATGCGCGACGCCGATCAACAGTGGCCGGCCGGCGCCGGCAGCGGCGATGGCACGGTCGTAGAAGCCGCCCCCCTGGCCGAGACGCTGGCCGGTCCCATCGAACGCGACAAGGGGGACGAGCACCACGTCGTGCTGAGAAAACTGCACCGGCTCACCGTTGATCGGCTCGTCGATTCCGAAGCTCCCAGTGATCGTCTCGGACACTGACGTCCATGGCAGGAAGTCCATGCGGTCCCCGCTGACTCGCGGAACGGTGACCAGCGTGCCCCCCGCATGCAGGCTCGTAAGTGCGGCGTCGATGTCGACTTCGCCGCGGATCGCGCGGTAGCCGCCAACGACCGGAGACCGTCTGAGTGCAGCGATCTGTGCGAGTCGGCGTTCGACCGCCGCCGAGACACCGGCCTGCTCCTCGGGCGACAGCGCGGACCTGCGCTCACGCAGCTCTCGACGCATCGCTCGGCGCTGTTCGTCGTGATCGCTCATTGGTGCACCTGGTGGAAAACCGCCGGAGGGGGACCCGAGCGGGCCCCCCTCCAGTCAGAACTCGCCGGTCGAGATCAGACGAACGCGCTGGCGAACACCAGCGAAACGATCGTCATGACCTTGAGGAGAATGTTCATCGCCGGGCCGGAGGTGTCCTTGAAGGGATCACCCACGGTGTCACCGACGACCGCTGCCTTGTGCGGGTCGGAACCCTTGCCGCCGTGGTTTCCGGCCTCGATGTACTTCTTGGCGTTGTCCCAGGCACCGCCGGCGTTCGCCATGAAGATCGCCAGCGCAAAGCCCGTCACGAGCGCGCCGGCGAGCAGGCCCCCGAGGGCATCGACATCGATGAAGCCGACGACGAGCGGCACGACGACCGCAAGGGCGCCGGGGACGACCATCTCCTTGAGCGACGCATCCGTGCTGATCGCCACGCAACGGGCGGAGTCGGGCACCACTCCCTCCTTGCCTTCGCGCAGGCCCGGAATCTCCCGGAACTGGCGGCGGACCTCTTCGATCATCGCCGTGGCGGCCCGACCGACAGCGTCGATCGTGAGCGCAGCGAAGAGGAAGGGAAGCCCGGCGCCGATGAAGAGGCCGATGAAGACGTCGACGTCACCCACGTTCAGGCTGAGGCTGCCGCCTTCCTGGGCAACGGCGAGCTCGAAGCTCTTGAAGAGGGCAAGCGCAGTGAGCGCAGCCGAGCCGACGGCGAAGCCCTTGGCGACAGCGGCAGTGGTGTTGCCAAGCGAATCGAGCGCATCGGTGACCTCTCGGACCGACGGGTCGAGTTCCGCCATCTCGGCGATGCCACCGGCGTTGTCGGCGATCGGCCCGTAGGCGTCGACGGAGACGACGACACCGGTCGTTGCGAGCATGCCGATTGCAGCAACGGCGATGCCATAGATCCCGCCGCCGGAGCCAAGGGTCTGCTCGCCGCCCCAGTAGGCGACACCCACACCGATGAGGATCAGGGCAACCGACGCAGCAACCGAGACCATGCCGGCACTAATTCCGGAAAGGACCGTCGTGGCCGGACCAGTTTCTGACTGGGCGGCGATCTTCTTGACCGGGTTGAAGTGGTCGGAGGTATAGAACTCTGCGGTCTTGCCAAGAGCCCACCCAACGAGAAGGCCGCCGATGACCGAGACCGCAAGACCGAACGGGGTGCCGTCGGAGGCATCGGCAATGTCACCGAACATCCAGAACGCCACCACGAGCGTTCCAAGCACGGTGAGGCCCATGGCCACGTTCGTACCCATGTGAAGCGCTCGACTCAACGCCTTGGAGTCGGTGCTGTCGCCACCCTTGACGAGGAACGATCCGATGATCGAGGCAATCATGCCGATGAATGCGATAGCGATCGGGAACATGAGCAACTCGACGATGCCTTCACGGCCGGCGTCCTCGGCTGCGAGTCCACCAGCCACCGAAAAGGCGGTCAGGGCAATGGGCGCGATGATCGAGCCGGCGTACGACTCGAAGAGGTCGGCACCCATACCCGCAACGTCGCCGACGTTGTCACCGACGTTGTCGGCGATGGTGGCCGGGTTGCGGGGGTCGTCCTCGGGGATGCCGGCCTCGACCTTGCCGACGAGGTCGGCGCCCACATCAGCAGCCTTGGTGTAGATGCCGCCACCGACACGGGAGAAGAGGGCGATGGTGGAGGCGCCGAGGCCGTAGGCCGTGACGATCTCGAAGGCCGAGTCGGCCTCGAGCCATTCAACAAAGAGCAGNTACGTGAGCATCAGCCCGGCGAGGGCAAGGCCGGCAACAGCGAAGCCCATCACGGCACCGCCGCGGAACGCGACCGGGAGGGCCTTACCAGGGCCCTCCTTCGCTGCCTCTGTGGTGCGGGCGTTGGCCATTGTCGCGACAGTCATGCCGGCGTAACCAGCGGTCGCCGACAGCACCGCACCGATGATGTAGCTCACCGACGCGAGTGGCGTGATCACGATCGCGATCAGGATCAGCATTGCCACGGCGAATGCAGCGACCCAGGTGTACTCCTGCTTCAAGAACGCCCGGGCGCCCTTCTGGATCTCCGTCATCAGGAACACCATGCGGTCGTTGCCCGCAGGTGCCGCCTCGACGGCCTTGTAGTAGTAGGCGGCCAGACCCAGGCCCGCCAGGGCCGAGATCAGGGCCAGATACGGAACAGCGCTCACGGTTTCTCCCCTGTAGATGCGCGTCGCGCACACGGGCATCGTGTGCGAGGACGCAGAGAGCCTACGGAGCCGGTACGCGGTCGACAAGCACCATCAGCCGATTCGGGCNAGGTTCTCCGCTTATGTTCTCGGACTGCTCCGGATGAACGAATCGGAGGCAGACGATCACCTTGCCAACGCCCAGCCAGCCGCTGTGGCCGATGCCGTTGGCGATACGGCGAACCCGGCTACGACCGGTGCCATGCTGGGCGCGAGGATGCGACCGTGGACATCGCCGACGCACTTCGGGTCCTCGGACTCTCCGATGCTCCCGACTGGAGCGATGTCCGCGCCGCGCATCGGAGGGCGATCGTGCGGACCCACCCTGACGCGGGCGGATCGGCTGGCGATGCTGCGCGGGTCAATCAGGCCTTCGACCTGTTGCGCAAGATCAGTGGCAACGGCGAACGGCCGATACCCGGGGGCGCACCGGCGCCACCAACCGCCCCCGTACCCGGTTCACGATCGACATCCCCTGAGCAGCTGATCGCCGATGATGATCCCGTCGAGCTGCTGCTCCGGATGGCGGATGCGGCGCACGAGATCGGTGAGGTCGTCTTCGTCGACCCTCACGACGGCTTGCTTGAAGTGATCGTCGGTGATCCACCGGGGGTCGGACAGCTCACCGCCACGGTCGACGAGGCGACGCCTGACGGTGTTCCGGTCTCGTTCACGCTTGAACCGTTGGGCGTCGCTCCGGCACCGTCGATTCACGAGATCGTGGAGAAACTTATGGCTTTGGTGCGACGTCGACGACGGTCCGGACACCGTCGGTCTCCCGAAGCAGGCGAATCCCCTCGTTGACCTCTGCCAGGTCAAGTCGGCGGGTGACCAGGCCGCCCAGATCCAGTCGCCCTTCCCGCCAGTAGCCGATAAGCCGTGGGATGTCGCGCGCCGGCCAACAGCCACCGAGCAGGCTCGACAGGATGCGCTTTCCCATCGTCATGAAGATGACCGCGGCATCGATGGTGACGGTGTCCTCGATCGGCGGCGCCCCGACCATGACGACCGTGCCGCCGACACCGGTGAGTTCGATACCGCTCTGCACGAGACGCCCCGAGCCGGCCGCCTCGAACGCATAGTCGACGCCGGCACCGCCTGTGAGATCCATGACGACCTCGCGAAGGTCGGTCTTGGTGGGATCGACCGCAGTCGTTGCGCCCATGGCAAGCGCATGCGCACGCCGCTCTTCGACCGGCTCGGAGACGATCACGTGTTCTGCCCCAGCGATGCGAGCCCCTTGCACAACCGCCTGCCCCACTCCCCCAGCCCCGAGGACGAGCACCGAGGAGCCGGACCTGACCTCGGCGGTGTTGAGGGCTGCGCCGACACCGGTCTGCACGGCGCAACCGATCACACACGCGATGTCGAGTGGCGTGTCGTCGGGAACCTTGACGGCGCCACTCGCCGGAACCACGGTGTATTCGGCAAAGGCGCCGACGCCGAGTCCGCGGTGAACGAGATCGCCGCCCAGGCTGAACGGCGACGTCCCGTCCGGACGAAGGTGGTGAACAAAGGCGAGGGCCTGAGCGCATTCCGTCCCTGCATGACGAGCGCACGCTCCGCATTCGCCGCAGGGGGCGAGCGGGGCGAGCACCACCTTGTCGCCCACGCGAAGATGTTCGACCCCAGCGCCGACGTCAGCGATCTCACCTGCGGCCTCGTGGCCGAGCACGACCGGCACGCCGTGTCCTGCGTCGATCACGGTCAGATCGGAGTGGCAGATCCCGCTGTGGAGCACCCGCACGAGCACCTCACCCGGTCTCGGCGACTCGACCTCAAGGTTGTCGACGATCTCCAGAGGACGATCCGGGGCGGTGAGGACAGCAGCACGCATGCCTTAAGCCTTGGTGGTCGGACCGAGATTGCGCAAAACCCGGGCAGCGATCCGATGACCGGCGTGGGTGGCCGAGACCGGATCGGCACCGGTGCGGCGAGACGAGAGGAACCCGGCAAGAAACGCGTCGCCTGCTCCCGTTCGGTCGCGGAGCGTGTCGATCGGTGGGACGGGCACGGAGTCTGCGTCGCCTTTGGGCGTGAGAACGAGGGTGGGCCGCGCTCCGGCCGTGATGATGGTTGCGCCTGCGCCCTCGAGCTCTTCACGCGGGTGCAGTCCGAGGGAACGGTGCTCGAAACGGTTGAGCACCACGGCATCGGGTCGGGCGGTACGCACCAGTTCGTGGAAGGGCTCCGCTCCGAAGAGGCCGAGGTCAGCGGCGCTCGGGCCTCCCAGCACGAGGGGGATGCGTCGGTCGCGAATCTCGGCGAGGAGTTGGTCGACCGCCGTCGCCAAGGGGTCCTCCGTGAACGCAGATGCGGCGATGTAGATCTGAGCGGCGCCGTCGAGCGTGCCGGGATCAAGACGCGCCGGGCCACGCGACGCCCCCCGATCGATGAGCTGTGTACGCGCCCCTTGGCCGACGGTCGTGACGATGACCCCAGTGCTACCTAGGTGAGCACCCCGGACGTCGACGCCGCGAGAAGAGAGGTCGTCGACGAGGGCATGCCCGAGCGCATCGTCGCCCACCTGGCCGACAAAGCGCGGTGTGCCTCCGATTTCGGCGTCGATCGCGGCAACGTTGGCCGCGCTCCCACCTCGGACTCGAGCCGACCGAACGGAGCTGTCGATCCCGCGCACGGGCGCCGCGTCAAGACGAACCAGGATCTCTTCGAGCAGGTCGCCGATCGTCAACAGCATTGCGCGGCGACAGTAGCGGTCGTAGCTGGCTAGGGCAGGAAATCAGGCGTCGGGTGGGTGTTCGAGACCGGCGGATTCGGTACCGGCGAGCAAGATCGCAGCCTCGGTTTGCGCGGACTGACGGATCTCTTCCGCGTCAGCCTCGGCTTGCTCCATGATCGCGGCCACGCTCAAGCGTGTGGCGCGAAGTACGAGATCGTCCTGGTCCGGTGTCGCCAGGCCGGACTGGTTCTCAAGCGCTTCGATCTTGGCCGTGAGTTCGTCAATGTGGGCATCGACGGCCGCTCGTCGGTAGCCGAACAGGCGCCGTTTGAAGCGCTTTGGATTCCTCGCCATGTGATCCTCGGCTTGTCGACTGCGTGAACGACGCTACCCGAGGCGAGCTATTGGGTGGCGGCATCGGATCACGGCAAGAAGGCCTGTGGGTCCTTCGGCTCACCGTTGACGCGCACCTCGAAATGGAGGTGGGGCCCGGTCGAGAAACCGGTGCTGCCGATCTCGCCGATCACCTCGCCCTGATCGACGCGGTCGCCCGGCGCAGCGTGGATCACAGACATGTGGGCGTAGAGCGTCGTAACGGTTCCGTCGCCGTGGACCATGACCACCGTGTTGCCGTAGCCACCCTTCCAACCGGCAAAGATGACGCGCCCATCCTTCGATGCCCAGATCGGATTGCCGGTTGCTGCGCCGATGTCGACGCCAGTGTGCTGGCGAACGGTGCCAAAAATGGGATGCACGCGCGGGCCGAAGGCAGAACCGATCGATCCCGATGTCGGCATGACGTAACCCTCGAGCGATGGTGATCCGACATTGAGTCCGGTTGCGGCAGCGGTGGCCTCCCGGATGAGCGTCGTGAATTCGTCGCTCGCGGCGTCGCGCTCGTTTGCGACGTCGATCCATTCGTCGATCCGCACCTGAAGTTCTGCCTGCACGTCGAGTTGCACGGCGCGGCGCTCCTCGAGTTCGGCGAGCGCAACCTCGTACGCCTCCCGAAGAAGATCGGCTTCGACCCGTGCCGCCTCACCGAGTCGGACATTTTCTTCCATCTCCGCTTGCGCCGTTCGGAGACCGTCGAGGAGATCGCGTTCGCTGCCGGCGGCGAAGTCGAGCATGGCGAGCCGGATCGCGGTGCGGTTGGGGTCACCTGATTCGAGCCAGGGCTCGAGCGAGGTGTCCGTACCGACATATGAGTCGACGGCTCGGACTGCAATCTCCTTTCGCATGACGGCAACGGCGGCTTCTGCGTCGCGAGCGAGCTGCTCTCGGTACAGGACCTCGGATTCTGCAGCCGCCAGGGCCTGCTGCGCCCCAGCGACTCGTGCGGTCTGGGCGTCGACCAAGCTCTGAATCTCTGCGAGTACCTCGGCGACGAGTGCGTCGTCGGCGCGCAAGAGATCGATTTGTTCGAGCGCCTCCTGTTCTGCGGCTCGCGCCTGTTCCCGTTGGCGACGGAGGTCGCTGATGTCTTGTCCCGACGCCGGGACGACCAGCGCGATGACGAGGCCGATGACGGCGGGAAGAGCGAACCGGGATTGCAGCGAGAGCATGGTGAAACGACGCATGGAATACGGCCCGCCGAGCAAGAGTAGCCATGAGTTATCCACAGGTGGTGGCACAAGGCGTCCTGCCGTCCCGATCACCGGAGAGCGTGCTTGACTCATGGCGATGTCCACCCCTCCCAGTGACCCACGATCGATTCACGTCGAGGCGCCGGCCATGCAGGAGCCCTCCGAGCCGGTCGACGGGATCCATGTCGAAGTTCCTGACCGTGCCCGCCGTTGGCCTTGGGTCTTGCTGGCGCTTGCCTTTCTGATCGGCCTGCCTCTCGGCGTCATTGGTGTCTCCTCGTGGTCGGCCTGGCGTGGTGTTGAGCGCGTTGAGCTGGCTGGTGTCCTGCAGGGCAGCCCAACTGGCACCAACTACCTCGTTGTCGGCACCGACAGTCGGGAAGGAGTAGATCCCAACCTCCCGAATCTGGGCTCGTTCAGTGGGGAGCGCACCGACACGATCGCCGTGATGCGCGTCCAAGGCGACACCGTGTCGCTGCTCGCCATTCCCCGAGACCTTTACGTGCCGCTTTCCACCGGCACGACCAATCGGATCAACGCCGCATTTGTGTTCGGCGGTCCTGCGGCCTTGGTTGCGACGGTACAGACGCAGCTCGGAATCGGGATTGATCACTACCTTGAAGTTGATCTCGCTGGCTTCCTCGGACTCGTCGATGCCCTTGGCGGCGTCGCCATTGACTTTCCGCATCCGGCGTTTGACGAGAAATCGGGACTCGCCATCGAAACGGCTGGATCGATCGAACTCAATGGCCCGGAGGCGCTCGCCTACGTCCGCTCACGTCGCTACACCGAGCGCATCGACGGCGTGCTCGTGACCGATCCCACCAGCGACCTCGGCCGCGTGCAGCGACAGCAGCGATTTCTGGCAGCTGTGATGAGCGAGCTCGGCGCGACTCGGAACCCCTTCACCCTGATCGGCGCAATGGGGGCTGTCGGCGATCACGTCGCCGTGGACGAAGGGCTCGGCCTCCTGGAGGCAGCCCGGCTGGGCCTGACGCT
>NZNH01000046.1 GCA_002694825.1 Acidimicrobiaceae bacterium | reverse complement strand
ACTTGGAAGAAGAAGTTGCAGGAGTACTTTTCGCCGGTAGCTTCACCGGGGGCTCCGCGCAGGGTGGGGAGAGAGCCGCCCGTCATGGCCCCGAGGATTTCGTTGAGGAGGCCGAGCCCGTATCCCTTGTGGGCGGCGAAAGGGAGGAGGGCGTCGGCGGCCTCGGCGTCGGTGCGGACCCTGTGGGGAGGGCTCAGAGCCCGCTGCTGCGCGAGGTGCCTACGAGCTTGGCGCCGTCGTTGCGCTCGACGAAGCACTGGATTCCTCGGTAGCTCTGCGCCTCGAAGTCGTCGCGTGTCGGGGTGAAGGCCCGGATCTCGAGTGCGCTGGTCTCGTAGATCGCGTCGGCCCAGGCCTCGAATCGGAGGTAGCAGGCGGCGAGGGCGTAGTCCTCGACGATGTCGTCGCCCGGATACAGCTCTCCCGGCTCGGCCGGATAGGAGAGTCGGCTGAAGATCTGGGCGTCGTGGGGCTCGTCGCAGGGGATCTTGGTGGTGACTTCCCGTGGCCGGCCGGCGGCGAGATCCTCGAGCTGGTCGAAACAGTCGTCGATCGTGAGCGCGAATTTGTTGACGACAATGCCGGGGATGGTGGTCGTGGTGGTGCTCGGAGTCGTCGTGGACGAGTTCGAGGACGGCCCGTCGACATCAACGTCGTCGCGCGGTGCCGCGGCTTGCGCATCGAGGTCGGCGGCGGCCGCAGCAGCTGGATCCTGGCGCCCTTCTGTGGTGCCGTCGTCGTCGCTGCATGCCGCCGCCAGCGCGGCGACGGCCATGACGGCGAGCACGAGTCGGATGGGGGCCATGCCCCGAAGGCTAGACCCGGCGCAGGGTCGGTCGACCGGCAGAACCCGACCGTGTTCACGCCGGACCGCCGCCGGGGCGGCGCTAGCGTTTCGTGGTGTCCATCGTTTCGCTCCAGGGCGTCGTCGCCTTGCTCGGCCGGTTTCCGGCGCTCGCGGGCGCCGATCTTGAGGTCGGTGAGAGCGAGATCGTGCTCGTCCAAGGACCCAACGGCGCCGGCAAGTCGACCCTGCTGCGGGTCTGCGCCGGCTTGTTGCGGATTGAGTCTGGCCGGGCCGAGGTGCTGGGCCACGATCTGGTGGCCGACCGCGCTGCCGTGCGACGGTCGGTCGGGCTGCTCGGGCACGACACGGCGCTCTATGACGACCTGACCGTCGAGGAGAACCTGCGTTTCTGGGCTCGTGCATCTCGCATCGACGACGAAGCGGTGCCGGCGGCGCTCGACCGCCTCGGCGTCGCCGAACGCCTGCGTGACGTTGCGGTGCGGAATCTTTCTGCGGGGCAACGGCGTCGCACCGCCCTCGCTGCGGTGGTCGTTCGCCGCCCTCGCCTCTGGTTGCTTGACGAGCCTCACTCGGGTCTTGATCAGGGCGGACGCGACCTGATCGACCAGGTCATCCTCGACGCTGCGTCGGCAGGTGCCACGGTGATGCTCGCCTCACACGAACTCGACCGCACGCTCGACCTCGCCACTCGCCACCTCACGGTCGCAGGCGGCACCATCACCTCCGACGAACGAGGCAGCCGCGAGCCGGGGGGCCACGATGCTGCGTGATGCCTGGCTTGTTGCCACGAAAGACCTCCAGATCGAGTGGCGTTCGCGGGTCACGTTCGGCCAGGTCGTGCCCTTCGCCGGCCTCGTTCTCGTGCTGTTCGGCTTCGCGCTCGACGCCAACCGGCCGGTCTTGTTGCAGGCGACCTCGGGCCTCTTCTGGGTCACGATCATGTTCGTCTCGACCCTTGCCGTTCAGCGCTCGACCTCGATCGAGACCACTGACGGCGCCCGTCGGGCACTGCTCCTGGCCGGCATCGAACCGCCGGCGGTGTTCGTCGGGAAGTCCATTGCGGTTGCCGTGCAGCTGCTCGTCGTCGAGATCGTGCTTCTCATCGGCGTGGTCGTCCTCTACAGCGCCGATATCGAGGCGTGGGGACTCGTGTTCGCGACCTGTCTGATCGCCACCGTTGGCATTGCGGCGGCCGGTACCCTGCTCGGAGCGCTCGTGGCCGGCGTGAGAGCCCGTGAGACGGTCCTGCCGATCTTGCTGCTCCCGGTGCTNGCCCCAGTGCTCATCGGTGCGACTCGGGCGTTCGACGACGCTCTCGGATCGGTGGCTGTCGACGGCTGGTCTTGGCTTGGTCTGCTCGCCGGGTTCGGCGTCATCAACGTGGTCCTGGGAGCATTGGCGTACGGCGTGCTCTTGGAGGAGACATGANCAACCCCCNACTCGATCTTCCCGCCCACACCGGATCCCGCACCACNCGATTGCTCGGAGCGACCGTGCTCGTCGGCGTCGTGACGATGATCCTGCTCGGCTTCTTCGTCGCCCCGGAGGACGACCTCATGGCCGACTCGGTGCGCATGATCTTCGTCCACGTCCCGTCGGCGATTCTCACCTATGTCGCCTTCTCCGTCACTGCGGTCGGCTCGGTGATGTGGCTGTGGAAGCGTTCCGTTTGGTGGGACATCGTNGCNCACAGTTCGGCCGAGATCGGTGTCATCTTCTGCGGGCTCACGCTCATCACCGGCTCCATCTGGGGGCGCCCGACCTGGAACACCTATTGGGAGTGGGGCGATGTCCGCCTCGTCACCACCTTGATCCTGTTCGTGATGATGATCGGCTACCTCGCCGTGCGGTCGATGGGCGGTGACGAGTCAGCCGTTGCGACCCGGGCGGCCGTCGTCGGCATCATCGCCGCCATCAACATCCCGATCATCAACCGGTCGGTCGAGTGGTGGGCTGACCGCACGCTCCATCAACAGTCGTCGATNACNGATGGCAAGCTCGNGGACTGGACCCTCTTCACGATGTTTCTCGGCATTGTCGTGTGGGGCGTCTTCTACACCTGGGCGATGACCCACCGCTTCCGGATCGCCTGGCTCGAACGAGAGCTCCGCGACGGCGAGCTCGGCGAGGCCATCGTCGCCCGTCGGGCCGAAGCCGCAACGTCGGGAGGTGCATCGTGACGCATCTCGGGTACCTGCTCGCCGGATGGGGCATCACCCTCGGTGCCCTCGGCATCTACGCCTTCCGCTTGGCTGTTCGCGGTCGGGCCTTGGCTGCCCGCGTGCCCGTCGAGCGCCGACGCTGGATGACCTCGGAGGACGACTCGTGAGCGACACCGTCGCCGACGACTCCCTCGCCCCTCAAGAACCTCGACCGGCCCGAACTCGTCGCCGCAGGGTCGCTCCTGCGCTGATTGCGCTGGTGATGGTTGGTGCGGTCGTCGGTCTCGTCTGGAATCTCGCGTCGGGCTCACTGTTCTTCTACAACGCCGACGAAGCGGTCGAACGCCGCGACGAACTCGGCAACGAACGGTTCACCCTCCAGGGTCTGCCGATCGGTTGCTCGATCGTCGAGGGCTTCCAGGACGATCTGCCGATCGTGGCGTTCTCGATCATGCACGGCGGCGTCTCAGCCGACATCGTGCACTTCGGCGACCCAGCCGAATTGTTCGAGCCCGATGTGCCGGTCGTGCTCGACGGCGCGTGGGTGCAGTCGGATCCNAATGTCGACGGGTTCGACGGCCTCGCCGACGACGGTTGGTACTTCGCCTCCGACCGCATGCGGGTCAAGCACGACAACGACTACATCAACGACGANGGGTACGAAGATCGTCTCGCTGAAAGCGCAGAGCAGGNGGTCGTCGCCGAGGCCTGCGCGTGAGCAACGTCGCGCTCGGTTCGGCGTCGGTCACCATCGGCGCCGCCTGCGCCATCGCCGGGATCATCGTCGCGCTGCTCGGGATCCTCGGCTATCGGCCCCGCTGGTTCGCCGACGCCAAGCTGCTTGCCGGGCTGATGACCCTCGCGTCNATCGCGTCCGTCGTGATCATGGAGCGAGCCCTGATCACGCGTGACTTCACCGTCCAGTTCGTGGCCGACAACGGCTCGTCACAGACCCCAGCGCTGTTCAACATCGCGACCCTCTGGNCGGCGCTCGAGGGTTCAGTGTTGCTGTGGGTGCTCGTGTTGTGCGGTTATGTCGTTGCGGTCGTCGTGAAGTTCCGCAACGACGGCGACGACCCGATGATGCAGTGGGTGATGCTCACGCTCTTCGTGGTGTGCGCGTTCTTCTTCTTGTTGATGGTCGGCCCGTCGGCGCCGTTTACCTCGTTCGATCCGCCGCCTGGCTACGACGGCCCCGGCCCGAATCCGCTGCTCCAGAACCACATCCTGATGGCGTTCCATCCGCCGATCCTCTATCTGGGTTATGTCGGATTCACGGTGCCGTTCGCGTTCGCGATCGCGGCGCTCGTCACCGGCCGGGTCGGCGAGGGCTGGCTGGTCGNCACCCGCCGATGGACCGTGCTGGCGTGGGGGTACCTCACCTTCGGCATCGTGCTCGGTGCGTGGTGGAGCTACGAGACCCTCGGCTGGGGCGGCTACTGGGCCTGGGACCCGGTCGAGAACGCTTCGTTCCTGCCGTGGCTGACCGGCACGGCGTTCATCCATTCGGTGATGGTCCAGGAACGTCGAGGCATGTTGCGGGTCTGGAACCTGTCCCTGGTCGTCTCGACGTTCGCGCTCACCATCCTTGGCACCTTCATCACCCGCTCGGGTGTGTTGCAGTCGGTCCACGCCTTTGTCGAGTCTCAGATCGGCCCNTGGTTCCTCACGTTCTTCGCGCTGATCGTCATCGTGTCGCTCGGCCTCATCGCCTGGCGGGGAGATGAGCTCCGGGCCCCCGGTCGTATCGACTCGCCGGTCTCGCGGGAGGGCGCGTTCCTGGCCAACAATGTGGTGTTCGCCGGCTTCGCGTTCGTGGTGTTGCTCGGCACCATCTTCCCGCTGATCGTCGAGGCGATCGACGGTCGCACGATCTCGGTCGGCAATCCGTACTTCGATCAGATGACCATGCCGATCGGCTTCACCCTGCTGTTCTTGATGGCGGTCGCCCCGATCCTGCCGTGGCGCAAGGCAAGCGGCGACGTCCTGTCCGATCGACTGATCTGGCCCGCCTGGCTCGGTGTCGGTTCGATGGTGTCTGCCGCGGTCGTCGGCGCTCGCGGTTGGGCGCCAATGCTGGCCTTCGGCCTCGGTGGTTTCGCAGGCGGTGCCGCGCTGCGTCAGGTGGTGCTCGCCACCCGACGCCAGGGCTGGCGCGGTCTCGTCGGTCGCACCAACGGCGGCATGATCGTGCACCTCGGTGTCGTTCTGATCGCAGTGGCGTTCGCCGCAAGCAACGCCTACGTCCGCCAGGGAGAGTTCACCCTAGAGCCCGGCGATAGTGCCGTGATCTCGGGCCACACCCTCACGTATGAGGGGTCTCGCNTCGTCGAGTACCCCAATCGGGTGGAGCGCAAAGCCGACATTCGTGTCGACGGTGGTCAGGTCTACGCACCGGCGATCTCGACGTACCCGTTTGCCGGTCAGACGATCGGTACCCCAAGCGTCCGTTCGACCCTCCAGGACGACATTGCGCTCTCGGTGCTGTCCTTCCCCGAAGACGCTGACGACGCCGTGGTGCTCCGTGCGACGGTCCAACCATTGATTCTCTGGTTGTGGATCGGTGGCATCGTGATGGCGGTGGGCACCGCCCTTGCTGTCGTGCCAGGCCGACGTCGAAATCCGATTGCCCCGACCTCGGCTCTGATCCCTGAACCCGACTCCGTCGAGGCGCCGTCGTGACGGCCACCGCCGCAACCGGCCCCAACCGCACGGCGGTCTGGATCGTTCTCCCGGTCGCGGTGGCCTTCGCGCTCCTGATCGTGTTGCTCGCCACCGGCGAACCGGCGTCGGAGCGGGCGGCGAACTCCACCGCCGTCGGGCGCCTTGCTCCGCTCATCGAGGGAGAAGATCTCGACGGGCAGTGGTTCGACATCGACGACCATCGTGGTCAGTGGGTCGTCGTCAATTTCTTCTCCACGACCTGTGTTCCGTGCATCGTCGAGCACCCCGAACTCGTTGCCTTCGCCGAGGAGCGAGCGATCACTGGTGATGCCATCGTCGTGTCGGTTGCGTTCGACGATGCCTCGGCCAACGTCCGCGACTTCTTCCTTGCGAACGGCGGCGAGTGGCCCGTGATCACCACCGACACGGGCTCAATCGCTGTTGACTATGGCGTCACCGCCGTTCCCGAGAGCTATCTCGTCGCCCCGAGTGGCGTGGTCGCCGCCAAGCTCATTGGCGGGATCACCAAGGATGATCTCGACAACCAGATCGAGGATCTGGTGGCCCGAGCGCTCGCCGACACCGAGGTGTCGTCGTGACCCGCCGTCTTGCGTCGTGGCTGGCTGTCGCCGCCCTCGGGTTGTCGATGCTGGTCTTCGCCGCCGTCGACGAGGGTCCGCCGCTCAGCAACGCCGACCGGGCGTACTCGCTGGCACAGGATTTTGCCTGCCCCGTCTGTCGGGGGCAGTCGGTCGCCGAGAGCGACGTCGTCGTCGCCCGCAACATTCGACGCGAGATCCGGGTCTGGGTCGACGAGGGGCGATCCGATGCGTTCATTCGCGACCAACTCGTCGACACCTTCGGCGAAGACGTCGACTACACACCCTCCGCCGAAGGCGTCACCGCCCTCGTGTGGATCCTCCCAGTCGTGGGCGGAGCGGTAGCGGTCACCGGCCTTGGTCTGGTGTTCCGTCGATGGCAGCGCGACGCCGATCTCGAGGCGACCGATGAGGACCACGCGTTGGTCGAGCAGGCGATGGCCGATCGGGGATGAGCGTCGATCCTGCGCTCCGCGAGGAGCGTGACTTCCTGCTCGGGTCGCTCGACGATCTCGAGGCCGAGTACGCCGCCGGCGATCTCGACGACGCTGACTACGAATCGCTGAAGGCCGACTACACCACCCGCGCCGCTCGGGTGCTTCGAGCAATCGAGGCGGGGGAGCAGCCCGCACCGATCAAGGCACCGACGGCGAAGCGAACCGGCTGGATGTGGCTGGCCGGCATCGCCGTCGTTGCCACCCTCGCCGGGATTCTCGTCGCCCAGTTCTCCGGCAGTCGGACACTCAACGACACGATCACCGGCGATATCCGGGTCACCACCCGAGAGCTCTTGCTCGAAGCGCAGCAACTGCTCGGGGAAGGTGATCTCGACGCTGCAATCGACGTGTACGACGACGTCCTCGAGTTGTCGCCCGCCAACACGGAGGCCCTCGCGTACAAGGCGTGGTTCCTGCGTCTCCAAGGCAACGTCGACGCCGCCCGGCCCCTCGTCGAGGACGCCGTCGCGATCGACCCCGAGTACGCCGACGCTCGAGTGTTCGCCACGGCCATCGCCCTCGACGTCGGCGATGTCGACGCAGCCAAGGGGCATCTCGATGCCTTCGACCAACTCGACGCACCCCCGTTTATCGAGCAGCTCGTCGTTCAGCAGGGTCTGCGCGATCGTCTGGCGGACATCGCCCAGAACGACGCATTCGCCCGTGTCGAACCGGTTGCGCTGGTCGACGATCCCGTGCCGTTCAGCGAAACCGGGCTCACGGTCGACGACGTGCTGCTCGCCGCCGAGGCGCTGGCGGCGCAGGGTGAGCCGTTCACCGGCATCCAGCTGGGAGAGTGGATGCTCGAGTCGGTGCCCGAGAATCCGGACGCGCTCGCCGGGCAGGGCTGGTTGCTCGCTCGGTCCGCGACCTCGGATGCCCTGGCTCCGGCCGAGATCGGGCTGACGTTCCTCGACCGGGCGCTCGGCGTCGAGTCGGCGCATCCGGAGGCGCTCGTGTACCGGGCGTTCGTCCACAATTTCCTCGGCGATCCTGTTTCGGCCGCCGCCGACCTGGCGGCGTTCGACGGTCTCGAGACGAGGCCTGCGGATCTGCGGGGGCTGATCTTGGCCTTTGGTCTTCGGGAGTCGATCGGCGCTTCGTGAGCCCGGGCGTGGTTTCACGCCGGTGGGTTGGCGGCCCATACTTGGGGTATGGCAGTCCTGCGACGTCTTCAGCCTGGTCAGTTCGCAATTCTCGGTGTGGTGGTCATCGGCAGCCTCTTGATGGTGACTCGCGACCAGTGGGACTGGTTGCTGGCCGACGGTGATCCGCAGACCACGGATGTCGAGGCGCCGACCATCGCCGTCGAGGAGGTCGACGAGGAGACCCAGCGGCTTTACCGGATCAGCCCCAACAACGGCAGCGAGGTCCGCTACGTCGTGACCGAACGTCTCGCCGGTACGGAGAAGACCACGGTCGGCACGACCACGGTCGTTGGTGGCGACATCCTGTTCGATCTTGAGGATCCGAGTTCGTCGATGATCGGTGAGGTTGTCGTCAATGTCGAGATGTTCACCTCCGACTCGAACCTGCGCGACAAGCGTCTCCGGCATGACTTCCTCGCCTCGACCCACTTTCCCTTCGCCCGTTTCGAGCCGACGTCGGTCGAAGGTCTGCCGACCTCGTTCGCCGATGGGGACACGGCGTCGTTGACGCTCACCGGCAACCTCACCGTGAAGGAGACGACCAACGAGGTCGTGTTCGTCGGTGAGGCCACGATCACCGACGGCCGGATCCTGGCGTCGGTCTCTGCGTCGATCCTCGGCTCGGCCTTCGACGTCGGCCCGATCAACATCGCTCGCCTTGCTCACACCGACGACGAGATCACGCTTGAATTTGATCTGGTCGCTGACCGCATCGACCTCGATGCAACCGACTCCGGGTCGTTGGAGAGCGACATTCCCGCCGATGAGATCGCGGGTGGGGCGTTCGCTGAGCACGTCATGCCGGTGCTGCAGGCCAACTGTGTGGGTTGTCATCGCAGCGGTGGTCCCGGCTGGAGCACGCTGGCCCTCGACACGGCTGGTGATGCCGCAGCGATCGCCGATGACATTGCGCTTGTCACCGGCGTCGGCTACATGCCGCCGTGGCTGCCCTCTGACGAGAGCCCCGACTTTCTCAACGACTGGTCGCTCACCGACGATGAACTTGCGATCCTCGCCGAGTGGGCGGCCAACGGTGGTGGTCTCGATGTCGCCCCCGACACGCCGCTTGTCTCGACCGCGCCGCTCCTCAATTCGATCCGACGCGACATCGTGACGAGCCCGGCCGAGCCCTATGTCGGTTCGCTCGAGCAAAAGGACGACTATCGCTGTCAGGTCTATGAGGTTCCCGATCCCGAAGGCGATGGCACCTGGATCACCGGTATGAGCTTCGAACCCGACGCGGCGAGTGTCGTGCATCATGCGATCATCAGTCGTGTGCCGGCGTCGGCGCTGCCCGAGATCGAGGCCCGTTCGACCGAGGACGACAAACCCGGCTACGAGTGTTTCGTCGGCGAGGGCCTGACGACCGGTGGCGTGTACAACATCGCCGGATGGGCGCCCGGCCAGCAACCATCGGAGTTCCCCGACGGTGTCGGCATCTACCTCGAGTCGGGCGACGTGATCGTCAACCAGATCCACTACCACTTCGACCACGAGACCCCGCCTGACCAGTCCACGATCGTGCTGCAGACCGCGACCTCCGACGAGGTGGCCACCGGCCTTCGTCGGATCCGGGGCTCCGCCTACACGACACCCGCCGAGATGCCCTGCACGCCCGAGGAAATCGCCACGGGCGCCCCGCTGTGCGACCGCGACGCCGTCCTGGTCGAGTTGGCCGGGCTGTATGGGGAGACGGCTGCGTACCTGCCCGACTCCATGATCCGCGGCTGCGGCGGACAACTGTCCGACTACGACCAACTCGATGGCACGGTTGCCCACAGCTCGTGCGATCTTGCGGCCCGCAACACCGGCACGATCTTCTCGGTGCTCGGCCACATGCACGAGTTCGGTGCTTCGTACCGGATGACCCTGCACCCGGATACGCCCGATGAGCGAGTCCTGCTCGATATTCCGGTGTGGAGTTTCGAGTGGCAGCTCAACTACACCCCGGTCGAGGAGATCCGTATCGAGCGGGGCGACACGATCCGCTTCGAGTGTTGGTGGGATCGAAGCCTCGTCCACCTCGAAGAGCCCCGCTACGTCACCTGGAACGAGGGCACCGTCGACGAGATGTGTTACTCGTCGATTCGAGTCATCCCGGACCCGTAGGCCCCGTCGACGACCACCCCCGACGGAGCGGTGTCATGAGGGAGTGGCGGTGTAGGTGCCGCTCACGATGTCGCGGCCGCGCACCTCGAGCGTCCAGACCGAGCCCTTCTCGCAGCCGCGTCCACCGATGACTGACATGCCTTCCCGAAGGAGTCGGTTGAGCACCTCGGGGATGAGGTCGCCGTGGCTGCACATGATGAGGTCACCCTCGATGAGTGCCTCTGCGCGCATCAACTCCAGCAGATCGTTCGGTCGTGCCCCTTCGGTGAGTTCGCGTCGGAGTTCGACCGGGCGTTCGTGACGGGCGGCGAGTGGTGCAACCGTCTGCGAGCAGCGGGTGGCCATCGACGACCACACGGCACGGATCGGCGTGTCGGCGAAGAAGTCGGCAAGCGACTCCGCCTGAAGGCGGCCGCGTTCGTCGAGTGGGCGCTCGAGGTCGTCGCCGTCCCAGCGGGAGCGATCGCTGGCGGCGGCATGGCGCACGAGGTGCAGGGTCACGGCCCGGCAAGATAGCGGTCCGGGTGGACCGTTCGCCTCTCCGTGCCGTCGACTACAGCGAGACGTGGGTGACGCAGACGTCGTCGCCCTGGGCGAGCGACGAAGCGGTGTCGGCGCCGGGGTTCGAGCCGATCATGTGGGCGAGCATGCCCTTCACGATCCCTCGGTCGACGGCGCAGATCACCGGATGCTCGACGACGGCATCGCCGAACGGGCAGTGCTCGGCAACGATTTGGAGTTCTTCGTCCTCGTCGGCGTGCTCGGCGCGAGCGGCGAAGCCGTGGGCCGAAAGGGCATCGGCGATTGCGTGCAGCGCTCCTTGAAACGATCGATGGGTCGACGTCGGCTCGAGCGTCTCGGCCATCGCCTTGCCGTACTCGAGACCGACTTCCTCGGCCATCTCCTCGGCGACCTCGGCGGGCAGCATCTTCAGCGCTCGCCCAAGGAGCGCCACGAGGATGTCGTCCTGGCGCACGTCGACTTCGAGATGCACCTGATCATCGGTGGTGGTGTAGCGCTTCGATGGTCGGCCGACGCCACCGCTCGGCTTCGCCATGTCGACGACGAGGTAACCGCCGGAGGCGAGCTTGTCGAGGTGGTGCCGAGCCACATTTGCGTGCAGGTCGAAGTGCTTGGCGGTCTCGGCTGCCGTGACGCCGTCGTCGCTGGCATGGGCGAACAAGAAGATGTCGCGGCGAGTCGGATCGCCGAATGCTGCCGTGATCGCCGTGACCGTGGACGCAAACTCGGTGGGCGTGAGATCACGTCGACCGGCTGGGCTCGAGGCCGCCGAACCGGTCGGTGCCGAGCTGGGGGAGACGGTGTCCACACCGATATTCTACCTACGGCGGTAGGAGAAATTCACGCCGCTTCGTCCCCCACTTCGCTTTGCCCTGGAGTCCTCCCCATGTCCGTGACCGAAGCCGCCGTCATCGAGGCCCTGCGTCCGGTGCAGGATCCCGAACTCCATCGCAGCATCGTCGACCTCGGCATGGTTCGGTCGACCGCCATCGACGGCGGCCACGTCGAGGTCGGAATCGACCTCACGATCGCGGGTTGTCCCCTGCGTAACCAGATCCAGAGCGAGGTCACCGAGGCGGTCACCGCCCTCGATGGTGTCAACCTCGTCAGCATCGACTTCGGGGTGATGACCGATGAACAGCGGGCGAAGGTCCGCGAGATGTTGCATGGCAATCCCGCCGCCACCGCCGGTTCTCAGGCTGCGCATGGCCACGCCGAAGGCCGAGCGATCCCGTTCGCCGAGGCCGGTAACCGCACCCGCGTTCTGCTGATTGCGTCCGGCAAGGGCGGTGTAGGCAAGTCGTCGGTCACCGCCAACCTGGCTATCGCGCTTGCGCAGCAGGGTAAGTCGGTCGCCGTCGTCGACGCCGACGTCTGGGGCTTCTCGATCCCGCGCATGCTCGGTGTCGAGCTTCCGCCCACCGTCATCGACGACATGATCGTGCCCCCCAGCACGCACGGCGTCCGCTGCATCTCGATGGGGTTCTTCGCACAAGAAGATCAGCCGGTCATCTGGCGGGGACCAATGCTGCACAAGGCGCTCGAGCAGTTCCTCACCGACGTGTTCTGGGACGAACCCGACTTCCTTCTCGTCGACCTGCCGCCCGGCACCGGCGACATCTCGTTGTCACTCGCATCGTTCCTGCCCACCGCAGAGGCCTTCGTCGTCACCACCCCCAACCCCGCCGCCCAGAAGGTCGCCCAGCGTTCGGCGTTCATGTTCGATCAGGTCAACATCAAGGTGAAGGGCGTCATCGAGAACATGTCCTGGTTCACCGGAGATGACGGCAAGCAGTATCACCTCTTCGGTTCCGGCGGCGGGAAAGATCTCGCCGATCGCCTCGAGGTGGATCTCATCGGGCAGGTCCCCATGACCATGCCGATGCGGGAGGGTTCCGACCAGGGCCGTCCTGTCATGGCCATCGATCCCGAGAACGAGGCGTCGCTTGCGTTCGTGGAGATGGCAAAGTGGGTGCTCGCGCACGGACCAAGTAAGCGCACCCATCCCGAGCTCAAGATCAACGGTTGATCACACCCCCCCGAAACTGGAGAACCTTCACCGTGGACATTCGCATTGGCGTCACCGACAATCCCCAGCCGATCGTGCTGCAGCTCGCCGACGACACCGACCGAGACGACCTGAAGGCTCGGATCGACACCGCCATCAGCGGTGGCGAGGGTGTCCTGTGGCTGACCGACGACAAGGGCAAGGAAGTCGCTGTTCCGGCGGCCCGTCTCGCCTTTGTCGAACTCGGTCCAGCCGGCAGCAACCCAATCGGGTTCGGCTGATCGCCTGATCGCCGAGCGGCGCTGAGCGATGGCGAGCCTTGCCGAGTTGGCCACAGCCAACACGCCGCTGTCGAACGCCGCGATCTCGCATCTTCAGCGTCTTGTCGGGTCGTGGGCCCTGCCCTGCGATCTTGCGTTTGCCGACCTGTTGCTGTACGCACCGGTCGACTCCGACGCGACCTCCTTCGTCGTGCTCGGCCACATTCGTTCCTCCACCGGGCCGACATCGCACGCCGGTGATCCCGTGGGCCGGATCGTCGCATCGTCGGCGCGGCCCATGGTCCAGCGCTGTTTCATCGACGGCCTGCGCTTCGAGAGTCCGATGGCGGAGCAGGTTTCGTCGAAGACCCTCGACACCACCGTGCTCGAGGGTCAGTCGAATTCGAACTGGACCCGCAGCGTCATGGTCGACCATGTGCCGGTGCGTCACGAGGGCGAGATCATCGCGGTGCTCACTCGGGAAGGTGAAGCCGGACTCACCAGAATCCACAGTGGCCTGGAACGCGAGTACCGCGAGTTGTTCCAGCGGTTCGCGGTGATGGTCGAGGAGGGAACCTTCCCACTCGGGCGGCCTGAGAAGCTTGGCGAATTCCGAGAGCCTCGCGTCGGTGATGGCGTCATGGTGCTCAACCGCGAGCGCCGCATTGAGTTCGCCTCGCCGAATGCCGTGTCGGCGTTGCACCGACTCGGCGTGCAGGCCGAACTCATCGGCCGCGGCCTTGAATCGATCGGCATCGATGACGCCGTGGTGCGTCGCGCGCTGGAGACCCGCCTGAGCACGATCACCGAGATCGATCACAGCGACGATCTGTCGGTCGTGCTGCGGTGTCATCCGCTGCTCGCCAGGGGACGCTCCACCGGGGTGCTCGTGCTCACTCGAGACGTCAGTGAATTGCGCAGTCGAGAGCGGCTGCTGGTTTCCAAGGACGCCACGATTCGCGAGATTCACCACCGGGTGAAGAACAACCTGCAGACGATTCAGTCGCTGCTGCAGCTCCAGTCGCGCCGGTTGAACTCATCCGAGGCCAAAAATGCCGTTGCTCAGAGTGCTCGTCGGATCGGCTCGATTGCGATCGTGCACGAGACGTTGGCCACCGACGCCACCGATGAGGTCGACTTCGATTCTGTCGTGCGGCGCGTGGTGAGGCTTGTTCAGGAAGGGCTCACGTCACCGGATCGACCCCTGCGGGTCGAGGTCAGCGGCGGGGTGGGGGAGTTGCCGGGCGAGGTAGCAATGCCGCTCGCAGTGGCGCTCGTCGAGTTGGTCCAGAACGCGGTCGATCACGCCCGCCCGGGAGCGGGCGCGAGTGTGGAGGTCGAGGTTGCCCGCGATCACCGCGACCTCATCGTCCGGGTCCGCGACGACGGTGTCGGCGTTCCCGACGGGTTCTCGCTCGATCGAGACGCGGGCTTGGGCCTTGCCATCGTGCGGACCTTCGTCGTCTCTGATCTCGGAGGGACGATCACGATCGGTGCGGCGCGCACCGAGGAGCCGCGAGGTGCGCTGGTGGAGATCCGGGTGCCGCGGCGACGCAGTGATCCGGTGGTGGTCGGCTGATCCGACCAGTGGGTCAGGCCTGGGCGGCGGCCCGCTGCTTGCGGCGTGCTCGACGGATCACCCGGCGCTCCTCTTCGGAGGTGCCGCCCCAGACACCGGTGTCCTGGTTGGTGCTCAACGCGAACTCGAGGCAGGCGGCCTTGGCGTTGCACTGATCGCAGACATCCTTGGCGTTCTGGATCTGCTCGATCGCCATCCCGGTGGTGCCGATGGGGAAGAAGAGGCCCGGGTCGGTGTCGCGACAGCGCGCATCCTTTCGCCAGTCAACACTGCTGGAAAAAGCGTCAGCGGTCAGTGCCACGAGTGTCCCCCTCGGTTATGGCGATCCGAGCGATGTCTCGGTCGGCCCCGATACTAGGAACGGGTTCTACCGCTGGGCAAGGAAAAGTTGGAACCGGTTCTTCTTTTTCAGAGGGCAGCTGGGTCGCTCCGCCTGTTTTTCGAAGATAAAGTACAGAAATTCGTACTTATGGCCGCATGTGGTGCGAAGAGGTGGAAGACTGTGGCTATGGCATCGGCCCCCACCGTGATCGCCCATCGTGGCGCCCGTGAAGCTGCCCAGGAGAACACCCTTCCGGCGTTCCGGCTCGCCCGTGAGTTCGGCGCCGAATGGGTCGAGCTTGACGCCCGTCGCACCGCCGATGGGGTGGTCGTCGTGCACCATGACGCCCAGCTTGCCGATGGCCGGGTGCTTGCAGAATTGACGGTCGACGAGTTGCCCGAATTCATCCCAAGCCTCGCCGAAGCGCTCGAGGAGTGTCACGGCATGGGTGTGAACATCGAGATCAAGAACCTGCCGAGCGACCCGGACTACGACGCCGATCACCTGGTCTCGGAGGCCGTCGCCGGCCTCGTACAGGCCTACCTCGGACCGGAGCGCACGATTGTGTCCTCGTTCAACATCGACACGCTCGATCGGCTGTACGCCGTCGATCCGACGATCCCGTTGGCGTACCTGTTCGCGATCGGCGATCCGGCGATGGCGATCGCTCGGGCGTGTGCGCACGAGATGACGGCGATTCACCCGTACGACCCGCTGGTCACGGCCTCCTTGGTCGAGCGGGCACAGGACGAGGGATTGGCGGTCAATGTCTGGACTGTCAACGATCCCGAGCGAATGAAGGTGCTCGCCGGGTTCGGCGTCGACGGGATCTGCACCGACGTTCCCGACGTCGCCCGAGACGTGCTCGATACCCTCGAGGCCTGAAACAGTTCAGCGCAGCGGCATCAAGAGCGACAGGTGGTCTGGTGTCCAGGTGAAGCGGAGCCGCTTGCTGGCGCCGAGGTGATCACCGTCGACCTGGTAGGGCGAAGGCGGGTCGCTTTCGATGACGAGCGAGCGCACACCCGTGGCGATATCGAGATTTTTGCGCCCTTCCATGGGCCGATGAGCGAGCGCGGCAGCGGCGACCGGGCCGAGCGTACGCAGGTTGAGTTCCTCGAGGGTCACGGCCGCGAGTGGGTCCTGGAGGGTGAGTTCCGGAACGAGTTCGAACGCCCGGTTGCCGAGGAAGGTGTAGGGGTTCGCGTTCATGATGATCGAGAAGTAGCCGCGTGTGCGTTCCTGCCCGTTGGCGTCGATGAGACGCAGCGGCGGGTTGGTGCGGTCGACCCGGCGGATCCAGGTGTCGATGGCGGCGTACATGAACAGTGGATGGCCGGCCCACCGCTTCCAGGGACCTCGGCGTTCGACTTGTTCGACCACGGCGGCATCGAAGCCGACACCGCAGTGGAAAAGGAAGTAGCGCCCCTCGACCGCTCCGAGACCGATGCGATTGATGTTGCCGGCATCGAGAGCTTCGAGGAGCACCGTGACGGCGTCGACGCTGTCGTCCGGGAGGCCGAGGATCCGGGCGAAGACATTGGTGGAGCCCCCAGGGAGGGTGGCGAGAGCGGTGTCCGTGCCAGCGAGGCCGTTGGCTGCTTCGTTGAGTGTGCCGTCACCGCCGAGCACGACAACGAGGTCGTAGCTCTCCCGGGCGGCGGATTGGGCAAGACGGGTGGCGTGGCCCCGTCGGCTGGTCTCGGCGAGGGTGACATCGTGGTCGGTGGACAACGCCTTGTGGATCACGACCCGTCGTCGGGCGGTGACCGACGAGGCCACGGAGTTCACGATGAACAGAATCCGCACAGGCGGTGACGGTACCAGCGGCGATGCAACCCCGAAGGTTTGCGGAATTTGCCGAGCGCCCGGTGGCGCGTTTTTTCCGGCCCGGTGGCAGACTCGGCGGGTATGAAGGTTGTTGTCTGTGTAAAGCAGATCCCGGATCCGGCCGACCCGGGTGCGCTCGATCCCGAGAGCAAGACGCTCGTTCGGGATGCGAAGCTCATCCTCGACGAGTCGGATTCCTACGGGGTCGAGATGGCTCTGCAGCTTGTCGACGCTGCCGGTGAAGGCGAAGTTCACCTCGTGTCGATGGCTCCAAATNACGAGACGGCCGGTCTGCGCACCGCCCTTGCNATGGGCGCGGCAAGCGCCACGCTGATCAGCGACGAAGCCCTGAAGGGCTCCGATGCGCTCGGCACGGCAAAGGTTCTCGCTGCGGCGATCGCTCGCCAGGAGCCCGATTTGGTCCTCGCTGCGACCGAGTCGAGCGACGGCTACACGGGCACCGTTCCGGAGCAGGTCGCCGCCCTGATGGATCTCCCGTCGGTGACCTTTGCGAAGTCGGTCGCCGTTGATGGCGGTGCTGCCAAGGTGCAGCGCCAGACCGAAGCCGGTTACGACGAGGTCGAGTGCCCTCTGCCGGCACTGGTCTCCGTGACCGCTGGTGTGGTCGAGCCCCGCTACCCGTCGTTCAAGGGCATCATGGCGGCCAAGTCCAAGCCGGTCGACGAGCTCGACCTCGGTGGTCTTGGCATCGACGCCGGTTCGGTCGGTTGGGCCGGCGCCGGTCAGGAAATCGTTTCGATCGCCGACGCCCCCGCTCGTGAGGCCGGCGAAGTCATCGAGGACGAGGGCGACGCCTACGAGCGCATCGTCTCCTTCCTCGACGATCTCAAGGTTCTCTAGGAGGCACTGATCATGGGACTCGACAAGATCTGGGTTTTCGGTGAGGCGAACGGCGATGCCGTCGCCTCCATCACGCTCGAGATGCTCGCTGCGGCTCGTGAGCTGGCCGACACCGTCGAGGTGTTCATGGCGGGCGACGGCGATGACTTTGCCGAGGAGCTCGGCGAGCACGGCGCCGAGACCGTCTACAGCACGGGCGACCTCGACGGTGGCCTGCAGGGAGTTGCCGTTGCCGCAGCCGTCGCNAACGCCATCGAGGAAGGCGACGTCGACGCTCCTGATGCGTTCTTGCTGGGCACCACCCAGGACGGGCGCGATGTCGCCGCTCGTCTGTCGGTGAAGCTCGACACCGGCGTCATCACCAACTGTGTGGCTCTCGAAGCCGACGGCGATGAGCTCATCGGTTCCGAGCCGGTCTTCGGTGGCGTGACCGACGTCCGCACCAAGAACACGTCGGGCAAGCCGGGCATCTTCCTCATCCGTCCGAAGTCGTTCGAGGCCGAGGGCGTCGGTGGGGCCGAGGCCGACACCGAGGATCTCGATGTGCCGGATCTTGGCGCGGTCGGAGCCGCCAAGGTGACCAACAGCCATGTCGAAGAGTCCGACGGCCCGAAGCTTGACGAGGCGGCCATCGTGGTCTCCGGTGGTCGAGGCTTGGGCGAGGCCGATGCGTTTTCGCTCGTCGACGAATTGGCCTCCACCGTCGGCGGCGCCGCCGGTGCGAGTCGTGCGATCGTCGACGCCGGCTGGGTTCCCTACTCGATGCAGGTCGGCCAGACCGGCAAGGTCGTGAAGCCCACCGTCTATATCGCTGCCGGTATCTCTGGTGCAACGCAGCACCTTGTCGGCATGAAGGGCTCCAAGAACATCATCGCCATCAACAAGGATCCGGAGGCCCCGATCTTCGCCGTCGCCGACCTCGGCATCGTGGGCGATGTTCACAAGGTGATGCCGGCCCTCATCGAGGCGCTGAAGTCTCGCTGACGCCAGTCCTCAACTGATCGACCAAACCCCCGGCCTCGGCCGGGGGTTTGTCGTTTTTGACGCAGGTGTACGTCGGCCCAGTGCGCAGTGGCCCGAAAACGGGAAATCGCCCCGCTCGGAAACCCNAGGAGGCGACGTGATCACANAANCATAGCACATCTGGTTTTTCGGTGCCGGGTTTTGCAGCGTGCTTTTCGGACTTTTCTTGAGTGAGCGGGAAGATCGCCGAAAGTTCAGCGATCCCGAGCCTGCATCGTCGGCGGAAGGTCAGACCAACGGCCAGGGAAAGCGACGTCCCCCGGTCTCATCTCGGGGGAAACGCCGGGCAGCGCCGAGTGCTGTTGTCCGGGTCGTCACGGCGTCTCGTTCGAAGGGATTCAGCAGTTCCTCGAACTGTGCCGGAGGATGTTCGACGAGGCGCCAGAGGTCGTCGCACCACGCGTCGGGGATGTCCTCGTCGACGAAGTCCCAGAGCACTGTCCGGAGTTTGAACTCTTGATGGAATGCGACACCGTGGTCGATGGCCCAGATCNTGTCATCGACACCCAGCACACAGTGGCCGGCCTTGCGGTCGGTGTTGTTGATCACGATGTCGAAGGCGCAGATCCGGCGGAACTCATCGTCGTAGCGATCTGATTCCTCATGGAGTGTGTAGTAGTGCTCCTCGAACACGCACGGCATGAAGAGCTGCAGGGAGCCGACGCCGTGGACGAGTTCGCGTTCGACGGTGGGCGGGACGAGATCCCAACCGAGCGCCTCGCTTGTGACGAACGCGGCGATCTCGCGCTTGTAGAGGCCGTCGGGGAAATCCCACAGGGGTGACTCGCCTCGCAGCGGCTTGTAGATGCCCTGGGCCTGGAGCCCGTCGTGCTCGATGTCGACCAAAAAGGTTGCGTTGCTCGAGTACGGCATGCGGCCGACGAGCTCGACCTCGCCTTCCGTGAGCAGGCTGAGTGCCCGGTCGGTGGCGATGGGGTCACGGGAGAGGAACGGTGACTCCTCGTCGGCGTGTGGTGCGGCCACGGTGTCAGTTGAAGCAGGCGCACCAGTCCCCGTTGCGGGGCTGGAGCGGGCTGCCGCAGTACGGACACGGGGGCCGACCAGCGGACACGACGTCGCGGGCCCGGTCGATGAGGCCGACGACCTGCTCACGACACAGCGTGAAGCGAGCCTGGGCAGGATCGTCGTTGTCGTCGTCGGTCATCTCCTCTGCGAGGATCACGAGNCGGTCGTCGTCGGCGGAGTACGCGATGCCGATTGCTCCGACCGTCCACGCCGCAACGACCGGCTCGCGCAGGCTCAGATCCGAGGGGAGCGGGCCGATCGAGGTTTCGGGAAGGTCGTCGAGTACCTGTGTCAGGTAGTCGGCGAGGCTCGCCACCTGCTGCTTCTCGAGCCGGAGCGAGACCAATCGCCCGTCGCCACGGCCCTGCAGGTAGAAGACNCGCTCACCCCGAGGACCGAGCGTGCCGACCGTGAAGAACTCGAGGTCGTCGAAGGAAAAGGATTCGTTCATGAGGGCGCCAGGGCGGTGAGGTCGTCGCCGGTGGAATTGACCGTCAAGACGACTGGCCCCTCGGGGCTGTAGAGAATCGCAGTGATCGAGCACGGCGACACCACGATGCGCTGGAAGAGATCGAGGTGGGTGCCGGTGGCGGCGGCGACGATCGCCTTGATCACGTCGGCATGGGAGACGGCGACGATGGTCTCGCCGGGGTGGGCGGCGACGAGTTCGTGGGTGGCATCGACGGCGCGGGACTGCATTTCTGCGAACGACTCGCCGCCCGGGAACCGGAAGCCGCTGGGATAGCGCTGCACGGTCTTCCACGCATCGAGCTTGCGGAGGTCCGCCAACTTCTCTCCGGTCCAGTCGCCGAAGTCACACTCGATCAAGCCCTTCGCTTGACGGACGCGCAGCTTTCGGGCTCGGGCGATCGGTGCCGCGGTTTCTCGGGTGCGTTCCATCGGCGACGCGTAGATCGCCGCGACGTGCTTCAACGCGCCGATGCGCGCCGCAGCGACCTCGGCTTGGGCCACGCCCGTGTCGGCGAGGTGCAGGTTCGGGGCCCGGCCCGGCAGAGATGCCCCGGTGGTCGGGGTCTGACCGTGGCGGACGAACAAGACGAGGGTGGGTTTGGGGGGAGTGGAGCGACGTGCCATCGACTGGTCAACGTAGCCTGCGCCCGTGGCCTACCGTCAGCGAGAACCCGCCGCCCAGCTCCGAGCGCTGGCCGAGGAGGTCGGTGCGTGTCGTGCGTGCCCTCGACTGGTCGAGTGGCGCGAGCAGATCGGGCGCGAAAAACGCAAGGCCTACGAGGACCACGACTACTGGGCCCGCGGCGTACCCGGCTTCGGTGATCCGGCTGCCCACCTGCTCGTCGTCGGACTGGCACCGGCGGCGCATGGCGCAAACCGCACTGGGCGGATGTTCACCGGCGATCGCTCAGGCGACTGGCTCTACCGGGCGCTGTACCGCGCCGGGTATGCGAACCAGCCCGACTCGGTGAGCGTCGATGATGGGCTCGAGATGGACGGTGCCTGGATCACGTCGCCGGTCAAGTGCGCCCCACCGGAGAACAAGCCGACCACGGTCGAGCGCGACACCTGTCGTCCATTCTTCCAGCGGGAGGTCAAGGCGCTCACCAACCTGAAGGTGATCGTCGTGCTGGGTGGCTTCGGGTATCAGGTGGCCTGCCAGGAACTCGGCGTTCGGCCTCGACCCACGTTCGGTCACGGAGTGGAGGTGCCCCTCGACGATGGCAAAACCCTGCTGTGCAGTTTCCACGTGAGCCAGCAGAACACCTTCACCGGCCGACTCACCGAAGAGATGCTCGACTCGGTCTTCGCCCGGGCCCGAGAACTCGGGACCCGCTAGTCGACGTCGCCACCATTTTCGGCACGGCGGCGTAGCCCGGGCGACACTCGCCGCTACCCTCGTCTCGTCATGCGAACGACGAAGCGATCCCTCACCATCTTTGCGATGCTTTTCAGCGTGCTCGTGTTCGCGAGCGCCTGTGGCTCCTCGAATGACCCGCAGTCGTGGGCCGAGGCCGAAGACGACGGCAATCTCCGCCCCAACTTCATCCGGGCGTGCACGGAAGCCAACACCGATGGCGCCGAGATCGAGTTGACCGCTGACCAGATCGCGGCCTACTGCGAGTGTGCCTTCGTCGAGATCGTCGAGTACTTCGGTGGCGAGATCGACGGTTCCAACCGGCTCACCGATGCAGCTGCTGCCGCAGATTCGGGACGTGACTTCGCGGCCTTCAAGGAACTCGAGTCGACCCTTCGGGACAACCCCGAGGACATCCCCGCCGACATCCGCGCCCTGCTCACCGGCCAGGGCGGTTGCACCGACCAGGCACTCGCCTCCTGATCCGACGGGTGCGGGCTAGCGTGCCCGCATGACGACCCTCGATCTCGATTTCGTCCGGGCCCAGTTCCCCGCCTTTGCGCACCCCGAGATGGGGCAGTGGGCGCACCTGGAGAACGCCGGCGGTAGCTACTGCCCGAGTCAGGTCGTCGATTTTCTCGCCGATCTCTTCGCCCACGCCAAATGCCAGCCCAACTGGGACTTCGGCCCGTCGGTCGTTGCCACCGAGGCGATGGATCGCTCGCGTGCGGTGATGGCCGAACTCTTCGCGGCCGACGAGGGCGAGATCCATTTCGGTCCGTCGACCAGTCAGAACACCTATGTGCTGGCGAAGGCCATGCGGCCGATGTGGGACGACGGTGACGAGATCATCGTCACTGGGCAGGATCACGAGGCCAATCAGGGCGCATGGAGACGTCTCGCCGACACGGGCATCGTCGTGAAGGAATGGGCGGTCGACCCTGAGACTGGCCTGCTCGATCCCGCCGACCTCGACGAACTGATCACCGGCCGAACCCGTCTTCTTGCCGTCACCCACGCGTCGAACATCGCCGCCACCATCAACCCGATCCGGGCGCTCGCCGATCGCGTGCACGCAGCGGGCGGGCACATCGTGGTCGATGGCGTGTCCTATGCACCGCACGGCCTTCCCGACGTCGCCGCGCTCGACTGCGACGTCTACCTGTACTCGACGTACAAGACGTACGGACCTCACGTCGGGCTCATGTACCCCCGCCGTTCGTTGCTCGAGCAGATGACCAACCAAGGCCACTACTTCAAGGACACGACGCCGGAGGGGTGGTTGACCCCAGCCGGCCCCGATCACGCAGCGATCGGTTCGGTCGCAGGCATCGCCGACTACTACGACACCCTGGTCGCTCATCACGGCATCGAGGGAACCACCCGACGGGATCGGGTCGCGTCACTCTTCGACGCCTTTGCGGCCCATGAGGCCGAGATCACGGCTCCCCTTGTCGAGATGCTGATCGCCCACGACCGGGCCCGACTCGTCGGTGCGCCGACCACCGACCACGCCGTTCGGGCTCCGACGGTCGCCTTCCATGTGCCGGGAACGACATCGGCGTCGATCTACGACGCGCTGATCGCGGCCAAGGTCTCCTGTGGCCACGGCAATTTCTACGCGCATCGACTCGTCGGTTCGCTCGGTCTCGACATCGACGACGGCGTGGTGCGCGTGTCGGCGGTGCACTACAACTCCAGCGACGACATCGCCCGGGTCTGCACCGTGCTCGACGACGTGCTGTAGGCGTCCGTACCCGCCGACGTCGTCTGATCAGNTCGGCGGAATCGCCGTTTGGTTACCTCGGGCGATGAGGCGACCGTCGTCGTCGCGCAATTCGCCGGTGGCGAACAGGAGACGGCGCCCCANCTTCGTGACCTCGCCGGTGGCGGTGAGTCGACCGGTGGCCGGCCGCAGGATGTCGATGGTGATGGTCGCCGTCGAGAGTCCGTTGGAGGCGAACGCCATCGCCATGTCGAGCATGGCGGTGACGATGCCGCCCTGCACCACGCCGGCGCCGATGGTCCAGATCGGTTCCGGGGTGAAACGCAGAACGGCGCGCCCGTCACCGTGCTCCAGCACCTCGGGCTTGAGCAGGTGGTAGATCGACGCCTCCTCGACAGGAGGAAGATTGCCGCCGGTTTCGGTCGGTGGGGTATCGGCGCTCATTCGGGCCGGGCTGGAAACTCGGGGCGACGCGTCCGGGTGCGCTTGAGTTCCCAGAAGCCGTCGACGCTCATCATGGCGACCATACCGTCCCAGAGCCGCAGGGAATCTTCGGAATTCGGGACGGCCGTGATGACCGGACCGAAGATGCCCTGGCGGCCGCCGGGGGTGTCCATGGCGATGATGGGGGTGCCGACATCGTCACCCGTGAGCGCGAGGCCGGCGTCGTGCCTGCTGCGGATCTCGGTGTCGAAGCGTTCGTCCTCGAAGGCCTCGGCGTGCATCGCNGGAAGNCCTGCTGCTTCGAGTGCATCGGCGATGTCGAACTCGCGATCCTTGTCGTGGTGGATGCGCGCGCCGAGNTCCCAGTACAGCGCGAACACGCCCTCGTTGCCCTCCGTGGCTCGGACGGATTCCATGACGCGGAGCATCTTGTACGTCCGGAGCACGCCGTCGTAGTACGGGGTGCCTTCGGCTGGCTGGTTCTTCAATAGCAGGCTGAACGGCTGCCAGGTGATCTGCAGATCACGCTGGTCCTTGACCTCATCGACGACCCAACGGGCCGTCACCCAACACCACGGTCAAGCAGGGTCGGCCCAGAATTCGATGTCGAGCGACATGGCTCCCTTTCCTGTCCGGTGGCGAGTGGGTAGGCGGGTGCTACCCGGCGGGCTTGGCAGAAATTCCGACCTTCGCTGCCGGCTGTGCCCAGTCAGGCCAGCGCTTGCGGCTGTTTTCGGCCAGCCGATGCATCAGCGCGATGGCGCCCGGGTCATCGTCGCCGGGTCGGGTCTCGATCGCTCCGTCCTTGACCATGGCGTCGATGACGGCACGACCGAGTTCGGTTCGCACGATGGTGAGGGTCCAGTCGGTCTCGTTGCCGATCCCTCCGGTGGAGATGTCGGCGTGCTCGGCCGCGAAGTCGGGGCAGTGGTTGCAGCCTTCGCGAGTCCAGGCGTGGCATTCCTTGAGGTTGATCTCGTGGTAGCCGCCGTCCTTGGTCCAGACCTGGAAGACGCCCTTGATGTTCATCTTGGCGATGTTCTCGCGCTTGAGGCCGTACTTGACCTCGAAGAGTTCGTCGAACAGCGCATCGTCGAACGACTTCGAACAGAGCAGCCCGATGTTGAGCTTGAACGGTTTGGAGACCTTGCCGATCTTGCGATGCCACATCACCGGCGCAACCGAGGTCTGGCAGCTCATGCCGACAAGGGCGAGCCGCTCAAGCCCTCGTTCCTTGGCCTCGTCGAACGCCATCGTGTTGGCCGAGTACGTGTAGCGGCTGCCGGCGCCCCGAAGGACTTCGTCGCGGTTGGTCGCGACCATCGGGAAGGCCTTCCACCCCGGCTCGCCGTTCTCGAGTGTCTCCACCCCCGAGGTCAACGCGCCGTCGATGATGTCGTTCTCGAGCAGCCAGATCAGCATCGCCGAGACGAGACCGCCGTCCTGTCCGGTCTCGTACACGAAATCATCGCTTGCGCGCGTGAGGAGAATGTCGGAGTAGATGCCCGACATCTCGCCGNCTTCTCGCTCGCGACCGTGAAGGNGCATGTCGGCCTCNGGTTCCCACATGCGGAACCGAGGACANGCTCGNGTGCACGAGGTGCAGCCCTTTTGGCCATGGACGCAGTCGGAGGTGCCGAGTTCTTCCTCGAGATGGAACGGCTTGTAGGCGCCGGGCTCGTGTTCGTACCCGATCACATCGTGCGGACAGCTGATCACACACCCGGCGCAGCCGGTGCACAGCCCGCTGGTGATGACCTCGTCGTGGAGTTCCTTCCACTGGTAGGTCCAGCGTTCCTTCTTCGCGGGGGGAGCGGTGTCGGTGACGGCCATGAGGGGAACCTAGTCGCCACCGGAGCGGCAACGTAGCCCGTTGCTCAGGCGGTGATCGGCACAAGGCCGAACACGGTCTCGACCGAGAGTGCTGGAACGATGGCGTCGGCACCCACGACGATCTGGTCGTCGGTGAAGCGACCAGGAACGACAATCGTGCGGATGCCAGCGCCTCGGGCAGCGAGGGCCGACGTCGCCGTGTCCTCGATCGCGATCGTGGTGGCGGGATCGGCGCCCGTGGTGTGGAGGGCGTGGAGGTAGGCATCTGGGGCCGGCTTTCCGCAGGCCACGTCGGCGCGAGAAACGACCACATCGAAGCGATCGAGCGGCAGTTGGCCGCCGGCAGCTTCGGCGATCGCCTCGATGTTCGGCAGATAGGTCGAGGTGACGAGGCCGAGACGAATGCCGTTGTCGAGCGCGTGCGCAATCACATCAGCGACGCCAGGACGAAGCTCGACCGGCGTTGCAACGACCTCGGCACACGCGATCTCGGTCTTCCGGCGATGGATTTCGACGATCGTTGCATCGGAGAGTTCAGTGTTGGTCGCGTCGGCGAGCATGCGAAGGCGATCCTGCCCGCCGCTCATCGAGAGAAGTGATCGGTACGTGTCGGGATTCCATTCCCAGGGCACACCTGCCTCGGAGAGGGCGGCGTTGTAGGCGCGGCGCTGGATGTCGGATGTTTCAGCGAGCACGCCGATCGAGCCGAGGAAGAGATGGGTGGTCTGCACGAGGTTCCTTTCGTCGGGAGGGCCGACGTCAGGGCCGGTCGGATGGTTCTCCCAACCTCACCAACGTGGTGAGATGCCNGAACAGAGGCACGTCGANCCCGTGTTTTTCCGCGCGTTGGATCACGTCGAGGTTGCGGACCCGCCATTCGGAGGGGACGCCGTTGACCCGATCGGTGGTCATCGACGAACGGTGGTCGCCGCCGGCGTCGCCCACCAGGTCGATGACCGGCCCGTAGTCGCGGGGCTCCAGGGCGGCACCGTCGGCGATGGCGACCTGTTGCACCTCATCGGCGAGCGCGACGGCGAGGGTCCGGGCATCCCGGTCGAGGAGGACGGTGTTGGTCGTGCGGGTCAGCACGGTAATCGTGCCGACGACGGCGTTCATCACAAGCTTGCGCCACGCTGCCGTGTGCCAGTCGGCGGTGGTGTCGACGTCGAGAAAGGTGTCGGTGAACCGATGGGCCGTGCGGCGACCGGGGTCGTCGTCGGGCACGACGAGGTGCCGCCGAAATCCGACTCGGACATGGCCGGGAGCCTCTCGATCGGCCGGGATGTTGACGACAGCGGGTACCAGCGATGCCGACCCGATAAGCGGCTCGACGCGTTCACGGTGGGTGATGCCGTTCTGAAGGACGACGACGTCGGTGTCCGGCCCGCACGCTGCAGCGAGCCACGGCGCCACGGCGGGGGTCTGATGGGCCTTGGTGCCGAGCAGGACCAGGTGGAACGGACCCGTGATCGCAAAGGGGTCGGTCAGCACCGGCACCTCGCACTCGATTCGCTCCTCGTCGAGTTCGACGGCGATCGTGTCGAATGGCGTGCGGGCGGCGACCGCAAGCGCCATTTCGGGGCGTTGCAGGACAGCTCCCGCGACGGTGAGTCCGATCGCCCCCGGACCGACGAGCAGCACGCGTGTCATTCGACGTCGTCCCGCCCCGTCGAGCAGATGTCGAGATGCCGAACGTGCGTGGTCGCCATGCCAAACGCTAGGTCGGCGCGCCGCATGGGTGCACATGCCCGACCCGGCGGGTCGGCCGGCTTGGGCGTTCGATGGTTGGGCACGAGCGTCAGCGCGGATCGAGATGCGGCACCGCTGATGTCGCGTGGCGGCCGACGAGGAGGCCGAGTGCATCCTCCCCAGGTCGGTAGGGGCGACCGTCGGGTCGGATGGCTTCCAACCCGGCTTCGGTGGCGAGGAGGCTGCCAGGGGCGTGGTCCCACGGCAGTGTCCGCCAGTACATCAAGAGGTCGTATCGGCCGAGCACGAGATCGATGTACTCGATGCCTGCGCATCCGATGCCCTCGACAGGGTCACCGATGCGGGCGGCGAAACGGTCGACGACGAGCCGATCTTCGACAGGGACGTAGCGCTTCTTCACGACCGCCGTCCACATGGTCGGATCGGCTGCGACGGGACCGGCCTGCACCCGGACGCCGTCGATGGTCGCCCCAGCGCCGTGCTCGGCGATCGCCATCTGGCCCCGCTGCGGGATCCAGATCCACGCATGGGTTGTCTCACCGCTGCGCACCCTGGCGACCATCACGGCGTAGCCGCCCCAGCCGTTCGCGAAGTTTTTCGTGCCGTCGAGAGGGTCGACGATCCAGGCGTCATGGTCTGTGGCGCCGAGCAGCGACGGGTCGGCGGCGGCCGCTTCCTCCCCGACGACCGGCAGATCGTCGATCATTCGGAGCGAGGCACCGAGCATCGCTTCGCAGGCGCGATCGGCGATGGTCACGGGGTCGTCGGGACCCTTGAAGGCGACGTCGTCATCGGTGAGCGCCCGAAAGCGTGGGGCGATCGTCGCCGCCTCGGCCTCTCGGATCGCTTCGGCGACGATGTCGACGTCCATGGCTCCGAGTGTGGCACGCCGAGGCGTGGCTGCGACCAGCGCACCGCAACGTCGGTGAGCGCCCTCGGCAGGACTCGAACCTGCGCACACGGCTCCGGAGGCCGATGCTCTATCCGCTGAGCTACGAGGGCATGCCCCTCGGGAGGGACGAGGCGTCACCCTACCCGCGATCGTCACTCTGACAACGGGGGTCGGCCGGTAGCATCAGGCGTTCATGGACGTCCGGGAACATCTCCGCAACGGCCTGCGGGCCGCCCTCGCCGAAGCCGGCATCGACCCGCTTCCCGACGACATCGCGCTCGAGCGTCCTGCCAATCGCGACCACGGCGACTGGTCGTCGAACATCGCGCTCGCCACCGCGAAGAAGGCGGGCAAGAATCCGCGCGAACTCGGTCAGGCGCTGGTCGACTTCCTCATCGCGCGCCCACCGGCCCATGTCACCGCTGTCGAGATCGCCGGCCCTGGGTTCGTGAACTTCCGGCTGGCCGACACCTGGCTCCATGAGGTCATGACCGACGTGCTCGAGCAGGGTGTCGATGGATACGCCTCACCGGATCTCGGTGCCGGAGCCCACCTCAACGTCGAGTTCGTCTCGGCCAACCCGAACAAGCCGCTGCACGCCGGGCATGGTCGCGGCGCCTGCTACGGCGACTCGATCGCCCGTCTCAAGGAACGATGCGGTTTTCGTGTCACCCGTGAGACCTACATCAATGACCGCGGCGTGCAGATGACCAACTACGCCAAGTCGCTCGCCGCTGCGAAGGCCGATGAGCCGATCCCGGAGGACGGCTACCACGGCGCGTACATCCATGCGTGGGCTGGTGAGATGCCGGCCGACGCCGACCCGCTCGAATGGGGTCTCCAGCGCGGCCTCGACTCGCATCGGGCCACGCTCGAAGCGCTCGACATCCACCATGAGGTCTGGTTCAGCGAGCGGTCGCTCGTTCCTACTGGCGCCATCGACGATGCAATGGACGACCTTCGAGCCCACAACGCGGTCTTCGAGGATGACGGCGCAGTGTGGCTTCGCTCGACCGAGTTCGGCGACGACAAGGATCGCGTCCTCGTCAAGAGCGACGGTGATCTCACCTACCTCACGCCCGACATCGCCTATCACCGCGACAAGTTCTCCCGCTCTGAACTCCTCTTCAACGTCTGGGGTGCCGACCACCACGGCTATGTCACCCGCATGAAGGCGGCGATGCAGCTGCTCGGCCACGATCCCGACGAACTCGAGATCGCCATCACCCAGATGGTCGACTTCGCCCGAGGTGGGGAAGAAGTGAAGATGAGCGGCCGGTCGGGTGATTTCATCGCGCTCGACGACGTCATCGCCGAGGTCGGTGCCGACGCCGCTCGCTTCACCTACCTCATGCAGTCGGTCGACAGCCGTCAGACCTTCGACCTCGAAGAGGTCGCCAAGCAGGGCATGGACAACCCGGTCTTCTACGTCCAGTATGCCCACGCTCGCATCTGCTCGATCTTCGCCAAGGCCGCCGAGGCCGGCGTGGAGCGTTCGCCGCTGGCCGATGTCGATACGTCGCTGCTCGTCCACGAGCGGGAACTCGACCTGCTCCGCTCGCTACAGGAACTACCCGACATCGTGCGGGTGGCGTGTGTCGACAACGCTCCGCATCGCATCGCCGCGTGGTCGCGCGAGCAGGCCGCCGCGCTGCACGGCTTCTACCACGACTGTTATGTCATGAGTGACGCCATCGCTCCCGAGCTCACCCAGGCCCGCCTTGCGCTCGTCGCGGCCAGCCAGGTCGGTCTCCAGATCGCCCTGCAGCTGCTCGGTGTCTCCGCCCCGGAGGCGATGTAACCGTGCGTCCGCTGCCCACCCGCCTGTTGCCCGACTCGGCCGAGGTCATCGACGGCGTGCTCCACATCGGAGGGTGCAACACCCTTGAGCTTGCACAAGAGTTCGGAACCCCGGTTTTCGTCTACGACGAGCAGCATCTCCGTGATCGCTGCCGCGAGGCGGTCGAGGCATTCGGCGACGGTGTCGCCTACGCCACGAAGGCGTTCCTATGCGGGGCGATGGCTCGCCTCGCCCATGAGGAAGGCATGCACCTCGACGTCGCCACCGGCGGCGAACTCCATATTGCGCTCCACGCCGGGGTTCCGGCCGAACGGCTCGTGCTGCACGGCAACAACAAGTCGATGGCCGAGCTTCGTCTGGCGATCGAGGCCGGCATCGGTCGTATCGTTGTCGATAGCTTCGACGAACTCGATCGTCTCGACATGCTGTACGCCGAGACCGGTATCGCCCCGAAGGTCCTCCTGCGGCTCACGCCCGGCATCAAGGCCGAGACCCACGACTACATCTCCACGGGCCAGGACGACTCCAAATTCGGATTCACCGTCTCCACCGGTGCCGCCGAGCGCGCGATCGAACGGGCCCAGATGTCTCCGGCCGTCGAGGTGCTCGGCATCCACGCTCACATCGGTAGCCAGGTCTTCGCCGTCGGGTCGCTCGGGAAGGCCGCGGGCGTCATCGGCGAGATCGCCACCGCCTTCGACTTCGCCGAGATGTCGGTCGGTGGGGGACTTGGCGTGCCCTATGTCGACGATGAGACCGCCCCGACAATCGGCGAGTGGGGCAAGGTCGTCCGCGACGCCTGCGCCGCTGCCGGCGTCACCGCCACGATCCTCGCCGAACCCGGTCGTTCAATCGTTGCTGCGGCCGCCGTGACGCTCTACACCGTCGGCACGATCAAGGAGATCGAGGGGGTGCGGACCTACGTCTCCGTCGATGGCGGCATGAGCGACAACCCGAGGCCCGTCCTCTACGGCTCGGGCTATGAGACCTTCCTCCCGCGGTCGGTCGATGCCGACCGAACGCTGCCGATCCGCCTCGTCGGGAAGCACTGCGAGTCCGGCGACATCCTGGTTCGTGAGGGTCTCGTGCCCGGTGATATCGCGGTCGGCGACATCCTCGCAACCCCCGTCACCGGCGCCTACGGCCACTCGATGGGCTCCAACTACAACAAGGTCCTTCGTCCACCGGTCGTGTTCGTACGCGACGGAGATGCACGGCTCGTGGTTCGGCGGGAGACCTTCGACGATCTCACGAGGCTCGACGTCTGACGCAGGTCGGATGGCGTATGCGAGAGTCCCGCTCGTGAGCGACCTGCTCGAGTTCCTCGCCGGTTGGGACCTCTCCGACGGGATGATCGACACCATCGACACCGTCGAGGTCGATCGACATCTGTCGGTGGTCGCAGAGCAACGGCTCATCGGCGTGTTGTTGGCGGCGATGCGAGCCGGCGAGGTGGAGGTCGATCGACCTGAGGTCGTCGTCGAGGCGCATGAGCGGGCGCTGGCCCATGCACGGCTGCTCGACTCCGCCATGCTCGAGTCGGTGGAGATCCTCCTCGATGTCGGCATCACTCCTTGCCTCCTGAAGGGGCCGGCGATCGCCCGCCTGCTCCCCGAACCGGACCAACGAATCTCCGCCGACATCGACCTGCTCGTACCGGCCGACCAACTCGACGCTGCCGCTTCAGCCCTGGAGGCGTTCGGGGCAACTCGGAGCCAGCCTGCGATATCGCTTGACTGGGAGCGGCGGTTCGGCCCATCGGTCACGATCGGTTGGCGGACCGGCACCGAGCTCAACCTGCACCGCACACTTGCGCCAGGTCCGTACGGACATCTGGTCGATCTCGACGAACTCGCTGCGTCGACCGTCACCGTCGAAGTTGACGGCGTCGATGTGCTCACCCTCCGACCCGAACTCCATCTGGTTCATGCCTCGTTGCATATCGCGCTCGGGGGTGTCGAGCCTCGGCTCGGCGACGTCCGCGACCTTGCGTTGCTCCTCGAGCGAACCAACCTTGATGTCGACCGGGTAATGCGCACCATCGTGCGCTGGGGAGCCGAGGCGCCTGCCGCTGTCGGCTTCGCCGCCGCTGGTTCGATCGGCGCTCGGCATCCGATCATCGACTGGGCCGAGGCTCATCGGCCTCGCAGTCGCGATCGTCGCCTGCTCGCTAGCTACGCAGATCGCGATGGACGCGTCCGTCGACAGGCGCTGGCGTCGCTCACGGTGGTGCCTTGGCGCGACAAGCCTGCGTTGTTGCGCTCTCTCACCTCTCGTCGGCTCGGCTGACGCCGAGTCGGCCCGCTGAGGCAAGCGGCTACGCTCAGCTTCGTGACCAACCTCACCATCGGACTTCTCGGTTGCGGCACGGTCGGCGGAGCGCTCGTCGACCTGCTCGACGCCCGCCGCGCCACCATCACCGCCCGTACAGGAGTGGAGCTGCGCATCGGTGCGATCGCCGTACGCGATACCGCCAAGCACCAGGACCGTCTCGCGGATCCGTCGCTGCTCACCACCGATTCGGCGGCGGTCGTCGCTGATCCCGAGGTCGACATCGTCATAGAACTCATCGGCGGCACCGACCCGGCGTTGACGCTCGTTCGCACCGCGCTCGAGAACGGCAAGCCGGTGATCACCGGCAACAAGGAACTCCTCGCTGCGCACGGGCCGGAGCTGTACGCCGTTGCCGCCGAGCACGGCGTCGACCTGCTCTTCGAGGCCGCCGTCGCTGGGGGCATCCCCCTGATTCGCCCGTTGCGCGAGTCGCTCGTGGGCGAGGACATCAGCCGGGTGATGGGCATCATCAACGGCACGACCAACTACATCCTCACCAAGATGTCGCAGGAGGGTGCCGACTACGCCGACGCCCTCGCCGACGCGCAGGCGCTCGGGTACGCCGAGGCCGACCCGACCGCCGACGTCGAGGGCTACGACGCCGGCGCCAAGGCTGCGATCATCGCGTCGATCGTGTTCGGCGTCGACGTTCGATCCAGCGATGTGCAGCACGAGGGCATCTCATCGATCACCGCCGCCGACATCGACACCGCCAAGCGCCTCGGCTACGTCATCAAGGCGCTCGCCGTGATCGAGCGCGCCGACGGCGAGGTCGCCGTCCGAGTGCATCCGGCGATGGTACCCACCGGCCATCCACTCGCGAACGTCAACGACTCGTTCAACGCTGTCTTCGTCGAAGGCGCCACGGTCGGCGATCTCATGTTCTACGGGCGCGGTGCGGGTGGCGGTCCAACTGCCTCCGCCGTCCTCGGCGATCTCGTCGACGCCGCCGTCAACGTGGCCAACGGTGCTGCGGCCCGGCTGTCGATCACCGAAAAAGCGAGGCTGCGTTCGGTCGACGAACTCTCGTCGCAGTTCTACCTGACCATGGTGGTCTCCGATGAGCCCGGCGTGCTCGCCCAGGTGGCGACGGTCTTCGGCATCCACGGGGTGTCGATCCAGGTGATGGAGCAGTCGGGGACCGGTGGTGACGCCGAGCTGTGCCTCATCTTGCACGAGACCACCGAGGCCGCCCTCCACGCGACCCTCGATGAGCTCAATGGTCTAGACGTTGTGCGAGGGATCGGCTCGGTGATCCGCCTCGTCAGCGACGACTGAGCCAATGGTCACCTACCACAGCTCCCGGGGACGTTCACCCGAGATCGGGTTCGGCGACACCCTGCTCGGCGGCCTCGCCCCCGACGGTGGTCTGTACCTCCCGACCGCGTGGCCGGAGCTTACGAAGACCGAGGGCGACTACGCCTCGATCGCCACCGCCGTGATGGCACCGTTCGTTGCCGACACGATCGGCCTCGACGACTTCGGGTCGATGGTTGAGGATGCCTATGCGGCCTTCTCGGACCCCCAGGTGTGCCCGCTGGTTGAACTCGAGCCCGGGCATCACCTGCTCGAGCTCTTCCACGGCCCGACCCTGGCGTTCAAAGATGTCGCTCTGCAGTTGCTCGGCCGCCTGTTCGACCATGAGCTGGAACGGCGAGACCAGCGAGTGACGATCGTGGGGGCGACATCGGGCGACACCGGGTCGGCAGCGATGGACGCCGTACGTGATCGCGACCGGGTCGACATCGTCATCCTCTTTCCGAAGGGCCGCACGAGTGAGGTCCAACGTCGCCAGATGACCACCCTCGACGCGCCGAATGTCCACGCCGTCGCCGTCGACGGCACGTTCGACGACTGTCAGGACCTCGTGAAAGCAATGTTTGCCGACGAGGCGTTCCGCACTCGCGTCGGCCTCTCGGCGGTCAACTCCATCAACTGGGCCCGCGTGATGGCCCAGATCGTCTACTACGTGTGGGCCGCTCAGCAGCTCGACCGACGCGACACCCCCACCACGTTCTGCGTGCCGACCGGCAACTTCGGCAACGTGTTCGCCGGGCACTGCGCTCGCCGTATGGGGCTCCCGATCGAACGGCTGCTCGTCGCGTCGAACACCAACGACATCCTCACCCGGCTGATTCACACCGGGACGATGACCGCCGAAGAGGTCGTCCCGACGCTCTCGCCGAGCATGGACATCCAGATCTCGTCGAACCTGGAGCGACTCCTGTTCGAACTGCTCGGCGCCAACGGCCCGGCAACCGCCGAACTGCTCACCGACTTCCGAGCCACCGGGAGCGCCTCGCTTCGGCCCGAACAGCACGCCGAACTGATCGCCGGATTCGCCGGCGGTCGACTCGACGACTCTGAGACGCTCGACGTCATCCGCGACATCCACGACTCGACAGGAATGCTTGTCGAACCCCACACGGCGGTTGGCATCGGCGTCGCCCGACGTCTCCGTCGCGTCGACGAAACGGTCGTGACGCTGGCGACCGCCCATCCGGCCAAGTTCCCCGACGCCGTCGAGCAGGCCACCGGTGTGCGGCCACCCTTGCCGGCTCACCTCGCCGATCTCTACGAGCGCACGGAGCGGATTACCGACCTCCCGAACGATCTCGCCACCGTCGAAGATTTTGTCGACAGCGTGCGACGCCGCTGATCGCCGCTACCCTCAACCTCGTTCGCCAATGATGCCGTCGGCAGCGACGGCAGGGATTCTGATCATTCGATCGGGCGAACACCCCGACAACGCCGCTCCTCCATGGGGGACGAGCGGCCCGGCCTCACCCGAGGAGCGAGCCCGTGGAAACCGCGGAGATGCGTCGTTCGACGCTGCAGCGCAAAGACCGAGACGAGTTGACCCAGATCGCGACGACGCTGGGCAAGAAGCCCTCGTCGCGCGCCCGCAAGGGCGAGATCATCGACCTCATTCTCGACCTGGCCGCAGGTGGTGACGGTGGCGGGAATGCCGAAGAGTCCGACCCACCCGACACCGATGTCACCGACGCAACGGTGTCGCCGGACACCGGCGATGCCTCGGACGACGACACCGATAGCGACGACGATCAGCCTGCGAACGACAGCGGCGATGCCAGCGTCGACGCGGACAACCGTCCCGAACCCGGCAACCGTCGTCGTCGCCGACGTGGTCGCGATCGCGACAACCGCAACGACGCGAACGAGCAGTGGGACGGCGATCCGATCCCGGCCGAGGGGCGGCTCGACCTCCGCAGCGAGGGCTACGGCTTCCTGCGGGTGAACGGCTACATCCCGAGCCGTGACGACGCCTATGTGCCGGTGAAGCTTGTCCGGCAGTACGGCCTGCGCAAGGGCGACGTGATCGCCGGCCCGTCGCGTCCGGCCAATCGCAACGAGAAGAACCCGGCGCTCATGTCCGTCGAGTCCGTCAACGGCGGCGAGCCCGACGCAGCGACCGCCCGTCCCGACTTCGACGATCTCGTGCCCGTGCATCCGGCCGAGCGCCTCACGCTCGAACGCGGTGATGGTGACGACGCTGCCGCCCGCCTGATCGACCTGGTCGCCCCGATCGGCAAAGGCCAGCGAGGCCTGATCGTGGCGCCGCCCCGCGCCGGCAAGTCGACGGTGATGAACCAGATCGTCCGCTCGTTGAAGGCCAACCACGCCGATGCTCACCTGATCATCTTGTTGATCGACGAACGTCCCGAAGAGGTCACCTCGATGACGCGTGCCCTCGGTGATGGGGGAGAGGTCGTGGCCTCGCTCTTCGACCGGCCCACCGACGAACACGTGCACATCGCCGACCTGGCGATCGAGCGAGCCAAACGTCTGGTGGAGGACGGGCGCGATGTCGTCGTGCTCGTCGACGGGATCACTCGCTTGGCCCGGGCCTATGCGACGGAGACCCCCCAGTCGAACAAGGTGCTGCCGGGCGGTCTCGATGCCACCGCCATGATCGGCCCGAAGCAGTTCTTCGCCGCTGCTCGCAACGTCGAAGAGGGTGGTTCGCTGACGATCCTCGCCACGGCGACCACCGACAACGGCAACAGTGCCGACGAGGCGATTCTGGCCGAGTTGTCCGGTGCGGCGAATCTCGAGCTCCGTCTCGATCGAGCGCTCGCTGAGCGGCGTGCGTATCCGGCGATCGACGTCGCCGGGTCGACCACCCGCCACGAGGACGCCCTGCTCGACGACGCGACCCGTGATCAGATCGTCGCCCTGCGACGCCACCTCGCCGACCTGATCGCCACCAGCGGCGGCCCCGCCGCCCATGCGGAGCTGCTCGACCGGCTTGGTGCCTCCAAGACCAACGACGAATTCCTGCGCGAGGTCGCCAAGTCGGCCTCCGCCTCCTAGCCTGGGAGATCGCTATGAAGTCCGACATCCACCCCGAGTACCGCCCGGTCGTCTTCCAGGACGTGTCCGCCGGCACGTCGTTCATCATCCGTTCGACGATCGCCACCAGCGAGACCGTCACCTGGGAGGACGGCAACGAGTACCCCCTCGCCAAGGTGGAGATCTCGAGCGAGAGCCATCCCTTCTTCACCGGCCAGATGAAGATCGTCGACACCGCCGGTCGCGTCGAGCGCTTCGAGAAGCGCTACGGCCGTCGCAAGAAGACCGACGCTCCGGCTGCCGACGAAGCTGCCGCCGAGGGCGACGAGAGCTGACCTCTCATGGCGCTCGACGCTGATCGTCGGGCTCAACTCGAGCGGGCACGCGCCGTTGCGTTGTTGCGGCAGTGCTTCGACATCAGCCCGTCGTCGACTCCTGACGCTGCGCCGTTCGGGATCACAGTCCGTTCCGAGGAGCAGGCCTGGATCGTCTCGATGAGTGACGACCTCGCCGCGCTCGGCGGGGTGCTCGTGTGGCTCGACCGCCATGCTCCCGAGGCCGCGACGTTGGTCGTCGACCATCACGCACCCGTCCATGCGAGGCGCGCCGCCGTGCTCGCCCCCGAACTCCGGGTGTGGAAGGCGGTTGGTGACACGGTGGTCGAGGCCGAACCCGAGCCCGTCCCGCCCGCCCTGCCCCGAGCCGACGACATTGCGCATCTCGAAGCGATGCTGGTCGACGAAGGACTCGAGATCGTCTGCGAGAACGGACTCGTGCGCGGCGAGTTGGCGGGACTCGAGGTCGCTCGAATCCTGCACGGCCCCGACGGCCCCGTTCTCGAAGCGGGTGTCGGGCGATTCGACCGAGAAGCCGGGGCCCTGCTGCACGCCGGGCGTAACCCGGCTGACGCACTTCACGATGCTGTTGCCCAGGTGCGTCCGCATCGCACGCCGGGGGCCGTTTCCCATGCGGTGAATCGTCTGGCTCGGGAGCGGTGGCTTCGTCACCTCGTCGTGCAGGACCCGTTCCTGGCAGGGGTGTCGTTGCCCGAGCTCGTCGAGCCGATTCCACCTCGCCCCAACCTGCTCGAGGCCGCTCCGGCATCGCTGCTCGGCCGCGACGGCGACCGGCGGGTTCTCGTCGTGTGCTCCGTGGGGGTCGATCTCGGGCTGATACCCGCCATCGCCGACCTGGTGAGCGTGCATGCCCCTGCGGAAGTCAGGATCGTCATGCCCGAGCGTGATCGTTTGCCGTATGTCGAACGCCTCGCCTCCCGGTTGCCGGTCCCGGCATCGTTCCGGTCGATCGGCACCCCCTGGGTCGACTGACGGCGCTCACCGGTTTCGATTCAGCGGTTTGTCGCTGATGGCTCGCTTTGTTCGCGGCCGACCTCGACCGGGAGTGGAGGCGCTAAGGGCCGGGGTTGCCAGGCGATCGGCGTCAAGCTAGCTTGTGCACGGGTTCACGAGCAGCCGTTGTCGGCGCAGTGACTCGCTCGAGAACAGGTCTCCGGGGACAGAGAATGGACGCTGCGGCAAAGCGCGATCTCCACGACGCCATCTGGCGCTCAAGTGGTGGCTTCGACCTCGTCCTCGCCCCCGTGCTCATTGCGCTCCTCGGCCTCTGGATCGACTCCGCCGCCGGCACCCGACCCGTCTTCATGCTCGCCTTTCTCGCGTTCGGCACGGTCGGCGCCGTCCTGAAGGTCTATTACGACTACCAGCGAGGTATGACCGAAGCAGCCGAACACGTCGCTGCAGTCCGCGAAGAAGCGGCGCGTCTTCGAGCGGAGGCAGCCGAACTCGGCGCCCGCCCAGTCCGAGACCTCACCGGTGAAATCGACTCGATGCCGCTCGAGGGATCCGAGTCGTGAACGCCCCGGCCAACCCCCTCGCCATGCGCATGGAAGGTCCGTCGCCCGCCGTCGAGGTGGCGAAAGACCTCGCTCGTCGAGGTGCATTGATCGCCCCGGTGGCGGCAATGGTCGGCGCCATTTTCTGGGGCACGGACGGGGCTGTGTCGGTCGCCTATGCCCTGGCCATCGTGGTCGTGAACTTCTTGCTGGCGGCCTGGTCGCTCGGCTTTGCGGCCCGCATCTCGATCGCCCTCATGGCGGGCGTGGCCCTCTTCGGGTTTTTGATCCGCCTTGGTCTCATCACCCTGGCCGTGTTGCTCGTTCGCGACGCCGCCTGGGTCGAGCTGATCCCCCTCGGGCTCACGCTCATCATCACCCATCTTGGATTGTTGTTCTGGGAGATGCGTTTCGTGTCCGCCTCGCTAGCCTTTCCCGGGCTGAAGCCGAAGCCCGGACTCGACGCCGCCCAGGCCAGCAACAGCCCAACGATCTCCGACCTCTCCGAAACCAAGGAGCACCAGTGAACCTTCTGGGAGCCGTGAAATTCCCGCCGATCGAGAACGTGATCGAGTGGCCGGCGTGGCTGTTCGAGGATTCGACCTACTTCGCGTTCAACAAGATCGCGTTCATCCACTTCCTCGGCTTGGTCATCCCGATGGCGGTCTTCCTCCTCGGCGCCCGCGGAAGCGGCCTCGTTCCCCGGGGCTTCCGCACGGTCTCGGAAGGCATCGTCACGTTCGTCGACGAGCAGATCGCGAAGCCCGGCATCGGCCACGGCCGTGAGCCCTACCTGCCGCTTCTGGTCTCGTTCTTCCTCTTCATCTTCATCGGCAACATCACCGAGGTCATCCCGTTCTTCCAGATGCCGGCCAATGCCCGCATGGCCGGCCCGCTGGTGCTGGCGCTCGTCGCGTGGGGCATGTTCATCTCGGTCGGCGTGCGCCACAACGGCCCCGGCTACTTCAAGGAAGTCCTCTTCCCGCCGGGCGTGCCCAAGGCCCTCTACCTGCTGGTGACCCCGATCGAGTTCCTCTCGACCTTCCTGGTGCGGCCCTTCAGCCACGCCGTCCGTCTCTTCGCCAACATGCTCGCCGGCCACATCCTGCTCATCACCTTCGGCGTGCTGTGCATCTCGGTCTGGTCGGCCTCGGCGCTGGTCCTCATCCAGATCGGCACCTTCCCCGGCCTTGTGGCCTTCACCGCCTTCGAGGTCGGTGTGTCGCTGATCCAGGCGTTCGTCTTCACGATCCTTGCTGCCGTGTACATCGGCGGCGCGCTCCACCCGGCGCACTGATCGCCCGGTCGAGTACCCCAGTCCCAACCAAGATCCCGCCGGTCATGGCCGGCAGAAACCCCAAAACAGGAGCACATCCACAATGAGCGTTCTCGCCCAGATTGCGCAGGACATCGAGGCAGCTGACCTCCAGAACATCGAGGCCGCCGGCGGCGCCGGTATGGCCTATGGCCTCGCCGCCATCGGCCCGGGCATCGGCATCGGCTACCTCGTCGGTCAGGCCGTGCAGGCCATGGCCCGTCAGCCCGAGTCGGCCGGCCAGGTGCAGACCACGATGTTCCTCGGCATCGCCTTCACCGAGGCCCTCGCCCTCATCGGCTTCGTCGTCTTCATTCTTCTGAAGTTCGTCTGATTCCGCCGCCTGTCGGCGTCCCGGGTCGTTTGCCGACCCGGTGCACTGTTCTGAACATCCGTTCGTCACCCGTACCACCTGAGGTGAATCCGTGATCAATCTCTTGGCCATCGTTGTAGCGGCCGAAGAAGAGGCCGGCGATCCGCCGAACCCCGTCATTCCCGTCGAGAACGAGATCGTCTGGGCGGCGATCTTCTTCTTCGCCCTCTGGGCGATGATGAAGTTCGTCCTCCTGCCCCCGATCTTGCGGGCAATGGAGGAGCGTTCCAGCACCATCCAGTCGGGCAAGGACGCCGCCGATGCGGCCACCGCTGCGCTTGGCTCGGCTCGCCGGGACCACGAGGCCACCCTTGCGGAGGCTCGTGCCGAAGCCAACGCCATCCTCGCCGGGGCGCGTGCCGCCGCCGACGAGCGTCGCGCTGCGCTGCAGGCCGAGGCCGACACGGAAATCGCCGAGATGCGGCGCAGTGCACAAGCCGAGATCGATGAGGCTCGAGCCGAAGCGCTTTCCGGCATGCGAGGCGACGTCTCGTCGCTTGCCGTCGGGGCCGCACAGATCGTGCTCGGCCGTGATCTCGACGCCGGCAACCAGCAGTCCGTCATCGACCAGGCCCTCTCGGCCGACTGAAGGAGACGACCATGATCGGAATCTTCGCCGCCGAAGGACCAAACGGGAACTGGATCCCCGGCGATCCCAACGAGCTCTACTGGGGCTCGGCTGCGTTCCTTATCATCGCCGTGGTGTTCGTCATGAAGGGCGTGCCTGCCATCAAGGCCGCCATGAAGGCGACCTCTGCCAAGGTCGAGGGCGAACTCGCCGAGGCCGAGCAGGCCAAGGCTGAGGCCGAGGCCGAGTTGGAGGCCCTGACCTCCTCGCTCGGTGACGCCGGCGCCGAAGCCGAAGCGATCATTGCCGACGCTCGCGACCAGGCCACCCGCCTCGAGGCAGACCTGATCGCTCGGGCAGAAAGCGACGTCGCCGAGGCCAAGGAACGGGCCCGGATCGAGGTCGCCGCCCAGCGCGACCAGGCTTTGGCCGACCTTCGGGCCGCCGTTGCCGAGCAGGCTCGCGTTGCGGCTGACGCCGTGGTGCGCAACAACCTCGACGACTCCACCCAGTCCGCACTGATCGACGACTACATCTCCAGCGTCGGCGCCAGCTGACCGCGGAACGAAAGACCATCTCATGAGCGACACCATCGACGCCTACGCCGCCGCTCTCCTCGCTGTGCTGCGAGCCGAGGGCGATACGGGGGCCGACGACGAGATCCTGCGCTTCGCCCAGGCCCTCGAAGCCAACGACGAGTTGCGCAACACCCTCGCCGACCCCCACGTGCCGGCCGCCACCCGTCAGCAGATCGTTGAAGACCTCCTCCAGGGGAAGGCCTCCGATGTCACGACCGCCGCCGTGTCGCTCGTCGTCGGCGCTGGTCGGGCCGGTGACTTCCCGGCCATCGCTCGGGCCCTCGTCGCCAAGCTGGCCACCGCCAGCGGCCGAGACGTCGCCGAGGTTCGCTCCGCCGTGGCCCTCTCCGAGGATCAGGTGTCGCGCCTCGCCGCCTCGCTCAAGCAGGCGACCGGCAAGGATGTCGACGTTCGCGTGACGGTCGATCCCTCCGTGCTTGGGGGCATCGTCACCACGATCGGCGACACCGTCATCGACGGCAGCGTCCGCAGCCGCCTCGCCCAGGTCAAGAGCCATATCGGCTGACCTGTCACTCCAACGATTCACCGCCCCACCCAGAACTTCACACCAGAGAGATAGACGAAAATGGCTGATCTGCAGATCAACACCGATGAGATCACCGCAGCGCTGAAGGCGAACCTCGAGGGCTTCACCCCCTCGGTCGAGCAGACCACCGTCGGTCGGGTGCTCGAGGTCGGCGACGGCATTGCACGCGTGTCGGGCCTGCCCAACGCGGCGGTCAACGAGATGCTCCGCTTCGAGAACGGTCTCGTCGGTCTCGCCCTCAACCTCGACGAGGATTCGATCGGCGCCGTGGTCCTCGGCGATGTCGAAGGCATCGAGGAAGGCCAGACTGTGGTCGCCACCGGCGACATCTTGTCCGTGCCCGTCGGCGACGGCCTGCTGGGCCGTGTCGTCAACCCGCTCGGCGAGCCGGTCGACGGCAAGGGTCCGCTCACCAATGTGCAGCCCCGCCGTATGGAGATCCAGGCGCCGGGCATCACCGGTCGCAAGCCGGTGCACGAGCCGATGCAGACCGGCATCAAGTCGATCGACTCACTCATCCCGGTCGGCCGTGGCCAGCGAGAGTTGATCATCGGCGACCGCAAGACCGGCAAGACCACCATTGCGCTCGACACGATCCTGAACCAGAAGGGTCTGGGCGTGAAGTGCATCTATGTGGCGATCGGTCAGAAGGCCTCGACCGTTGCCCAGTCGGTTGCCACGCTCGAAGAGCTCGGGGCTATGGAGTACACCACCGTCGTGGTCGCCCCGGCTTCCGACCCGGCACCGTTCAAGTACCTGGCTCCCTACGGCGGTTGCGCCATGGGCCAGCACTGGATGGAGAACGGCGAGCACTCGCTCATCGTCTACGACGACCTCTCCAAGCAGGCCGAGGCCTACCGTCAGGTGTCGCTGCTGCTGCGCCGCCCGCCGGGCCGCGAGGCCTTCCCCGGTGACGTGTTCTACCTCCACTCGCGCCTCCTCGAGCGGGCCGCCAAGCTCTCCGACGAGCTCGGCGCCGGTTCGCTCACCGCACTCCCGGTCATCGAGACCAAGGCCGGCGACGTGTCGGCGTTCATTCCCACCAACGTGATCTCGATCACCGACGGCCAGATCTTCCTTCAGGACGACCTGTTCAAGTCGGGTATCCGCCCCGCCGTCGACGTGGGTATCTCGGTGTCCCGAGTCGGTTCGGCTGCGCAGGTCAAGGCGATGAAGACGGCGACCGGCACGCTGAAGGGCGACCTGCAGCAGTTCCGTGAGCTCGAGGCGTTCGCCGCCTTCGGTTCCGACCTCGACGCCGTGTCCAAGGCCCAGCTCGAACGTGGCTACCGTCTGACCGAGCTCCTGAAGCAAGGCGTCAACAGCCCGTACCCCGTCGACGAGCAGACCGTGTCGATCTACGCCGGTACCCGCGGCTACCTCGACGCCCTGCCTGTCGAGGATGTGCTGCGCTTCGAGGCCGAGCTCCTCGAGTGGTTCCGCACCCGCCACGCCGACATCATGAACTCGATCAAGAACGATGGCGTCATCCCCGACGAGGACGCCTTCGAAGCCGGCATCAAGGCCTTCGCCGAGCAGTTCCAGACCTCCGATGGTTCTGGCGCCGAGCCCGACGCCGAGGCCCAGGGCGATGCCCAGGCCGAGCTCGTCGACTCCGACACCACCCTGCCCGAAGAAGACATCACCCGCGACGAGGACTGAGGTAACTCATGCCGGGAGGTAAGGAACGCGAGCTCCGTCGCAGGATCTCCAGCGTTCAATCCACCAAAAAGATCACCCGAGCTATGGAGCTCATCGCCGCCACCCGCGTGGTGAAGGCGATGCAGCGCGCCGATGCAGCGCGTCCCTACTCGCGGCAGATCACCTCGGTCATCGAGAACCTGGCGGCCGGCGGCGCCGAGACCAACCACCCGTTGCTGCGCCAAGCCGACGAGGTCAAGAAGGTCGGCTTCATCGTCATGGCCGGCGACCGCGGCCTTGCCGGTGCCTACAACACCAACCCGATTCGTGCCGCGGAGCGTCAGCTCCAGGGTCACCGTGCCGAGGGCAAGGACTACGCCCTGTTCTGCGTCGGCAAGAAGGCGGCGGCCTACTTCACCTTCCGCAACTACCGGGTCGACTACGACTACCAGGGCTTCACCGACAATCCGTCGTACGAAGACGCCCGCCGGATCGCCGACGATGTCGCTGCGGCGTTCATCAGTGGCGAAATCGACGAGGTTGAACTCATCTACACCGAGTTCATCTCGATGGGCACCCAGCGCGTGTCGGTCCGCCGTTTCCTGCCGCTCGAGGACACCGCCGTCATGGCCGAGTCCGGCGGTGGCGATGCGGAGGCCGCCGCCAGTTTCGAGTTCGAGCCGTCGCCCGACTCGGTGCTCGAAGCGCTACTTCCTCGCTACATCGAGGCCCGCCTCTTCGGTGCGTTGCTCGATTGCGCAGCGTCAGAGCACGCCAACCGCCAGCGGGCGATGAAGTCAGCCACCGACAACGCCGAAGAGCTGATCACCAAGCTCAGCCGTCAGATGAACGCTGCTCGTCAGGCCGCGATCACCACCGAGATCATGGAGATCGTCGGTGGTGCCGAGGCGCTTGATGAGAGCGGTGATGGTGCTCAGGCGATCGATCTCGAGGGCATGTTCGCCCAGATCGGCGCAACGCCCGAGTCCGCCACCGCTTCCGACCCCACGAACGAGGGCTGACCCACCCGGGCCGGTCCACCAAAGATCCACACCACACCACTCCTCCCAGGAGCACACACCATGACTGTCACCGAGAACGACCTCAAGAACGGCCGCATTGTCGGCATCGCCGGCCCCGTGGTCGACGTCGAGTTCCCGGCGGGCGCCCTGCCCGAGATCAACACCCAGCTCGAGTTCGACATCATGGTCGAGGGCGAAGCGGTCAACGTTCCGGCTGAGGTTGCTCAGCAGATCGGCGACAACCGTGTTCGTGCCATCGCCATGAAGCCGACCGACGGCCTCGTCCGCGGCGCCCCAGTGGTCAACACCGGCCACGGCGTGCAGGCTCCCGTCGGCGACGGCACCCTCGGTCACATCTGGAACGTGATGGGCGACTGCCTCGACACGCCCGAGCACGGCACCCCGGAGCGTTGGGATATCCACCGCTCGGCCCCGTCGTTCGACGCCCTCGAGCCCTCGGCCAAGATGTTCGAGACCGGCGTGAAGGTCATCGACCTCCTCACCCCCTACAAGGAGGGTGGCAAGATCGGTCTGTTCGGTGGCGCCGGTGTGGGCAAGACCGTTCTGATCACCGAGATGATCACCCGTGTGGCCTCCAACCACGGTGGTGTGTCCGTGTTCGCCGGTGTGGGCGAGCGCACCCGTGAGGGCACCGACCTCTTCATCGAGATGGGCGAGACCGTCATGGGCGACGGTGAGACCTCCGTGCTCGACAAGGCCGCCCTCGTCTTCGGTCAGATGGACGAGCCCCCGGGGGTGCGCCTGCGCGTTGCCCTGTCGGGCGTGACCATGGCCGAGTACTTCCGCGACGTCCAGAACCAGGACGTGCTGCTGTTCATCGACAACATCTTCCGCTTCGTGCAGGCCGGCTCGGAGGTGTCCACCCTCCTCGGCCGTATGCCCTCCGCCGTGGGGTACCAGCCCACCCTCGCTGACGAGATGGGCGAGCTGCAGGAGCGCATCACCTCGACTCGCGGCAAGTCGATCACCTCGCTCCAGGCCGTGTACGTGCCTGCTGACGACTACACCGACCCGGCGCCGTTCACGTCGTTCACCCACTTCGACGGCACGACCGAGCTGTCCCGCGACATCGCGGCGCTCGGCATCTACCCGGCCGTGGATCCGCTGGCGTCGTCGTCGACGATCCTCGACCCGCTCGTCGTCGGTGACCGTCACTACCAGACGGCCCGTCGCGTGCAGGAGGTCCTCCAGCGCTACAAGGAACTGCAGGACATCATCGCCATTCTCGGTCTCGACGAGCTGTCCGAAGAGGACCGCATCACCGTCGACCGGGCCCGTAAGGTCCAGCGGTTCCTGTCCCAGCCGATGTTCGTCGCCAAGGCGTTCACCGGTCAGGACGGTGTGTTCACGCCCGTCGAGGAGACGATCGACTCCTTCGAGTCGTTGCTCGACGGTGATCTCGATCACCTGCCCGAGCAGGCCTTTTACATGGTCGGTGGCGCCGAGGAAGCCGAGCGCAAGGCTGCCGAGCTCCAGGCCGAGTCCTGATCGGCTGATCGGAACACTCCGAGAACAGAGGAACCATGCTCAACGTCCAGGTCGTCTCTCCCGAATCGGTGTCGTACACCGGTGAGGCTTCGATGGTCGTCGCTCGCACCGTCGAGGGTGGCGACATTGCCTTCCAGCCCGGTCATATCCCGTTCATCGGGATCCTCCAGGTGTGGTCGGTCGACGTCGTCAAAGAGGACGGATCCCGCGACACTTTCGCCGTCCACCGCGGCTTCGTGCAGGTCAGCGACACCGACATCACGATCCTGTCCGACGTGTCCGAGGCCAAGGACGAGATCGACGTACCCCGAGCCGAGCGGGCCCTCGCTGAGGCGGAACAGGCGCTCTCGGCCGATGCCGACGATGCAGGTGCCGCCTACGACAAGGCCCGTGCCGAGGTGCGGATCCGGGTCGCAGCTGGCGAATAGCTCCACCTGATCATTGAGATCACGGAACGAGCCGGGCCGTATGGCTCGGCTCGTTTGCGTTCAGCCCGCAAACGGCGGATCGGTGAAGCCCGCTACGCCGAGACCGTCGATCGCTAGCAATGAGCCGGGAATGAACCCATCGCGGCCTGGTGCCGAAGGAACACCGCCTCCCGCTCCGATGGTCGTCACGTACAGCGTTTCGAGTCCCGGACCACCGAAGGCGGGCATCGACGGCTTTTCAACCGGTAGGTCGATGCGAGCATCGACCGTGCCCTCAGGTGAGATCCGGATCACTGCCCAGCCGTAGACGGACGCAGACCAGTACCCGCCCTCGACGTCGATGCAGGCACCGTCCGGCTTTCCGGGCAGGTCGGTGTAGTCGAAAAACAGTCGCTCGTTCTCCCATGCGCCGGTTTCGGCGTCGTAGTCGGCAACAACGATGCGCTCGGTCGGGGTGTCGGTCCAATAGACCCGCTGCCGAACTGCGTCGAAGGCGAGTCCGTTGGGGCAGCCGACGCCAGTTCGGAGGTGATGACAGTCCGTGTCGTCCACCTGGTAGAGCGTGCCGGTGGCCTTTCCGGCTGCCGGGTCCGCCCACATGGAACCGACGACAAAGCGACCTGCTGGGTCGGTCCGGCCGTCGTTCAGTCGATTTCCGGTTCTGGCCGCTTCGAGCGCACGGATCGGTTGGAGTGAGGCAGGGTCGTCCCAAGAAAAGCGGACGAGTTCATGTTCCATTGCGATGATGAGCTCGCCCGGATTGGGGCCGAGCGCAGCAGCGCCGGGCCGTCCTGGCATGCCACGGGTTTCGTTGGTGCCGGCCGTTGGGTCGTATCGGTGGAGGACCCGCCCCTCGATGTCGAGCCAGTAGAGGAGGCCTTCTTCGGGTGCCCAAAGTGGGCATTCGCCAAGCAGCGCAGGGGTGGCGACGGCAGCTCGGACATCGGGGTTCGACATGATCGCAGCATGCCACACGGAGATGCCTGTGTCGGTCGCTTCATTGACAGCTTGACTACGTAGTCATACGGTCGCGTCCATGAAGGGCTTTGATCCAACGTTCGCAGACCTGCCCGACTACATCATCAAGATCACCAAGGAGATCTGGGAAGACCGAGGGATTTCGACCCTGAACGACTACTACGCCGCCGATATCGTCGTGCGCTCGCCGAGTGGAGTCGTTGTCGGTAATCAGGGTGTGATCGCGGCCACCATGGCGACACTTGCCGAATTCCCGGACCGCCAGTTGCTGGGCGAGGACGTCATCTGGTCGGGGGATGAGGAGAGCGGATTCCTCTCGAGCCACCGGATCTACTCCACGGCAACGCACGCAGGCGATGGCGTCTACGGCGCTGCATCCGGTGCGCAGCTGAGGTACCGGATCATCGCCGACTGTGCGGCAAAGGACAATCAGATTTTCGACGAGTGGCTTATTCGTGACCAGGGCGCCATCGTGCGGCAGCTCGGCATAGACCCCAAGCGCTATGCCGCCGACCTGATCGAGGCCGAAGGTGGTTACGAGGCGTGCGTGCGTCCTTTCACGCCTGCAATCGACCGGCAGGGCGGTTACACGGGAACGGGAAATGACGGGGAGCCCGGTCATCGCTACGCCGCGACCCTCAACGCGATCATGGCCGCTGACTTTGCCGCCATCGAGCGCGACTACGACCGAGCTTGCCAGCTCGAATTGCCTGGGGGAGTCACCGGTCACGGTTGGTCTGATGCCGACGAGTTCTGGTTGGGTCTGCGGTCCTCATTCCCTGACGCCACCTTCACGATTCACCATCAGATCGGCCGCAACGACGACGGGTCCGCACCGCGGGCTGCGATCCGCTGGTCGCTTGATGGCACCCATAGTGGCTGGGGTGCGTTCGGGGCGCCGACCGGCGCGCCGGTTCATGTGATGGGTCTGAGCCACGCCGAGTACGGACCGTGGGGTCTTCGTCGAGAGTTCGTGATCTTCGACGAGACGGCCGTTTGGAAACAGATCCTGCTCGCGACGGGCTGATCTCGAAGCGGCGTGGTGAATGATTCACCTGCCTGCGCTTGACAAATGACTACGTAGTCATCAATGCTGTCACGGTTCGCGAAAGGAAAGCGGTTTGGCTGGGAGTACCTCACAGCGTGCCGGGGGTTCTGTGACGTCGACGGATGTCGCAGCCCACGTCGGTGTTTCTCAAGCCACCGTTGCGCGCGCCTTCTCGAGCCCCGAGAAGGTGGCTCCGGCAACCCGCAAGCGGGTCGAGGCAGCAGCTGCCGAACTCGGTTATGTGCCGAACGCCATTGCCCGCAGTCTGAAGTCTCAGCGCACCAACATCATCGCTGCCGTCGTGCCGTCAGTCGGCGAGTACTGGCAAAGCGTCCTCACCGCCTTTTCCAAGCAACTCGCCGATCGCCGTCAGCAGTTGCTCCTCTTCAGCTTCTCCGACCCGGCCCAACTCGAGGACGTGCTCACCTCGCTTGCGCAGTACCGCGTCGATGGTGTGATCCTCGCATCAGCGAGCATTGATGCCGGGCGCCTTGCGCGCGTCGGATCACAGCAGTTGCCGCTCGTAGCGTTCAACCAGCCGGCTGCCTCCGGCCTCGTGCCGTCGGTTTCGGTCGACAACGATCTCGGTATGCGCCGCCTTGCGGCTCACGTCGTCGAAAACGGTGCACGTCGGGTGGCGTACATCGGTGGTGTTGCTGCGACCTCCACCGACCAGACCCGCTATCGCGGTGCGGCGCAAGCGCTTGCTCAGGCTGGTATCGCCTGTCCCTACACCGAGTCTGGCGGGTGGGCCTACGAGCATGGCTACGGCGCAGCACGCGAGCTCGTCGAACTCGGCGAGCTTCCCGACGCCATCATGGTGGCGGGCGATGAGCTTGCGTTCGGGGTGATCGATGCGCTGGAGGACCGGGGAGTCTCGGTGCCTACCGAGGTCATGGTCACCGGCTTCGATGGTCTTCCACAGGCCTCGTGGGCTGGCTACGACCTCACCACGCTGACCCAGCCTGTCGAGTTGCTCGTCGAGCAGGCGATTGCGCTTCTCCTCGGACCATCCGAGCCGGAGCCCGCCGACATCGTCGTTGCTGGCGAGCTCCGCCTCGGCCGCACCACGAAGTCTTCATCCATTTTCGAATCCAGGAAGGACCATGGCTGAGATCCTCAAGGACGCAACGTCCAAGGGCGCTCACGGCGCCGACTTCGCCCTCACCGAGAAAGTGCACGGCATCATCGCCGACATCGAGAACCGCGGTGAGGCCGCCGTTCGCGAACTGTCCTCCCAGTTCGACAACTGGGAGCCCGAACAGTTCCGTCTCACCCCGGAGCAGATCGAAACGGCAGTTGCGAGCGTCGCTCCCGAGACGATTGCCGACATCAAGTTCGCTCAAACGCAGATCCGCGGCTTCGCTCAGGCCCAACTTGACTCGATGCTGCCCGTTGAGGTCGAGACCCTGCCGGGCGTCACGCTCGGCCACAAGCACATCCCGGCGCGCGCCGTTGGCGCCTATGTTCCGGGCGGCCGCTACCCAATGGTCGCCTCAGCGCACATGAGTGTGCTCACGGCCAAGGTCGCAGGTGTACCCCGTGTCGCTGCGTGCACCCCGCCGATCAACGGCGCCGTGCCCAACGAGACGGTCGCCGCAATGCACCTTGCTGGCGCTGACGAGATCTATCTCCTGGGTGGCATCCAGGCGATCGCTTCGCTTGCGATCGGCACCGAGTTTGTCGATCCGGTTGACATCATCGTGGGTCCTGGCAATGCCTTTGTTGCCGAGGCGAAGCGACAGCTTTATGGCCGCGTCGGTATCGACTTGCCGGCCGGTCCCACGGAAACGCTCGTTGTCGCCGACGACACGGTCGACGCGGAGATCTGCGCAACCGATCTCCTTGGTCAAGCAGAGCACGGCCCGAGCTCACCTGCTGTGCTCCTCACGACGAGCCGAGAACTCGGACTCGCCACGATCGCCGAGGTTGATCGTCAGCTCGAGACCCTCGCCACGGCGGATATCGCAGCAGTCGCGTGGCGTGACTACGGGCGGGTCATCGTGTGCGAGGACAACCAGGAGATGCTCGAGATCGCCAACGAGATGGCGTTCGAGCACGTTCAGATCATGACGAACGACGATGACTTCTTCTTGGCCAATATGTACAACTACGGAGCGCTGTTCCTCGGTCCGATGACCAACGTGTCCTTCGGTGACAAGGTCATCGGTACCAACCACACGCTGCCGACGCAGGGTGCGGCTCGCTACACCGGTGGCCTGTGGGTCGGAAAGTTCATCAAGACGGTGACCTACCAGCGGGTCTCGGACCCGGCCTCTTCTGCGATGATCGGGGAGTACTGCAGCCGGCTGTGCGCGATCGAGAACTTCGCTGGCCACCAGGCGCAGGCCGATATCCGTGTTGAGCGCTATTCGGGGGCGCAGGGATGACATCGCCCGTCGCACTCGTGACCGGTGGTGGTGGCGGTATCGGTTCCGCCATTAGTCGCCGGCTCGCGTCCGACGGCATGCGTGTCCTGGTCGGCTACCGAGCGTCGGTCGATCGCGCCGATCGAGTCGTGTCCGAGTTGACCGGCGAAGGGCATCGAGCACTGCAGGTCCCGGTCGATGACAGCGAGGCGCTCGCGGCCGTCGCTGCTGCCGTCGCCTCCACCGAGGGCCGCATCGATGCGCTTGTCAACTGTGCAGGGGTAACTCGCCCGGTCGCGCACGACGATCTCGACGCCCTTGACGACGACCTCATTGACCAGATCTTCGTCACCAATTGGCGCGGTCCATTCGCCACGATTCGAGCATTTCGATCGCTGCTTGAGGCGGCACCCGATCCGATCATCGTGAACATCAGTTCGGTCGCCGGTATCACCGGCCAGGGTTCCAACGTTGCGTACTGCGCATCGAAGGCCGCTCTCGACTCGATGACCCGCTCGCTAGGCCGAGCCCTCGCCCCATCCATCCGGATCATGTCGGTCTCTCCGGGTTGGGTCATGGGGGACTACGCCGCCCGAATGCCCGAAGATGTCATCGCCGCCCAACGCGACGCAACACCGCTTCGCCGTCTTGCTACTGGTGATGATGTCGCCGCCGCAGTGTCGGCGGTCATCCGCGATCTCCCGTGCAGTACCGGTTCCATCGTCAACGTTGATGGTGGCCGACCTCTGGGGGTGGCATGACCATCACGCCGCCTGAGACGTCGAGCCTCCGCCGGCGCATCATCGAACCGTCGGACTTCGTTGCTGACACGAGCGCCTTCGTTGACGTGAAGATCGAAGGTTCGGTCGGAAAGGCGTCATATTCCTTCATCGGCCCTGGTGTCTCGCAGAACGCAGCCCAGACCATCAACCTCGTCGAACCGCATGGCTTCAACGTGGGTGCTGCCTCGATGCCTCACGGTGTCACCAACAACCCACACCTGCACTACACGGTCGAATTGTTCCTCTGCACTCGGGGTGAATGGCGCTTCGACTTCGGTGAGCACGCTGAGCAGACCCTCACCGTTCGTGCCGGTGACGTCTTCAGCGCACCGCCGTGGATCTTCCGAGGTTTCACCAACACCGGGCCCGACGACGGCTGGCTTTTCGTGGTTCTTGGAGAGGACAACACGGGCGGAATCATCTGGGCACCGTCGGTCCTCGAGCGGGCCGCCGAGACGGGGCTGTATCTCGGCCTCGACAACGCTGTCATTGAGGCCGAAGGGGCCGTCCCCGCCGACGTGATCGAGCCGCTCACGGCCGATCAGCTTGGCGACATCGACTGGTACAGCGACGCTGACCTCGCTGCCCGTCGTGTCGGCCGCGACGACCTCGCGTGGTCCTCAAGGGCGTTGCTGTCGTCCTTTGTTGACGGTCTTGGTGGCGAGTTGGCTCCTGTTGTGGGTCACGGCATGAGTCAGGACCGCCATCAGCAGCCGCCGATCACCACCCCGCACGGCTTCTCGCTTGAGTGGCTACGTGTCGCGCCGGGAGAGCGCACGGGGATCCATCGGCACAGCGACACGCAGGTGATGTTCTGCGTCGAGGGCGATTGGGAGATCGTTCTCGGCGAAGGCGACGAACGTGAACGCGAGGCGCCGTCACCAGGAAGCATCGTCTCGGTGCCAAGCGGGGTTTGGCGTGACTTCCTCAATATCGGTGCCGAACCCGCCCTTGCCGTCATCGTCAACGGGTCGGACTCTCCGACCCGGCTCGAGTGGCACGCCGACGTCGCCACGGCGGCTGCCGAGGCAGGCTGGGGGCTCGATGCCGCAGGCGCAACAGCTCCGATCTCGCTCTTGCGGAGGGTCGGGTCGTGAGCCTGCCGATCGTGTTGCTGCCCGGTTCGCTGTGTGACGATCGAGTGTTCGCTGCGCTCGACCTCGGCGAACACTCGATCGTGCACGCCGACCTGACGAGCCGCGACTCGATCGGCGGCATGGCGCAAGACGTCCTCGCCGATGCCCCTGAGCGCTTCATCGCCATCGGGCTTTCGCTCGGCGCCATCGTTGCTGCCGAGATTGCGGGCCTTGCGCCAGAGCGTGTCGCAGGGCTTGCCTTGCTCGATACCAACCTGGCACCCGTCGATCCGGCCCAGGTTGAACGCCGCGAACGCTGGCAATCCGATGTTCGTGCCGGGCTGCTTCCCGTTGTCGTGGAGGAGATGGTTCCCAGCCTTTCCGTCGACCCCATCACCCACGGCCCGCTCGTCGTCGACATGGCGATGGCGATCGGCCCTAAGGCGTTCTTGAACCAGAACCATGCACTCTTGCATCGCACCCGTGATCGTCGTCGAGAGCTGAGCCGCTTCCCCGGCCCAGTATTCGTCGGCTTTGGGTTCGCCGATGCCGTTTGTCCGCCCGCCCTGCACGCAGAGCTGGTGGCCTACCGATCCGATGCGGAGCTGGTCGGGTTCGATGGGGCTGGACACCTCGTCACACTCGATCAGCCCGAGGCGCTGTCCTCAGCGCTCCGCGGCTGGATCACCACTGTCCACACACAACCCACCATGGAGGGGTATTCCACATGAATGCAACAACAAAGCGCTGGTGGCGGCTCCTGGCCGTCCTCTTGGCGTTCACGGTCGTGAGTGCCGCATGCGGCGATGACGACGAAGGTGACACTGCCTCGCAAGACACCGCAGGCGAATCCGACTCGTCGTCGGAGGCAACCGACGACGACCACGACGACGGTGAGGAGCACGACGACGAGGTGGTCGCCGAGCTCATCTCCGACGAGTGTGCCATTCCCAACCCCGAGGAGACCGTCGAGCTGGACGTGATGGGCTGGGAGTTCCCGATCATCACCGCCTTTGCGGCGGAACTCGAGGAGTGCACCGACGGCAACTACGAGCTGAACTACCAGTTCCTCGACAGCACGGAGGCCCGCAGCGCGATGACGCAGGACGCCGCTACCGGCGCCCCGACCTTTGAGCTCTACCAGGGCTCCAACGCGTTCATCGGCGAGCTTGCCAACCAGGGCTTCTTGATGCCGCTCAACGATCTTGTCGACAAGTACCGCGATGAGTTCGATCTGGATCAGATCGACCAAGCGTTCTGGGACATGGCGTCCATCGACGGCCAGATCTACGCCGTGCCGATGGTGTCGAACACCATGCACGTGTTCTACAACGAGCCGGCTCTCGCCGAGATCGGTGTCGAGGTTCCGACCACCTTCGACGAGGCCTTCACTGCGTGCGCCGCCATCCAGGATGCTGGCTACGACATCGGCTTCCTCTACATGCTGTCGGCCGGTTGGGCCTGGCAGATCGAGTTCGACTCGGTCCTTGGCTCGCTCGGCGTGTCGCCGATCGACCCCACGACCGGTCAGCCGAACTTCAACAGCCCCGAGGGTATCGAGGCTGCGACCACGCTCAAGAACATGTGGGAACAGTGCGCCCCGAACGCGTCGGCCAGCTACAGCACCGACGACCTTCAGGCCGCCTTCCAGACCGGCGAGGCCATTCTCGGTCACACGTGGGCTTCTCGTGCAGCTGCCATGGACGACCCTGAAGCATCGACCGTTGTCGGTGACATCCAGTACGCCCAGGCACTGACGTCGGGTCAGGGCATTGCGGCCGCTCCCGCCTACATCGACGGCTGGGGCATCCCGGTTGGCGTCGAGGGTGATGTGGACGCGATCTTCCTTGCGGCGCTTGCTGCCACCGATCTCGAGTCGATGGAAGCTGCTGCTGAGTTCGGCCTCGTGACCCGAACCGGCGTCAGCCACCCCAACGGTCCGCGTGACGCTGCTGCCGCCCAAGCCTCCCTCGTCAACGGCCGTGGTGCCGACCTGACCCACCCGGCTGCCGGCATCGCCCGCGCCAAGCTGGGTGAGGCGCTGGTGACCATTCTTGACGGCACGTCCGTCGAAGATGCGCTTGCTGCCGCCGAAGAGGCCTACCTCGCCGAAGCCGGCGAACAGGGTCTGCTCAGCTAAGGCCACATACGGTGCCTCCAGGACCTGGGGCGGTGTCGGCAACGGCACCGCCCCGGGGGAGGGCCCCTATCCACACACCGCGGGGGAGCGGATGAACAAACGGACGTTCTGGGGTTTCACGGTGCCGAGTGTCGCCGTGATGTTGTCCCTGATGGTCGTGCCCTTGGTGGCCACGATCTGGCTGGGTTTCCAACGACTGACACTTCGCGACCTGCAGAACCCGGAGTTCATCGGCCTGCAGAACTACCGAGATCTGCTTACCGACCCGGAGTTCTGGGCCGCAGCCCGATGGACGATCCTCCTCGTCATGATCGTGGTGCCGATTCAGATGCTCTTGGGCTTGAGTGTGGCCCTGCTCCTTGATCGAGTCACTCGCGGCCGGTCGTTCTATATGGCGGCGCTGCTGACTCCATTCATCGTCACGCCGGTTGTCGGCTCGTTGGTGTACAAGGATCTTTTCGATCGTGGCGGTCTTCTCTCTTGGCTCTACGAGGTCGTTTTCGACTCACCGTTCGAGGTCACGGCCGGAAACGTCCGGTGGCTGATCGTGATCCAACTGGTCTGGGCGGTGACCCCGTTCGCCATGATCACGTTCTTCGCCGGCCTGCAGACCCTTCCCGGAGAACGGGTCGAGGCAGCACAGATCGACGGCGCCGGTTTCTGGCGCCAACTCTGGCACGTGACTCTGCCGCACCTCCGGACCCTCATCCTCTTCGTGGCCCTGATCTCGATCATGGACATGTACCGGGTCTACGACCAAGTTTTTGTCTGGACCGGGAACCGGTTCACCGACGCCCACACTCTGGCCGTCTACAACGTCCGGACCGCTACCGCCTTCGATATCGGGCGGGTCGGCAAAGGCAACGCGATGTCGATCCTCACTGTGATCGGCATCTTTGTCGTGCTCATTCCGTTCTTGTACCGCAGTTACAAGGACCAGATCGAGGAGCGAAACTGAGATGCGCGCGTCGAATGTCCTGAGCCGAATCAGTCTCCATTTCACCCTGATCGTCCTCGTCGTATGGAGCGTCCTGCCGTTCGTCTGGACGATGCAAACCTCGATCAAGTTCACCCGAGATGTGGCGTCCAAGGAGCCGGTGCTCTGGGGCTACGAGACCACCGGGAACGCCTATCGCAACTTCTGGCTCGACACCGACCGGTTCGAGGATGGCGAAGCCAGCCTCTGGAACGTTCTCTGGTACGTCCTTGCCGTTCTGGCCGTTATGGCCTTCTTCGGCGTGATGAATCGCCGAGGTGGCGATGGTCGCCCCTGGTTCCTCGGCTACCTCGCCGTCATGGGTCTTCACTTGCTGTGGATTGCCGATGGCGTCCGAGTCTGGCCGGTGGTCTGGTACCTGGTTCTGGTCGGGATCATCGTCTTCCTGATGCGCACCCGTGAGGAGTGGGATCCGAAGAATTGGTTCATCGGCGGCGTTGTGATGACCCTCTGGTACGGGCTGTGGCGCTTCCCGAAGATCTGGGAGACTGAATCGACCTACGAGTTCCTGATCAACAGCATCGTCGTGACGGTGCTGACCATGTTGATCTCGCTCACGATCGGTCTCCTGGCGGGCTACGGCCTCGCTCGCTACACCGGGATCTCTGGCGCTGTGATCCTGATTGTGGCACTCGGTTTTCGTGCTCTTCCCCGGACGGCCTTTGTGCTGCCGTATTTCTTTGGCGCCAACCGGGTCGATCGGTGGTTGCGCGACAGCGGACTCTCCGACTGGGACTTTCCGCTAATCGACTTCCCCTTCATCGACGAGTTGCAGATCCTCGACAGCCGCCTCGGTATCGTCCTGGCGCTCGTTGCGGTGAACCAACCGTTCACGATTTGGATGTTCCGCTCGTTCTTTATGGATGTACCGAAGGAACTCGAGGAAGCCGCGATGATGGACGGGGCAACTCGGGTTCAGGCGTTCCGCAAGGTCATCATCCCCGTCATGTGGCCGGCGATCATCGCTACCGGCCTCTTCACGCTGCTCCTCGCCTATAACGAGTATCTGTTCGTTCGTGTACTGGCGCCGACTGAATGGACCTTGCCGGTCGCCATCGTCTCATTGACCGGTGGTGAGAGTTCACGAACGATCACCGAAGCCGCCGCGGCATCGGTGTCGATCACGCTGCCGATCGTCCTAGTCATCATCTTGTTCCAGAAGCACCTGGTGAAAGGCCTCGGCGCCGGAGCGGTAAAGGGCTGACATGGGCGATCTTCAACACGCCAAGCAGGTCGTCCTCGAGTTTTACCAGGACATGGATGCGGCGACGGTCGACGACGTTGCCGTCGTGCTCCGTAAGCACACCACCGACGACTACTCGTGGCGCGGTATGCACCCGTTTTACGAGCACGAGGGTGCCGATGCCGTTGCCGAGACCTTTTGGGTCCCGACCCTCGAAGCGTTTTCGCCTCTCCAGCGTCGTGCCGATGTTTTCCTCGCAGGCGAGTCCGTCGTCGAAGGTGGCGAGGCTGACGTGTGGGTCTGTCAGATGGGGCATCTGCTGGGCCTGTTCGATCGGCCGTGGCTGTGCATTCCGCCGACTCGCAAGATGGTGTTCCTGCGATACGCCGAGTTCCATCGGGTCGTAGGTGATCAGATCGCTGAGACAGCGATGTTTGTCGATGTCTTGAGTGTGATGCGTCAGGCGGGCCAGTACCCACTGCCTCCGTCGACGGGGTCATCACACATCCATCCCGGTCCCATGACCCACGACGGTGTGCTGCTCGAACCACAGGACCCAGCTGCAGGGGCGAAGACCATGGATCTCGTGCACCGGATGGTCGAGGTGCTGTCCAAGGCCAATGGCGACGCTGAGTCCAGCGGTGACCGCATGCCCAGGGATGTCCTCGCCCAAACCTGGCATGAGGACATGATCTGGTCGGGTCCCGAGGGGATCGGAGCGACCTACACGATCGACCGGTACCAGCAACAGCACCAATATCCGTTCAGGATGAACCTCGAAGGCAAGACCTTCAACGGCCACATCGCGCGATTCGCCGAGGGCAACTACGCGTGTTTCTTTGGTTGGGCGAACCTCACCAACGTGCCGTCGGGCGGCTTTCTCGGTCTTCCTGCGTCGCGCCCCGCCGACATGCGCGTCGTCGACGTGTATCGCCGTGATGGCGACAAGCTCGCCGAGAACTGGGTCTTCATCGACCTGCTTCATTGGCTCCACATGCAAGGCCTCGACGTGCTCGCGCGGATGCGCCAGCTCACCGGTCAGGAGGATCTCTGATGGCCATGAACCGACCCGAGCAGGCTGTCCTGAGCCGCCACACCGACATGTCGAAGACTGATGCAACCCGCGCAGTTATCGAGGGCATGGTCGACGGACTCAACGATCATCGGGTTGCTGACATCGACGAGTTCTTCTCGGAATCGTTCCGGTGGATGGGCAACACCGGCTGCGGCACAAAGCAAGGCGTCCGCGAATTCCAGGACAACTGGCAAAAGCCCTTCCAGGCCGCCTTTCACGACAAGGTATGTATTGACGAAGCCCGCCTCTACATGGGTGAGTGGGCAGCAGCATTCGGCCGCCAAGAGGCGACGCACGGTGGAACCTTCATGGGGGTCCCACCCACGGGCAAGCGCATCGAGATCCGCTACATGGATTTCTGGAAGGTCGTCGATGGCAAGATCGTCGACAACTGGGTCATGGTCGACTTTCCGCATGTCCTGGCCCAGATCGGTGTTGACGTGTTCGACGGTGAAGGCTGGGAGGCGTTCGACCGGGGTGAGCGCACCCCGCCGGTTCCGCCCCATCTCCAGGATTTGCATGTCAACGATGCGACCGTTTCCGACGGCCCTCAACAACGAGAAGGAGGGGAGTGATGGCTCCCGTCACCCTGGACAAGATCACCAAGGTCTACCCGAACGGCTTCCAAGCTGTTACTGACCTGAGTCTGGAGCTTGAGGACGGTGAATTTATGGTGCTCGTCGGGCCGTCGGGCTGCGGCAAATCGACAGCACTTCGGATGATTGCCGGGCTCGAGGACATCACGGACGGTTCGCTCGTCATCGACGGCAAGACCGTGAATGAGGTCGAGCCGAAGGACCGAGACATCGCCATGGTGTTTCAGAATTACGCGCTCTATCCGCAGATGTCAGTGCGAGAAAATATTGCGTTTCCCTTGAAGCTCCGAAAGGTAGAGAAGGGGGCGCTGCACCGCCAGGTTCAGGAAGCGGCCGAAATCCTCGAACTCACGGAGCAGCTCGACAAGAAGCCTGGCCAGCTTTCCGGAGGCCAACGCCAGCGTGTGGCGATGGGTCGTGCGATCGTGCGTCGTCCCAAGCTGTTTCTCATGGACGAGCCTCTTTCGAATCTCGACGCCAAGCTGCGCGTGCAGATGCGAGCCGACATCGCTGGCATTCAACGCGAACTCGGCGTCACGACGTTCTACGTGACCCACGATCAGGTTGAAGCAATGACCATGGGCGACCGGGTTGCTGTCATCAAGGACGGCCACCTTCAGCAGGTCGATGCCCCCGAGAACCTCTACGCGAATCCCGACAACGTCTTCGTTGCCGCCTTTATCGGCTCGCCGTCGATGAATCTGTTCGAGGGTGTTGTCAGCCGGGACGGTTCGACGGGCGCATACAGCGTGCAGCTCGGGTCGCAGTCGATCGCCGTGCCCACCGAAGCGATCGAGGCTCGCCCTGCGCTTGCTAGCTATCTCGATCAACCGGTTGTGGTCGGCATCCGACCCGAGGATCTTGATGATGCGGCAATCTTCCCGGACCATCCCGGTGACCAGCGCATCCACGCCACCATTGATGTGCGAGAGGCATTGGGCGCGGAGACGCTTGTCCACTTTGGTGTCGATGCGCCACATGTCGACTCAGGCGATCCTGACGCACTCGACGAACTCGGCGACGAGTCCAGCTCTCGGTGCACCGGGCGATTCTCGCCGCTGACCGAGGCAAACGTGGGCGAGACGATCCAGATCACCGTCAACGCAAGCAAATTCCACTTCTTCGATAAGACGTCACACCTCGCGATCCGGGACTGAACGTGGAGCAGAGCATCGACCGCATCCTCACCACCCACGTCGGGTCGCTGCCGCGCAATCAGGCAGTCACCGACGGCGTGTTCGCTCTCGAGCGGGGCGAGGCTATCGACCTTCAGGCGCACGCCGCCGAGATCGCTGCGGCAGTGGAGGCGGTTGTTGCCCGCCAAGTGCAGGTCGGCGTCGACATCGTGTCGGATGGCGAGATGTCAAAGCTGAGCTACGCCACCTACATCAAGGACCGCATCACCGGGTTCGAGGGNGACAGTGACCGCCGTGCGCCGGCTGACCTGGAGGCATTCCCCTCGTTTCTTGAACGCCAGGCCACGACCGGTGGCACTCCCACCTACCAGCGGCCGCAGTGTGTTGCGCCGATCGCCTTAAAGGACATGCAACCCTGCCAGGACGACATCTCGAACATGGCAGCCGCGGTAGCGGTCCACCGGCCCGTCGAGGGATTCATGAACGCGGCGTCTCCAGGCGTGATTGCCCTATTCCAGCCCGATGCCCATTACGGCGACCATGAGACGTACCTCTATGCGCTCGCCGACGCGATGCAGGCCGAGTACGAAGCGATCGTGGCCGCCGGGTACGTCTTGCAGCTCGACTCGCCCGATCTCGGGCTTGGTCGCCACATGATGTTCAAAGGTCAGCCTGACGAGAACTACGAGAGGCTCGCCAACATCCATGTCGAGGCGCTCAACCATGCAGTANGCGCAATCCCGGCCGATCGCATGCGGCTCCACATTTGCTGGGGGAACTACGAGGGTCCGCACACCCACGATGCTCCGATGAGCCAGGTGCTGCCGATTGCCCTGAAGGCCAAACCACAGGCGCTCGTTTTCGAGGCGGCCAATCCTCGTCATGCCCACGAGTGGTCGGTCTTCGCTGAGGCGGACCTTGACGACGACCTCATCCTCGTCCCGGGCGTCATCGACACGACCACGCACTTCGTTGAACATCCAGAATTGATTGCCCAGCGCATCGAGACGTTTGCCGGAATTGTTGGTCGTGAGCGAGTCATCGCAGGCACCGACTGTGGGTTTTCGACCTTTGCCGGCTACGCAGGAATTGACCCGGAGATCGCATACACGAAGCTCGCATCGTTGGCCGAGGGCGCGCGGCGTGCATCCGAACGACTCTGGTGAGCCCGACAATCGACGACGTCGTCGCTGCCAAGCGTCTTGTATGGCGTGCTTGGTCGGGCGAAATCGCCACGTCGCTGCACCGCGATGTTGTCGTGCATGCGTCGGCACCAATCGGGCGGCTTGACGGTTTCGATGCCGCACAGGAGACGATCGGTGACCAACTCACGGTCTCGTTGACCTCGCCCGACTGGGAGCCGTATTTGTTCCTGGGCGGCGTGTGGGAGGATCAGGTCTGGGTTGCGCATACCGGTCATCTCAGCGGCGTCTTCACGGAAGGCCTGTGGGGTATCCCGCCATCGGGCCAACGGGTCTCGCTTCGATACGGCAACTTCAGCCGGGTCGAGAACGGCGCGACGGTGGAGGTCCGGATGCTCTTCGACGTGCTCGGCCTTGCTGCGCAGTCTGGCATCCATCTTCTCCCCGAACCTCCCGGTCGCAACTGTCTCCCTCCAGGCCCAGCGGAGGCCAACGGAATCGTGCAGGGAACGTCGCACTATGCCGAGTCGCAGCACACCTTGGAGCTGGTCGAAGCCATGCTCGGCGGCTGNAACCGACTCGATGGTCGCGATCTCGAGTCGATGGGAATGGCTGCCTATTGGCACGACGACATGGTGTGGCACGGGCCGCACGGCATCGGCTCCACCTTCGGCTTCCAGGAATTTCAGGACTTCGCTCAGGGACCTAGCGTGTCGTCGTTCCCGAACCGGCGGGGAGGATTCCATCAGGCCCGAATCGCGGATGGTCTCACAGCAGCGTTCACGGGTTGGCCGAGTCTTCGGGGCGACTTCACAGGCGAATCGTTCCGGGGTATCGAACCGACCGGTACACCGATCGGTCAGAACATCATGGATTTCTACGTCCGTCGAGGTGACAAGCTCCATGAAAATTGGGTTCTCATTGATCTTGTTGATTTCGCCGCCCAATGTGGTGTCGACCTGTTGGAGGGTCTGTCATGAGNGATCAATTCGCCGCTGCCCGCGATCTCCTCTCCCCAGTCCGTGCCGTCATGTACGACTGGGATGCGTCTGGGATTCGGTCTGCCTTTGCTGATGCGGCTGCTCCGGACGCCGTCTTTCAACTTGCGTTCCCGTTCGAGACGCTTGGCAACGCTGCCGATTTCGCATGCGGCGCGCTGGATGTTCTCGAACGGGCATGGCCCGACGTCGAGCGGCGCGATTACATCGTGATGGCGGGTGATGACCCGTTTGGTGCGACCTGGGTNGGATGTGCCGGCTTCTACACAGGAACGTTTGCTCGGCCATTCCTCGGCATTCCGCCGACCGGTCATCAGGCGGCGATGCGTTTCCACGAGTTCTACCGGGTCGAGGAGGGTCGGATCGTGGAGATGCAGGCGCTCTGGGATATCCCCGAGGTGATGATGCAGGCTGGCGTTTGGCCAATGGGCGCAAGCCTCGGACGGACGTGGTCGCCGCCTGCACCTGCGACCAGCGACGGGCTTCGCACAGGGCCTCGCGACGAGGAGTGGTCAGCTCGGTCCGCCTCCCACGTCACCGGGATGCTCACCGACATGGTCAAGCACCCAACAGAGCCGGAGGACGTCATGCGCCTTGACCATTGGTGGCACGAGAAGTTCTCCTGGTACGGACCGGCTGGTATCGGGACGGCGCGGGGCATTTCCGGTTTTCGGAACTGGCATCAGATTCCCTTCCTGAAAGCTATGCCCGACCGGCGCGGCGGCTATCGGGGCGAGTCGCATTTTTTCGGTGACGGCCCCTACGTCGGTGTTACGGCGTGGCCCGGGATGTCGATGACCTTCACCGGCGACGGGTGGTTGGGTATCCCGGCGAATGGCCAGCCCATCACGATGCGGAGCTTGGACTTCTGGCGGGTGGAGGACACGCCCAACGGTTTGAAGATCCGAGAGAACTGGGTGCTGGTCGATCTGCTCGCTGTTTGGGACCAGTTCGGAGTTGATGTTCTCGGCCGGATGCGGGAACTCGCGTCCGCTCCAAAGGTCGCTGCCGACCGTTTCTAGATACTCGCACGGCTGGCCGATCTGTTCGCGTCGGTCCGACCCCTCGTTGATGGCGAGACTTTGATACCTCGCTTCAGTACTCGATGTCGGAGTACTCGCTGACCTTCTCCAGCCGGTGGCGGGCCGTGACCTGGCGGACCGTGCCCGACTTCGATCGCATCACGAGCGATTCGGTCGTGGCGCCTTGACTGTCGAAGTGCACGCCGGTGAGCAGGTCACCGTCGGTGATGCCGGTGGCGGCGAAGAAGCAGTCGTCACTCTGGATGAGGTCGTCGACGGTGAGGATGCGGTCGAGGTCGTAGCCCTGGTCGATGGCCTGCTGGCGTTCGCGATCGTTGCGGGGCCACAGGCGTCCGAGTTGCTCGCCTCCCATGCACTTGAGTGCAGCGGCGGTGATCACGCCCTCGGGCGTGCCACCGATGCCGATGAGGATGTCGGCGCCAGCGTCGGGCCAGGCGGTCGAGATGGCGCCGGCGACATCACCGTCGGGGATGAGACGGATCCGAGCGCCGGCCGCTCGCACTTCGCGGATGTGGTCGGCGTGTCGGTCACGGTCGAGGATGACGACGGTGAGATCCTGCACTTCCTCACCCTTCGCCTTGGCCACATTGTGGAGGTTCTCGGTGATCGACGCGTCGAGGCTGATTGCCCCCTTCGCTTCGGGGCCGACCGCAATCTTTTCCATGTACATGCATGGACCGGGGTCGTACATGGTGCCCCGGGGCGACACGGCGATGACGGCCAGCGCGTTGCCGCGGCCGAGGGCGGTCAGGGTCGTGCCGTCGATCGGGTCGACGGCGATGTCGGTTTCGGCGTCGGTGCCATCGCCGATGCGCTCTCCGTTGTAGAGCATCGGCGCCTCGTCCTTTTCGCCTTCGCCGATGACGACCACGCCGTCCATCGACACGGATCGGAGCATGTGGCGCATGGCATCGACCGCGGCGCCGTCGGCCCCTTCCTTGTCACCCCGACCCATCCAACGGGAGGCGGCCATCGCCGCCGATTCGGTGACTCGGACCAGCTCGAGTGCGAGGTTGCGGTCCGGCATGATGGGAGCGTTCGCCATGTCCCGGACGGTAGTCGAATCGGATGGTGAGGGCTGCCCAGTGAACGTGCAAACATGGCGCCGTGCCTTCGTTTCCCAACCCGTTCCGCCGCAATGAGTCCGACGGTCCCGACCTCGTCATCGACCAAGAGGATCTGGTCGATGACGCTGACAGCGAGTGGCTGGCCTACGAACTGCACGAGTGGGCGTCGGAGACCCGGGCGATGCTGGCCCAACTGTTGATCGCCGACCAGGTGCCACATTCGTGGCAAGGCACCACCCTGCTCGCGCACGAGTCGGTCGAGGAGACCGTCGATGCCTTGATCGAGGAGGTCGAGTCGGCCGAAAACACCGACCTCGACCCCGACAAGGAGCAGGTCGCCTTCGAGATGGAAGGCTGGTCCGGCGAGCTTCAGGCGGCCCTGGCCGAGCGACTCGGCGCTGCTGCGGTGCCTCACGAGTTCGATGCCGATGGCGACCTCGTCGTGCACGAGGAGGACGAGGAGCAGGTCGAGATGGTGATCGAGGATTTACTCGCCCGTGCGGCTGAAGAGGGCTTGGAGGAACTCGACGGTCTCGAGGTGAACGATCTGCTGTCCAATATGTTCACCGCCACCGATCGGTTGCGGCGCGACGTTCACGATGGCCCCGCCGTGTTGGCCGCCGTCGAGCACGGGCGCCGTATCGCCGGCGTCGCCACCCCCTTCGGTTTCGGTGCTCCGCAGTGGTCGGCGCTGCGCCAGCGATGCGAAGAACTGATCGAGCTGCTCGAGGCCGACGACAGCGAAGATGAGGACATCGTCGATCTCGCTCACCGGATGCGGGATTCGCTCCAGCGCGTGATCTGACGCCGAACAAGGAGTAGGTGTCGCCGGACTCCTACGCTTAGCAGCCGAATGTTGTTGGCAGAACTTGAGGTGTTCCACTCGCGTCCGATTGCGCCCACGCGACGGGTCGCGCTCGGGAACATGTTGCTGCCCTGCGACCCCGGGCCTGGCGTCGGTGGCGTGCTCCTCGGTGCTATCGCGGCCCGTTTCACACCGGAACTCGATCCCGATCTCATCCCGGATCTGGTGTCGCTGACCCACGAAGTCGAGGCCGGTCGGCGGATTCCTCAGCCGCGTCTGCGGCACCGGCTTCAGGAAGACCGCATCGGCCTCACCCGAAGCGCGCATCGGCTGTTCCGTCACGATGAGGATGGCGAGTTGAGCCTGTCGTTCGCGGAGGAGCGCGGCCTGCCCGGGCAGATGGTTCTCGGCGCGATCTACGCCGTGCAGTCGTTGCCGTTGCATCTGCGCGGTGCAGTGCTGTCATCGATCCGTCGGGGCATCTCGTGGAACGGCGACATCGGGCCGACGTTGCTCGTGTACCTCTCGGGCCGAGGCTCGGGTTCGCTGCAGGCCGATGCACTCGCCGACCCCGTCGGGTGGGCGTTGCGGACCCTTGGTTTCGACCTCGAGGCCGGTACGCCCGAGCGGTCCGCCATCCAGCGATCGTTCCGTCAGAGCCTGATCGAAGCCCATCCGGATCACGGCGGTGCCGACAACGAAGCGGCGCAGCGGATCGCCGACATCACCGAGGCCCGGCGTATTCTTCTGGCCTCGTGAGTGCACCCGCTGGTCTTCTGCTGACGCACGGCGCCGGTGGTGGCGCCGATCATCGACTCCTCGTCGCGCTCGAGGACCAACTCGACCTTCCGGTTCGTCGTATGGAGTTCCCGTATCGCGCAGAGGGCCGCAAGGCGCCCGATCGGGCCCCCAAGCTGATCGCGTCGGTGATCGAGGAAGCCGAGCGGTATGCCGGCGATCTCGGCTGCGATCCGGACGAGCTTGCCTTTGGTGGGCGCTCGATGGGCGGCCGGATCTGCTCGATGGCGATCGCCGAAGGCCTGCCGGCCGCCGCCGTCGTGCTCCTCAGCTATCCGCTTCATCCGCCGGGCAAGCCGGAGCGCCTACGCATCGAGCACTTTCCCGCTCTCGCCGTGCCCTCGCTTTTCGTCAATGGTGATCGTGATCCGTTCGGCACGCCCGCCGAACTCGCCGAGCACATCCCGGCTATCGCCGGTCCGGTCGAGGTCCACTGGCTCGAGGGGCAGCGCCATGACCCCAAGCCCGGCTTCGACGACGAGATCATCGAGGTGGTCGGCCGGTTCCTCTCGGGCCTCTAGCCTCGAATCGATGCTGGATCGGATCGAAAGCCTCGAGAACGAGCTGCGTGACGTCGAGATCCGCCTGGGCGACCCGGCGGTCCAGTCCGACTCGCGCCAGCTCGCCGATCTCGGCCGTCGGTTCAAGCAGCTTGAGGCGGTCGTCGCCGTGGCCGAGCGGTTGCGGAGCGCGTCCGACGACATTGTCGAGTTCAGGGAGATGCTGTCGGCGACCGAGGGCGACGAGCGCGAGGAGATGCGGGCCGAGATCGAGCGGCTCGAGGTCCAGGTCATCACCGACGAGGAGCAGTTGCGGGTCTTGTTGTTGCCGCCCGACCCCAACGACGGTCGCAACGTGATCCTCGAGATCCGGGGTGCGGCCGGTGGCGAGGAGGCGAACCTCTTCGCCAAGGATCTCTTCGACATGTTCGAGTCGTTCGCGAAGCGTCAGGGCTGGCGCATGGAGGTCATGTCGGCGTCGCACAGCGATCTCGGCGGCTTCAGTGAGGTGACCGCCATGTTGTCGGGCGACGCCGTGTGGACCCGGATGAAGCACGAGGCTGGCACCCACCGTGTGCAGCGGGTGCCCGTCACCGAAAGCCAGGGTCGCGTGCACACATCATCCGCCACGGTGCTCGTGATCCCAGAGGCCGACGAGGTCGAGATCGAGGTCGACGACAACGACCTTCGGATCGACACTTACCGGGCGTCGGGCCCGGGCGGTCAATCCGTCAACACGATGGATTCCGCTGTGCGCATCACCCATCTCCCCACCGGTGTGGTCGTGTCGATGCAGGACGAGAAATCCCAGCTCAAGAACAAAGACAAGGCGTTGAGGGTGCTGAAGAGCCGCCTGCTCCAGCTCGAGCAGGAGAAGGCCGACGCCGAGGCCGCGGCACTGCGCGGCTCTCAGGTCGGCTCGGGCGATCGCTCCGAGAAGATCCGGACGTACAACTACAAGGAGAACCGGGTCACCGATCACCGCATCGGTCTCACGATCCACAAACTCGACCGAATCGTGGCCGGCGAACTCGACGAGATCAGCGATGCGTTGATCGCCGAGGAGCGCCGCCGTCAACTTGAGGACGACGAGTGAGCGACGACGATCCCGAGGTTGCGGATCTCGGAGGCACCGTCACCTGGTCCGAGCTGCTCGCGGAGGCCACCACCCGCTTCGAACGAGCGGGGTTGGAGTCGCCGGCGACCGATGCCCGTCGCATCGTCGAAGAGGTCACCGGCAGCGAGCCGAGCGAGTTCCACCGTGCGCTCAACACTGCTGCCACCGTGCGCGGCGTCGCTTCGTTCGACCGACTGGTCGCCCGTCGTGAAGGCGGCGAACCCCTCCAGTACGTCGTCGGCCGGTGGGGATTCCGTCACCTCGATCTCATGGTCGACCGGCGGGTGTTGATCCCGCGGCCGGAGACCGAGGTCGTCGCTGGGCTTGCGATCGAAGAGGTCGTCGCTCGAAGCGGCGCCGGACGCGAGGTGGTGGTCGCCGATCTCGGCACCGGATCCGGTGCGCTCGGTTTTGCCATCGCCACCGAGTGTGCCGCCGCACGCGTGCTCGCCACCGACCGGTCTCTCGATGCACTCGCCGTGGCTCGGGCCAACCTCGCCGGACTTGGCCGGGCCGCTGGCCGGGTGAGTCTTCACGAGGGCTCGTGGTTCGATGCCTTGCCGATGAGCGTGCGTGGTGCGATCGATGTACTCGTCTCCAATCCGCCGTATATCGGCGACGATGAGGAGCTTCCCGCCGTCGTGGGCGAGTGGGAGCCTTCGGAGGCGCTGCGGGCCGGTCCCGTCGGCGACGAGGATCTGCAGACGATTCTTGATGGTGCCGACGAGTGGGTGGCGCCGGGTGGCGCCGTTGTACTCGAGATGGCCCCCGACCAGACGGCGTTGATCGCCGACCGGTTTCGCGCGGCTGGTTGGCAGGCGTCGATTCACGGCGATCTCGCCGGCCGGGATCGCGCCGTCGTCGCCCGAAAGCGGGACTGAGCGCGAGCGTCGGGCCTAGGATCACGGCGTGCGCATCGCTGTTGGTTCTGATCATGCCGGGTTCCACCTCAAGCAGGAGCTCGCCGACCACATCCGGGCGTCCGGCCATGAGGTCGTCGACTGCGGCGCCCACTCCGATGATCGGGTCGATTATCCCGACTTCGGTGCTGCGGTCGGGCGGGCGGTGCGCGACGGTGATGCCGACGCCGGTCTGTGCGTCTGTGGCAGCGGCATTGGTATCGCGATGGCAGCCAACAAGATCGCTGGCATCCGCGCTGCGACGGTGCACGATGTCACGAGCGCCCGACTCACCAAGCAGCACAACGACGCCAACGTCATCTGTATCGGAGAACGGCTGACCGGTCCCGAGGTCGCGAAGGACTGTGTCGATGCCTATCTGGCCGCCGAGTTCGAAGGTGGCCGGCACGAGGGGCGCGTCGCCAAGCTCGACGGGCTCGGCGGCGAATCTGCCTGACGGGACATTTGCGCGTTCTTTCGGTCGCCGACCCGGCTGCGGCGTAGCGGCACCGGTACGCTTTCCCCGTTCCACTCTGGAGGTGACACCATGCCGTGGCCCAGCAGCGCCGACGATCCCGCCCTGAAGCTCATCCGCGATGAAGAGATTCGTCAGAACTCGACTATCCAGTTGATCGCTAGCGAGAACTTCGCCTCGCCCGCCACGATGGCAGCCACCGGCTCGGTCCTCACGAACAAGTACTCCGAGGGTTACCCCGGCAAGCGGTACTACGGCGGCAACATGGTCGTCGATCAGCTCGAAGACCTCGCCCGTGACCGCATCTGTGAGGTCTTCGGTGCCGACCACGCGAACGTGCAGCCTCACGCCGGCGCCATTGCGAACATGGGCGTCTACCAGGCGCTCCTCGAGCCGGGCGACACGATTCTCGGTCTCAGCCTCGACCACGGCGGCCACCTCACCCACGGTTCGCCGGTCAACTTTTCCGGGCTGCAGTACAACTTCGTCAGCTACGGGGTGACCGCCAGCGATGAGCGCATCGACATGGACGAGGTGCGCGCCAAGGCGCACGAGCACAAGCCCAAACTGATCGTCGCCGGCGCTACGGCCTACCCGCGCATCATCGATCCGGCGCCGTTCCGTGAGATCGCCGATGAGGTCGGTGCCCTGCTCATGTTCGACGCCGCGCACATTGCCGGTTTGATCGCCGGTGGCGTGCATCCCAATCCGATGCCGTATGTCGACGTCATGACCTTCACCACGCACAAGACGCTCCGGGGCCCGCGTGGTGGTTGCATCCTGAGCCGTGCTGAGCATGCCGCCGCCATCGACAAGGCCATGTTCCCGGGCCTGCAGGGCGGCCCGCTCGAGCACGCCATCGCCGCCAAGGCCGTCGCCTTCGGTGAGGTGCTCGACCCGTCGTTCAAGGCCTACGCCCAGCAGGTCGTCGCCAACGCCGCCGCACTCGCTGAGGCGCTCGCCGGCCATGGGTTCCGCCTCTGCTCGGGTGGTACCGACAACCACCTGCTACTCGTCGATCTGCGTACGTTCGATGCCGAGCTCACCGGCAAGGAAGCCCAGGCGGTGCTCGACGATGCCGGGATCAGCCTCAACAAGAACACCGTGCCGGATGATCCCCGCTCACCGTTTGTCACCTCGGGCGTGCGGATCGGCACCCCGGCGGTCACGACGCAGGGCATGGGCACCGAAGAGATGGCGATCGTCGCCGACCTCATCGCTCGTGCGCTGCGCAATCGAGACGATGCCACCGCCGTCGCCGGCGTGAAGATGGAGGCTGAGGCGCTGTGTGCCCGGTTCCAGCCGTACCCGGAGCTCGGAGCCTGATCGAGGCCTGAGGTCGAGGACGATCACGTGCCTTCGTTCTTGGCGTACGTCGTCGTTGGCGGTGCTGCAGCGCTCGTCACCTTCGTTTGCGTTCCCATCATGATCCGGTTGGCGCCGCGCCTCGGCACGATGGTCCTGCCTTCCGAGCGCCACGTACATGCCAGCCCCACCCCAACGGCGGGTGGAGCGGCCATGATCCTTGGTGTGATCGTGGCGGTGGCTGTCGCCGCCGTACACCCCGAGTTTTCTGAGGTGATGGAGGCGCGCACCGAGATGGTGGGCGTGGTCGTCGCTGCCTGCGTGATGTGGAGCGTCGGGTTCGTCGACGATCTCCGGGAGATCTCGGCCCCAGCGAAGATCGCAGGGATGGTCCTCTCAGGCAGCATCCTGTCGCTTACGGGCGTGTCGATCCTCGTGTTCCGAGTGCCGTTTTTCGACCTGCTCGTTCTCTCTGCCGACTGGTCGTTCTTCGTCACGGTCGTCTGGGTAGTCAGCATTGCCAACATCGTGAACCTGATCGACGGCCTTGACGGCCTTGCTGCGGGCATTGTGGCCATCGCTGCGGGAACCTTCCTGCTGTATGCGCTCCGGCTCGGCGATGAGGCGGTGTTGGATCCGGCGAATCCCGGTGGCCTGTGGGCGGTGATTGCACTCGGGCTGTGCCTCGGATTCCTGCCCCACAACGTGTATCCCGCTCGGATCTTCATGGGTGACGGCGGAGCGTTGCTGCTCGGCCTCCTGATGGCGGCATCGACGATGAGCGTCGGTGGCCGAACCAGTGCGGAGTTCTCCGGCCAGGCGTTCTTCTTCTTCGCGCCGATCTTCATCCCGCTGGTGATCCTCGGCATACCGATCCTCGACACACTCTGGGCGATCCTGCGTCGCACAATGAGCCGCCAGCGGTTGTCGACTGCCGACAAGAAGCATCTGCATCACCGTCTCATGAACCTCGGGCACGGACACCAGCGTGCCGTGCTGATCCTGTGGGCGTGGACGGCGTTGCTGTCGGCGATGGTGCTCTACCCGACCTACACCGGTGATGGCGATGGGATCGTTCCGATCGGCATCTTGGCGCTTGCGCTTGGCCTGTTCTCGGTGCTCCATCCGCGTCTTCGCCCGGTGACACTGCCTCCGTCTGAAGAGACCGTCGTCGCCGACGAGTAGTGGCTCAGATCACCTCGACGGGGACACCAAGCGGTAGCCCGATCCGTTCGACAAGCACGCTGATGTCGTCGTTGTGAACGCGGATGCAGCCCGACGAGACGTTGGTGCCGAGGCTGGACGGATCGTTGGTGCCGTGAATGCCGAGTTGGCCTTCACCGCCGGCAAATTCGGTGAGTACCTCGGAGTAGCCCGACAGGCCGTAGGCGTAGGTTCCGTAGACCGAGTCTGGGGTCGGCGGTTGGAGCAACTCGGTGGTGTAGTAGCGGCCGAGCGGGGTGGGCGCGTCCTCGCGAGCCACGCCGACCATGGTCTCGAAGATCGGGACACCGCGTTCGGACAGCACCAGCACGAAATCATCGAGTCGGACCTGGATGTCGTAATTGTGGCGGGTGAGGAGAACGTCGGCGCCGCTGACCCAGCCGACGTTCCCGTTGGGTCGGGTGGGCAGGAGCACCCGGTAGTTCTCAAGCCCATCGAACTCCTCGACGAGAAAGACGAGCGGGCCGCCGCTCGGGATCGGGTTGTCGAAGGTGAAGAGGACGTCGTCGCCACCAGGGGAGGCGGTGACGGCGACCGTCGAGACGATCGCTTCAGCGACGAATGACAGGCCGGGAAGATCTTCGGGTGGGATGTCGAACGGGTAGGGCGAGTTCTCCTCGGCGGGGGCGACGGTGTCGCTGTCACCCACCGGTGCGGCCGTTGTGGTCGTCGAAGGGGTGCGTGGTCCGCCCGGGACGAGTTCAAGTTCGTTGTCTGCCCACTCGTCGAGCAGTGAGCGTTCGGGTTGCGCGCAGGCGGTGAGCCCGAGTGCGCTCGCCCCAAGCAGGAAATGGCGTCGCTCCATGATCTCGACGGTACTGGCCCGGACCCGTCGAACGGAGACAGGTCAGGCGTCCTCCGGATTCAGTTCCTCGAGTTCGGCGCCTGCCGTCTCCGGGAACCGGGTGAGTACCAGAAGGGCGACGAGGAGTGGCCCGATGCCGAGCAGAGCGATCGCTGGCGCAATCGCGTCCCAGTGGTCCGAGAGCCAACCGACACTCACGAGTCCGAGTGCGCTGCCAATCACCCCTGCGGTGACGATCAGGGCGTTGGCTCGGCCTCGATCGTGTGTGCCGAAGAGTTCGGGGCCGTAGACCGCCATTGCTGGAACGCCGACGGCACCGATGACATTTCCGGCAAGCCTGGCCGCCCACATGGCGGGGCCGGCGAACACGAATGAGAGCGTTATGCCCGTGACGCCGCTGATGATTCCGAGTGCCGCCGTCTTGCGACGACCCCATGTCTCGGACAGGCGCCCGCCGATTAACACGCCGATCCCGATCGGCGTGGCGGTCACGAGCGTGAAGACCGTGATGTCAACGCCGCTGAAGCCGCGCTCGTCACGCAGGAATTCGTTGTGAAAACCGCTCGCCGGGGCGGCAAACAGGGCAAGCAGCAGCAGGCTCGCGCCGAGAAGGCCAAAACGGATCCGTCGTCGCTCTCGGTCGGTGTCGCTCAGGACGATCTGCTCTTCGGCATGTTCGGTAAAACGTCGGGTTTCCGGCAGGCGCCGCCATGCCCACACGATGACGACGATGCCGAGGGACGAGAGTAGGTAGATCGCTCGCCAGCCTCGGACGGAGAGGTCGGCGAGAGGCAGAACCCACACCGCCATACCGGAACCGAGTCCTGCGCTCATGGTGAGCACAGACGCAGCCCACGCCCGGCTGCGAGCGGGCATTTCCTCCACCGCCATGATCGCAATGAGGATGCCGAGCGCAGTTGAGAGGCCGCGGGCAACAAGCTGGGTGCCGCCGAGCGAGACCAGATTGGGGGAGAGTCCCCCGAGAAAGGTGAGCACACAGCTCGACACGCCGGTGAACAGCAACAGCGGCCGTCGCCCGCGACGGTCGGCGAGGAACGACATGATCAAGGTGACGAGCACCCCGAATCGCACGATGCCGAACACGACACCCTGGGCGGTGTTGCCCCGCCCGAACTCGTCGATCGCGAACGAAAGCGTCTGGGTGAGGACGGTGCCGAGGTAGCCATCGACGATCTGCACGGCGCACAGCAGCCCGAGGGTCGATGCGGCATGCGCTGACAGACGATCTGGTGGTGCCCACCAGTACGAGAACTGTTCCTGACGGTTGGCGATCGCTCGCCGTATGGGCCAGGCGAAGAGCCAGCCCCACACGGGGATCCCGAGCCGGTAGGTCGTCGTCTCGACAACGTCGTTGCGTCCGTCAGGCCGGGCGGTGGCGTTGATCGTGCGCCGATACGAGCGGAACGGGCCCTCCTTGAGACCCCATTCATCGGTGTCGACCGCTCGCTCGGCGACGATGTCGACCCGAGGCTCCCGCCGTTCGGCGAGTTCGGCATCGGTGCACTCGAGATGCGTTCGGACGACGGTCACGAACTCTGATGCTACGGCCCGTATCCTGACGCCCGATGGAGTCACCCAACCTGCTGGATGATCCTCGGGCTGAGCACCTATCTGCTGCGGCCCGTCGATTGCTTCGTCGTCCCCGTCCTCGTTATCGCGGTGTCCTTCATCGCTGGGCGGCGTCAGCCTGTATTCCGATCGGAATCTGGGCAGTAATCGCCGCCGACGGCGCCAAGGCCTCGATCGCCATGTCGGTGTTCGCTGCCGGTGCGCTTGTGATGTTGGGAGCCAGCGCCATAACGCACCTCCGCGATTGGCCGATCGAACGGGTCGAGATGCTGGTGCGGCTCGACCACTCGGCGATCTTCGTCATGTTCGCCACCTCGGCCACGCCGTTCGCCCTCATGGTGATGAGCGGTAATCGCAGCGTCACGCTCCTCGTCTTCGCCTGGACCGGGGCCACCGCCGGCGTGGTGCTCGAGTATCTGCCGTTCCACCCTCCTCGTGGGCTGGTGAACACGATCTTCTTGACCTTTGGCGCCGGCTTCCTCCTCTTTTTGCCGTGGCTCATCGACGGGCTCAGCGGCCCGCAGCTCGGGCTGCTGTTGGGCGGAGCGTTGCCCTATGTGATCGGGGCCCTCATCGTCGGTTCACAGTGGCCGGACCCGTGGACCGACGTGTTCGGCTATCACGAGATCTGGCACGTCATGGTGGTGCTCTCCGTCGGCATGCATTACTGGCTGGCAATGGATCTCACCGGCGTGGTCTGAGCAGGTGGCGCATCCGCGCCGGGCTCACATCGTGAAGGTGCGGGGCCAGTCGTCGGTGCGGATCACGGCGTCGCTGCCGCCGTCGACGAAGACGACCGAACCGCAGGCGAACCGGGCCGCAGGGGAGAGCATGAACACGATCCACGCGGCGATGTCGTCGGGTTCGGCACGACCGGTGGGCACGGGTAGCTGAGAGGTCAGCGGACCGAAGGTCGGGTCGTCGTCACCGCCTTTGAGCAGCGGCGTCTGCACCGCGCCCGGTGCGATCACGTTGAGACGGATGTCCTGCCCAACCCACTCGTCGGTGATCGACGCTCGACGGCACCAACGGGTGATCGCGGTCTTGCTCGCCCCGTAGGCGATGGCGGAGTTGAACGGTGCGCCTGCTTCGGTGAGCACACCGTCGATCGTGGCCCGGTCGTGGCCGAGGAAGGCATCGACGAGCTCATCGGGGAGGTTGGGGGTGAGCGTGGTGGAGTTCGAGCCGATCTGGACGACCGAGGCCGCATCGGAGGCGGCGAGGGCCGGATGCAGCCCGTCGAGCAGCGCTTCGCTGCCGAAGTAGTTGACCTCTGCGATCAGGCGGGCATCGACTGGGGGCCCGAGGCCGGCCCCGGGCACGAGTCCGTCGAGCACGCCGTCGCATCGGTCGAGCACCGCCTCGACAGCGCTCGCGCGACCCTCATCGGTCGAGAGGTCGGCGGTGACCTCGGCATCGCGAAGGTCGATGCCGATGACGGTATCGCCCGCCGCTTCGAGCATCGCTCGGGTCGCGGCGCCGATCCCTGATGCCGATCCACTGATCGCGATGGTGCGCATTGGCTGAATCCCCCTTGGTGCAGTGCACGATGATCGTTCCGGTGGGCCAGACTGGGCAAATGGACTACACCACCCGTCTCGATCGGGCCCGTCAGGACGGCGAGCGCATCATCACGCTGTGCACGGCGAACATGGAGGCACCGGTTCCCTCGTGTCCCGACTGGGACGGTGCCGGGCTGCTCAGCCACCTCACTCGGGTATGGCACATGCTTGCGATCATCGTCGAAGAGCGGCGTGAAGGGTTCCCCGGCCGGGACGACTTCCCGCCACGCCCCGCTGAAGGGGAGGAGGCGGCCGGTGCGCAGACCGCACTCGCTCGGGTGATCGCTGCCATGGCCGCTGTGGAGCCGGGCACGGCGATGTGGTCGTGGGGCACGACCCAGTCGATCGACTACTTCCATCGTCGACTCCATCTCGAGAATCTCGTGCACCGCGTCGACGCCGAGCAAATGGCCGGTATCTCCAGCGAGATCGACACGGATGAAGCGGCCGACGCCGTCGCCGAACGGTTTGAGGAATTCGTGCACGCCCGCCCTGAGCGCCCATCAGGGTCATTCCACATCCACCGCACCGATGGTGACGGCGAGTGGACGGCGAAGGTCGAGGGCGACCGCATCGTCATCGCCGAGGAGCACGCCAAGGGTGATGCAGCGGCGAAGGGCACCGGCCCGGAACTCATGCTCGCGATGTGGGGTCGGGCACCGATCGATTCGCTGCAGGTCTTCGGCGAGGCATCCCTCGTCGAGGAGTGGTTCGCGCTCTGTCGATGAGCGACGAACGCCCAACCCCCACAGGCCTCGCCGGAGGTTCGAACCTCGACCAGCTGATGCCGGTCGTGCTGTTCTTCGTTCTCTTCAACACGATCGGCATCATCTGGGCCGTCCTTGCCGCCACCGCCTGGTCGATCAAGGCGGCGGTCGGACGCCGCAACCGCGGTCTCGCCATCGGCTGGTGGCTCCCGAGCGTCACGACCTATCTGCTCGCTCGAGCTGCCGTCACCATCGCCGCCGATCGTGAGCTCATCGATTTCGGCATCAGCACCGAAGCGGTGTACTTCGGCATCGGCTTCGCGACGAAGTTTCTGATCGGCGTCGCCGTGGCCGTCACCATCCTCATCGGCAAGCCGCTGCTCTCCTGGGCGATCCCCAAGGCGGTTCGGCTCCCGCAGGAACTCCTCGTCGACCCTCGATACACCCGGACGATGGCCAATGCGTCGTGGGTGATCGTCTTCTACGAGGTTCTCTCGGCGATCTGGGATGTCTGGCTGTTCAACAACTCGGGATTCAACCTGTTCTTCCTCGCCCGGAGCGGCACCAACTTCGTGTTCGCGTTCATCTGCATCACCGGCACGTTGCTGTATGTCGATGGCAAGCTCAAGCCCATCGAGAGCTACCCGGGCCTGGAGAAGATGCTCGAGAGCGCAGGTCGCTTGTGACCCATGGGCCGCTCGTCGTCCTGCACGACCATCTCGACGGTGGGGTCCGGCCCTCGACCGTGCTCGACCTCTGTCACGCGGTCGGTGTCGCCACACCGGCCGACGATGCCGCAGCGCTCGGGGAGTGGATGACCATCACGCCGGGGATGGAACTCGTCGATGCGTTCTCCCGGTTCGATCTGGTCAACGCCGGCCTGCAAACCGCCGACGCACTTCGCCGGGTCTCGCTCGAAGGGGTCGAAGACCTTGCGGCCGACGGTGTGATCCACGCCGAATTCCGGTTTGCTCCGCTGTTGCACACCGCCACCGGGATGACTCCCGCCGAGGTGATCGCGGCCGTCAGCGCCGGTCTCGACGAGGCCCACCGAACCATCGGGATCGACGCTCGCATCATCGCCGTGATGATGCGCGACCAGCCGCTCGACATCTCGATGCAGGTTGTCGAGGCTGCGATCTACGCCGGTGGCCGCATCGTCGGGGTCGACGTGGCCGGCATTGAGCCCGGCTTCCCGGCCGAACTGCACCGCCCTGCCGTCGAGCGCGCGGCCGAGGCCGGACTCGGTGTGACGATCCACGCCGGCGAGATGGACGGTCCGCACCAGATCGCGAGCGCGCTTGCGTGCGAGCCGTCCCGGATCGGGCACGGCTGGCGCATCATCGATGACTGCACTGTCGAGAACGGTCGCATCGTTGCGCTCGGCGAAACCGCCGCCGCCCTGCGGGCCTCCGATGCGCACCTCGAGGTGTGCTTGACCTCCAATGAGTGTCTCGGTCAGTCGGTTGCCGAACATCCGGTGCGGATGCTCGCCGACGCCGGCTTCCGTGTCGGCCTCAATCCCGACGATCGAACGATCACCACCACCACATCACGTCGCGAGTTCGAACTTGCCCGCAATCTGCTCGAAATGACCGACGTCGAACTCGCGGCGATGAGCGAGCGGGCTGCCGTCGCTGCCTTCCTGCCCGACACCGAACGGGCTGCGCTCGTCGAACGGGTCCGAAGCGGCTGGGACATTGCGGTGCCCCGTCTCGTCCATCTCGCCGAGCGCGAGGTGTGGGAGTCGTGCCGTGCCTCCGGCGTCTATCTGCCGACCGAGTTCGGGCGCGATGGCTTCATCCATCTCTCGGGGTTGCATCAGGTGCTCACCCCGGCCAACCGCTTCTACGCCGGTCGTCGCGACCTCGTGGCGCTCGTCGTTGACGCCCACCTGATCTCGAATGCCCTCGTGTGGGAGCCCGGCACCGGCACCCAGGAGTACTTCCCGCACCTGTACGGCGCGCTCGGGGCCGATGCGGTGCTGGCGGAGATTCCGTTCCCACCGGAGACCGACGGGTCCTTTTTGTTGCCACCCGACCTCGTGAAGGTTGTGCGGCGCTGAGTCAGCTCTCGGTGTCGCCCAGGATCGGCGCCATCGGGTCGACCCCGAACTCTCGGAGCATCTCGCCGTAGTCGGCGCCTCGGCGCAGATTCTGGCCGCCGTCCACGGCGATGTTCTGGCCGGTGAGCCACGCCGACTCCGGGCCGACCAGGAAGCGGACCATCTCGGCGATGTCGTTCGGATCGCCGATGCGGCCCAGCGGGATCAAGGGCATGTAGTCGTCGAGGAGCTTGCCGCCACCGGTGATCGGTGTCATGAGTTCGGTGCCGACGATGCCGGGCTGGATGGAGTTGACCCGGACCCCGAACTCACCCATTTCGTCGGCGGCGATTCGGCAGAGGTGGTCAAGCCCGGCTTTCGCGGCCCCGTAGGCGCCGAGACAGCGGAACGGATCGGAGCCGGCGTGGGACGAGCAGCCGATGATCGAACCGCCGTCCTCCTGGCGGGCCATCTGGGTGCCGCCGTGCTTGATGCACAGGAAGGTGCCGATGTAGTTGAGCTCCATCGTGGAGCGGATCGTCTCGACGTCGCTGGTGGCGAGGGGACCGACGCCCGTCGAGCCACCGGCGCAGGCGAAGAGACCGTCGAGCCGTCCGGTCAGTTCGGTAGCTGCGGCCACGGCGGACTGGACCGAATCCTCATCGGTGACATCGGCGACTACGTGGGCGACGGTCGTGCCGTCGGCAGCGCGCGCCTTGATGCGTTCGACCGCAGCGATGAGCTTTTCCTCGGTGCGTCCGCAGATCATCACGTTGGCTCCGTCGGCGGCGAGCTTTGCGGCCGCTGCCTCGCCGATGCCGCTGCCACCACCCGTCACGAGCACCGAATAGCCGTTGATGGAACCCATGTCTGACCCCTTCCGCAGATCGGGCCCGACACTAGTTTCGTCGCACAACGACGACTGCATCGCCCCGGGCGTCGTAGGTGACGCTGCAGCGTTTGTGCCGCAGCGTCGGCGTTGTCCCGGCGGTCAGCGGCGGCGAACGGCCACAGGAATCACGACTGCTCGCTCTTCCTCGTCCGAGGCAGCGAGGTCGACCTCGGCATCGAGCACCCATTCGTTGAACCCGGCCGGGTCGCACAACGTCTGGGTGGCAAAGCCGGTGTCGAGATCGATCTCGCACCACTGCGCGGCCCGAGCGTCGGCATCGATGTGGATGTGGTCGTGTTCGACCCAGTACGCCGCCATGTCGTCAGCGAGTTCTCCCTCGCGATGGTGAGCGAGCTCGGTGACGACGCGGAACATTTCGTTGCGCACGAGCACCGTAAACGCCCGTTTGTTGGCGGTGAACGATGCGAGCGGTGGGGCTTCCATCGGGGCGTCGTCATCGTCGGGGTTGCGGAGCTTCTCCCACTCGTCGAGCAGGCTCGAATCGACCCGACGAATCATCTCGCCGAGCCACTCGGTGAGATCGTCGAACTCCTCGGACTCGACGTCGACCGGTACGGTCTGCACCATCGCTTTGTAACAGTCGGTGAGGTAGCGCAGCACGGCACCCTCGCTGCGCTTCAAGCCGTAGCGAGCGATGTACTGGTTGAACGTCTCGGCGTGCTCGAGCATGTCGCGCACGACCGACTTCGGCTGGACCCGGTCGCGCCCGACCCACGGGTGGTGCCGGGCGAAGACCTCGAACGCCGGCTCGAGGAAGTCGGCTTCGGGCTTGGGCCAGGTGACCTGTTCGAGCTGCTCCATACGCTGCTCGTACTCGACGCCGTCGCGCTTGAGCTCGGAGATCAGGGTCTCCTTGGCCTTGTCGAGCTGGGCGAGCAGAACGACCATCGGGTTGTCGAGCACGGACTCGATGACACTCAGCAACTGCCAGGCGAAGTCGGGTGCCTCCCGGTCGAGAGCGTCGATCGCTTCGAGCGCGAACAGCGACAGTGGTTGGTTGAGCCGAAAATCATCCTGCAGGTCGAGATTGATACGAACCGGACGACCCTTCTCGTCGGGTTCATCGAGCGCCTCGAGGACCTCGGCTTCGATCAGCGAGCGGTAGACGGCGATCGAGCGGCGGATGTGGCTGCGCTGGTTCTTGCGGGTCTCGTGGTTGTCGACGAGCAGGTTGCGCATCGCCGCACAGCCGTCGCCGGGCCGATCGAGCACGTTGAGCATCATGGCGTGGCTCACCGCAAAGCTGCTGTGCAGTGTCTCCGGTCGGCCCTCGCTGAGCCGAGCAAGGGTGTCGCCGTCCCAGTGGGCATAGCCCCGCTCCGGAGGCTTACGTTTGACCAGCTTCTTTTTCTTCTTGGGATCGGTAGCGGCCTTGGCCTCGGCCTTCTTGTTCTCGACCACGTGTTCGGGGGCCTGCACGACCACCGAGCCGGCGGTGTCGAAACCGCGGCGACCGGCCCGACCGGCGATCTGCTGGAACTCCCGCACCGACAGCACTCGGACCCGACGGCCGTCGTACTTGCAGAGCTGGGTGAAGAGCACCGTGCGAATCGGGACGTTGACACCCACGCCGAGCGTGTCGGTGCCACAGATCAGCTTGAGCAGGCCTTGCTGGGCGAGCTTCTCAACGAGCAGCCGGTACTTGGGGAGGAGCCCGGCATGGTGCACCCCGATGCCGGCGAGCACGAAGCGCTTGAGGTCCTTGCCGACGGGCGTGTCGAATCGGAACCCACCGACGGCGGCTTTCACCGCCTCCTTTTCGTCCTTGGAGAGCACGTCGAGGCTGGTGAGACTCTGGGCCCGCGAGCTCGCCTCCTTCTGGGTGAAGTGCACGATGTAGACGGGTTGCTTGCCGTCGTCGAGCAGGTCGCTGATCGTTTCAAGGAGTGTGGTTTCGCGGTACTCGAAATCGAGCGGCACGGGCCGTTCGGCGCCCGAGACGAGCACAGTTCCGCGTCCCGTCCGCCGGCTCAGGTCCTCCTGGAGCTCGGCGGTGTCGCCGAGGGTGGCCGACATCAACAAGAAGTTCGGACGACGAAGTTCGAGCAAGGGCACCTGCCAGGCCCACCCTCGATCACGGTCGCCGTAGTAGTGAAACTCGTCCATCACGACGAGGTCGACATCGGTGTCGTTGCCCTCGCGCAGGGATCGGTTGGCGAGGATCTCGGCGGTGCAGACGATCACGGGGGCATCGCTGTTGACGGCGGCGTCGCCGGTGACCATGCCGACGTTGTCGGCCCCGAGCGCTGCGACCATCTCGAAGAACTTCTCGCTCACCAGCGCCTTGATGGGCGCCGTGTAGACCGCACGCTTTCCCTGGGCGACCATCGCGAACGCACCGGCAAGCGCGACCATCGACTTCCCGGATCCGGTCGGCGTGGCGAGCACGACATTGTCGCCACCGAAGATCGAGATGATCGCTTCCTCCTGGTGTGGATAGAGCTCGAGACCGCGACCCTCCGCCCATTCGAGAAAGGCGAACAGCAGGGTGTCGGGGGAGGTGTCGTCGGGGATGTGATCGAGCAGCGACGGCTCAGGTGAAGGCAACGTGAGATTCCTTCAGGCCGAACACGAATGCGTTCGGCATCTCGATGTGGGGCTCGTCGGTGAGCCGCTCGAGATGATCGACCCGCTGCCGGAGTCGATCGAAGAAGGTGCGGATCTCCAGACGGGCCAGCGAGGCGCCGAGGCAGAAGTGGGTACCGAAACCGAACGAGATGTGATGGTTCGGCGTGCGGGTGAGGTCGAAGGTCTCGGGGTTGAGGTCGAAGGTCTCGGGGTTGTCGAAATGGGCCGGATCCCGATTCGCGGCACCGTACGCCAGCAGCAC
>NZNH01000045.1 GCA_002694825.1 Acidimicrobiaceae bacterium | reverse complement strand
GCCGACAGCGAGGACCAGCGTTCGATCTGCTCGGTGCTGATCAACACCGGGGTGAGATCGTGAGCGATCAGTTGCTCGGTGGTGCCCGGGTGAGCGCCCGCAAGCACGAAGATGTCGACCTCGGGCAGCGCTTCGCGCAGTTCGATTCCTTCGCTGACCTCGGCGACGAAAAACTCGGTGCATCCCTCATCGGCGAGTGCCTGGGCCACCGGAATAGCGCCGAGGCCATAGGCATCGGCTTTGACCATGGCCGCAACCTGCGCACCTACGGCGTGCTCGCCGAGTCGCCGCCAGTTCGCTCGGACGGCGGCGAGGTCGATGACGAGTTCGGAGGAGGTACGGGGTGGCGGCGCCATGACCTCAGTCTCCCCGATCCGAGCGGTGAACCAAGATCAGAGGATCTGGGAGAGGAACAGCTTGGTGCGGTCCTCTTCGGGCGAGGTGAAGAAGTGCTCAGGCGTGCCGGTCTCCACGATCTCGCCGGACTCCATGAAGATGATCCGGTCGGCGACCTCTCGGGCAAAGCCCATTTCGTGGGTGACCACGATCATGGTCATGCCGCCGCGAGCGAGGTCCTTCATCACGTCGAGGACCTCCTTGATCATTTCCGGGTCGAGTGCCGAGGTCGGCTCGTCGAAGAGCATGACGCGGGGTTCCATCGCCAGGGCCCGGGCGATGGCCACCCGCTGTTGCTGACCACCGGAAAGCTGACCGGGGAACTTGTCGGCCTGCTCGGGAATACCGACCCGTTCGAGCAGCTGGGTGGCCAGGGCCTCGGCTTCTGCTCGGGGCTTCTTGCGGACCCAGATGGGCGCCAACGTGATGTTGTCCCGCACCGTCAGGTGCGGGAAGAGGTTGAACTGCTGGAAGACCATGCCGACTTCGGAACGGATCTTTTCGATGTTCCGGGTGTCGTTCGTGAGTTCGACACCGTCGACAATGATGCGCCCGCCCTGGTGTTGCTCGAGCCGGTTGATGCAGCGGATCCACGTTGACTTGCCGGACCCCGAGGGGCCCAGCACGACGACCACCTCGCGCTCCTTGATCGTGGCCGACACCCCCTTCAGGGCNTGGAAGTCGCCGTACCACTTGTCGACACCATCACAGATGATCATGTCGTCGCGTGCGGCCAACTCTTCAGTGACGGCAACGGTTGCGTCGTTGATGCTCATGGTTTCTACCTTTCACCGACGCCGAGATTCTTCTCGAGGCGCTGGGAGTACTTGGACATGGCGTAAGCGCCGACGAAGTAGACGACACAGATGAACAGGAGCGCCGGCTTGCGCTCACCGAGGAATTCCGGCTGGTTCGGGATGATGTCGCGCGCCATCCGAAGGAAGTCGAACACGCCGACGATGGCGAGCAGCGACGTCTCCTTGTAGGTGGCGATCGCCTGACCGACGAGCGGCGGGATCGACACCCGCAGGCCCTGTGGCAACACGATGAAACCGGTGCGCTGCACCGTGGTGAGGCCGAGCGCATCGCTCGCTTCGTACTGCCCCCGCCGCACCGCCTGGAGACCGCCACGGACGTTCTCGGCGAGGTACGCCGCCGAGAACAGCACGAACGCGATCGTGACGGCGGCCAGAAGCGCCAGCTCCATGCCCTCGGGGAGGAACAANTTCACGAACACCGTGAAGAAGAACAGCATCGTGATGAGCGGCACACCGCGGAAGGATTCGATGTAGATCGTTGCGAGAAGGCGGAAGATCGGCAGACGAGAGGTGCGGGCCAGTGCGAGCAACACGCCGAGCGGGAAGCTGAACAGCAAGGTGAAGACCGTGACATAGATCGACACCATGAAGCCGCCAGCGAAGTCTTCGGTGGGGACTTCGATCGATGACGGCGTGTTGATGATGGTGACCATCACGTGGAAGACCGTGATCGTGCCGATCCAGCCGTAGACGAGCGTCAGCCGCTGACGGGCTTCACCGATGAAGTTCGGGGCGAGCAGCGCAGCGAGGCCGAGCAGCAGGAAGCTCAGTCGCACCTTCTGGAGCATGCCGAACCAGCCGAAGAAGGCGGCGATCCAGGTGAAGGCGGCGATGGCCAAGACGAGCACGGCGAGCACCCGTCCGAGTTCTCCGATGCCGGGTTTGGTGAGCACCCACATCAGGGCGGCGCCGCCGATGCCGAAGGCGAGCCAGAGCGGAACATCGACGGCAGCGACATAGCCCCAATCGAATTCCGGGCCCCGGAGGATGGCGAAGAAGGTGACGAACGGCGCCAGGAACCAGCCGAGGGTCAGCAGGCCCTTGAGCCTGGGCTCGAAGGCGCTTCCCCGGAGACGCCGGCCGAGCAGGTAGGCCCCGACGAGGACCACGAACATGATGGTCCATGGGTTGCGGGTGGTCTCGGCCACCTTGACGCCTGGTTCGAAGTTGAAGCCGCTGACGCCCGTCTCCTCGTCGGTGGAGAAGGTGTAGTTGCCCCAGTTGTACCACCAGGTTGTCGAGATCAGGGCGCCGATACCGGCGAGGCTGAAGGGAATGGCCGGAAGGAACGTGCTGCGGCGACGCTTGTCGCCGAGGCCGAACCAGATCGCCGCGGCGAGGCCGATGAGGACAAGACCGATCAGGAGCCAACCGCTGCGGCTGGCGATGGCATCGCCGTAGGACTCGCGAACGACCGACAGCCCCTGGCTCGGCGCCGGTGAGCCGTCGAGGTAGACGAGGGTGCCCAAGCCGTCGCGCGCCAAGGGNACACCGTCGGCGTCGGCGAGAAGCGGAGTGCCGTNGTCGTCGACCAGCACGGAGGGCTGACGCAGGAACACGCCGAGCACGACAAGTCCGCCCCAGCCCACGCACCAGGTGGCGATCTTCTTCATCGAGATGCCCTGGCCCACCTTCATGAGCCCGAGGCCCACGCCGCTGAGGATGAGGACCAGGCCGAGCGAGATCCAGACCCGGTGGTAGTCGGACTCGGGGTAGGCCTGGGTGAACAGNAGGCGCAGGTTGACCCGAACCGAGTTCCAGTTGGTCTCCTCGCTGAAGATGAAGTTCAGCAACTGCTGATAGGCGAAGAGCCCGAGCAGGGTGAACACGATGGTCAGTACTGAGCTTCGGGCGACGGCCCAGATGCTTCCTTGTCCCCCGCCGAAGAGGTTGCGCTGCATCCACTCGAGCGGCGGAAGGCTCGGCTCCTCCGGGCGGACGGCCACGTTGGATTCGGCGGTGGTCTGCGTGTCGAGCTGTGTGGTCTCCATGTCAGCGCTCCACGATCGCGAGTCGGACATTGAAGAAGTTCACNACGACGCTGATCGTCAGGGAACAGGCGAGGTAGAACCCCATCCAGATGGCGAAGACCTCGAGGCTCTTGCCGGTCTGGTTGTACACGGTTTGCCCCACCTGCACGAGGTCGCTGGCACCGACGGCGATTGCCAGCGACGTGTTCTTGGTGAGGTTCAGGTACTGGTTGCCGAGGGGCGGAAGGCTGACCCGGAATGCTTGCGGCAGGATCACCCGGCGAAGCATGGTCGAGCGGCGCAGCCCGATGGCCTGCGCGGCCTCGGTCTGGCCCTTCGGAACCGCAAGGATGCCTGCACGGACGATTTCGGCGATGAACGCCGCCGTGTAGAGCACGATGCCGAAGAAGACCGCGGCGAATCCCTGCGGGAAATTGAGACCGCCGGGCCCGGGGTTTGGGAAGTTGCCGCGTTGCTCGAGGTCCGGGCGACCGAGCCCGAGTGGAGCTCCATCGCGGCCATCGCCGAATTTGTCGCCGAGCACGTTGAACAGGTCACTGCCGGAATTGACGAGCCAACTCGAACCGCCGGGCCACAGGATCCAGATGAACACTCCGGCAAAGACGGCGCCGACGCCGGCAAAGATCATCCGGAAGTAGTCGTCGTCGGTGAGTTTGGCGAGGCCGGCTGGCGTGCGGCGGCTGTTAAGAAAGCGTCGGATCCAGTTCGCAGCAACACCGACGGCAAGCACCGTGAGCAGCACCTGGACGAGATCCGCAGGCACCGAGTCGATGCCGTCGCCGACGGCATCGAAGATGCCGCCAACCCAACCGAAGACCGGGTGGAGGAACCAACCGATCGCCCCGAAGAGCGCAATGACCCCAAGCATTGAGGCCGTCGGGTACGTCGTTGTCCCAGTGGCATCTTGTTGGGCCTGTCGGCGCGTGCGGACGAGGCTGCCGATGATCGCGCCGATCAGGATGAAGACCATCCATTGGTAGAACCCGTCGGCGACATGGATCCGCGGGATGGATACGCCCTTGTTGGAAACGTGAAGCCAGCTGTTGATTGGTCCGACGCCGGCGTTGAAGTTCTCGAGGCCGGACAGGACGGCGAAGAAGATGATGATGTGAACGAGCAGCGGGATGTTGCGCTCGTACTCGATGAAGACGCTGGAGGTCTTGGAGACGATCCAGTTGTTCGACAACCTTGCGACGCCGACCAAGATGCCGATGATCGTGGCGAGAAGGATGCCGCCGGTGGCGAGACGGATCGTGTTGACCATGCCCGCATACAAGGCGCGGCCACCCGTGTCGGGTTCGTCGTCGATCGTGCCGTTGAGGTTGATCCCCGGGTCGATCTCGAGAAAGTCGAACCCGGTCTTGATGCTCTTGGCCTCGAGGTTGTCACCCGCCTGAACGGCGAGGAACCAGAGCGCAGCGACCACCAACACGAGGGTGACGACTTGGGCGAACCACTTCACCACAACGGCGTCGCGGTAGAGGGGTGGTCGTTGTGTTGCGGCCGTAGCCAAGGAACGGTCGGCTGTGTTGGACACCCTCGTGTTCCCCCAGCGTGGCGTGTTGTTTCGAGCGGTCCTCGAACAGTGGCTCGGGGGCTGAACCGAAGACGGCTCAGCCCCCTGGTCACCGTCCGGGTGCCCTCAGGAGGGCACCCGGCGAGGTGTCAGATGTGATCGGTCAGCTGACGGATCAGCGGGCCGGCGGGGCGTAGATGAGTCCGCCGTCGGTCCACTGGGCGTTGGCCGAACCCTCACGGGTGATCCCGAGCGGGGTCAGGTGACGGTCGAAGATGTCCGAGTAGTTACCGACCTGGCTGATCACCTGGTAGAAGGCGTCGGCCGACAGGCCCATGGCGGACTGGAGTTCGCCTTCGCCACCGAGCAGGCGGCCGATCTCGGCGGTCGGCGGGTTGGCGACGGCGCCGTCGACGTTGGCCTGGTTGATGCCGTTCTCGTCGGCGATCATCGTGGCGTAGACGGTCCAGTTGACGGCGTCGGCGAAGGCCGAGTCGTTCTGACCGTAGGTCGGGCCGAGCGGCTCCTTGGAGATTGGCGTGGCCGGGAAGATCGCCCATTCCTGGTCGGCCGGCTGCTGCTCGGCCTTCCGGCCGACGAGGGCCGAACCATCGGTGGTGATGATGTCGCACGCACCGTTGATGAAGGCGTCGGTGACCTGGTTGAAGTCCTCGAAGGTCTGCAGATCGATGCTGATGCCCTCGGCGTCAGCAGCGTCAGCGATGTTCTTCTCGGTGGTGGTACCGGCGTTGGTGCACACAACCGCGCCGTCGATGTCGGCGACGCCCGAGGCGCCGGAGAAGCCGTCGCCGGCGCGGCCCATCAGCTGCTGACCGTCGAAGTAGGTGGTCGGGCCGAAGTCCATGCCGACGTCGGTGTCACGGCTCTGAGTCCAGGTCGTGTTGCGGAACAGCACGTCGACCTGGCCGGTCTGGACGGCGGTGAAGCGCTCGGCGGCGGTGAGCGGCACGAAGTTCACGGCGTCCGCGTCGCCGAGGATGGCGGCAGCGGTCGCGCGGCAGTAATCGGCGTCGAAGCCGACCTGCGAGCCGTCGGGCTGGGTGACCGAGAAGCCCACGCCGGCGCCGGAGACGCCACAGTTGAGTTCACCGCGGGCGACGACGGCGGCGAGCACGCTGCCGTCCTGGGTGGCCTCGACGACGTCTTCGCTGTCGTCGGCGCTGTCGTCGGAGCTATCGCTCGAGCTGTCGGCGGCCTCGCCGCTGTCGCTGTCGTCATCACCGCAGGCCGAAGCCACAAGGGTGAAGCCCAGCAGTACAGCGAGAAGTCGCAGTAGAAGATGCTTCTGCATTGGTTCAATTCCTCCAGTTGGAACACCCCGATCGGGGTGGGCGAAAACCCTACACAGCCCGCGAACCTTCTGCCACGGAAGCCGTCGACTGCTCACGCGCCCGAAACCAGTCGGAAACTCCTGCGGACGGGCGTGTTCGCCTTCCCCGGTGTCGGTGGCGAACTAGAGGTACTGGCCGGTGGTGACGGAATCGATGGCCTTGCCACCCTCGCCGTCGGTATCGGTGTGGATCAGCGTCCGCACGTACACGATGCGCTCACCCTTCTTGCCCGAAATCTTCGCCCAGTCGTCGGGATTGGTCGTGTTCGGCAGATCCTCGTGCTCCTTGAACTCCTGACGGATCGAGGAAAGGAGGTCGTCGGTACGGATGCCCTTGGGGCCGCCTGCGATCTGCCGCTTGATGGCGAGTTTCTTGGCTCGGCGCACGATGTTTTCGATCATGGCGCCCGACGAGAAGTCCTTGAAATACATGACTTCTTTGTCGCCGTTTTGGTAGGTGACCTCGAGGAACCGGTTGGCTTCGTCGTCTCGGTACATCTCGCGGACGGTGTCCTCGATCATGGCTTGAACAGCCTTGTCGGGGTCGCCTCCACCGATCGTTTCGACCATGTCGGGATCGATCGGCAGGTCGCTCGTGAGGTAACGGCCGAAGATCGAGGCAGCCGACTCCTCACTGGGACGTTCGATCTTGATCTTCACGTCGAGGCGACCCGGCCGCAGAATCGCCGGATCGATGAGGTCCTCACGGTTGGAGGCACCGATCACGATGACGTTCTTGAGCGTCTCGACACCGTCGATCTCGGCGAGCAACTGCGGCACGATCGTCGACTCGATATCGGAGCTGATGCCGCTACCACGAGTGCGGAACAACGACTCCATCTCGTCGAAAAACACAATGACGGGCCACCCCTGCTCGCTCTTCTCGCGGGCTCGCTGGAACACCATCCGGATCTGCCGCTCGGTCTCGCCGACGTATTTGTTGAGCAGCTCCGGACCCTTGATGTTCAGGAAGAAGCTCCGGGCCTCGCGATCGCCTGAGACCTCTGCGACCTTTTTGGCCAGGCTATTGGCAACCGCTTTCGCAATCAGCGTCTTACCGCAGCCGGGCGGGCCGTAGAGCAGGATGCCCTACGGCGCCGGGAGGTCGTACTCGCTGAAGAGCGCCTGGTGCACGAATGGCAACTCGACGGCATCGGTGATCTGCTCAATTTGGTCGTCGAGGCCGCCGACGTCGTCGTAAGAAACGTCGGGAACCTCTTCGAGCACGAGNTCCTCGACGTCGGGACGGGGAAGCCGTTCGAGCACGATGCCGGCACGGGGCTCGATCAGGACACTGTCGCCGGAGCGGAGAGGACCATCGAGCACGCCCTCCCCGAGCTCGACCACACGGTGCTCGTCGGCGCGACCGACGATCATNGCCCGGCGGCCGTCCTCGAGTACTTCCTTGATGGTGGCGATCTCACCCGTGGTCTCTGGACGGCGGGCCATCACGATGTTGAACGACTCGTTGAGCACGACCTCCTGGCCGCGCTCGAGCGACCCGAGAAGTTCGGGCTGCACCGCNACGCGCATCTTCCGGCCACCGGCGTGCACGTCGACGGTGTCGTCATCGTTCAGGCCGAGCACGGTGCCGTACCCCGATGGTGGCTGGGTGAGCTTGTCGACTTCATCNCGCAGNGTGGCGATNTGTTCGCGCGCCTCGCGCAGTGTGTAGGTGAGCTTCTCGTTTTGGGAGACCGCTTGGGCGAGTTGGCTCTTGCTTTCGAGCAGACGCTCTTCGAGCGTGCGGACGCGCTTGGGCGAATCCTGGAGCCGCCGGCGGAGTGCGGCGACCTCGTCCTCGAGTCCGGCGGCGACCATGCGCAACCGGTTGACCTCCGCAGCTGCACTCTGGTCGTCCACGAAAAGCTCCGTTCGTCGCCTGGACGTCACCATAGACGGGCCGTCCCTCCTGAGGGCACCTTCGCGCACGTTGGAAGGTCTCGCCACGCCGGGGGTGTACACGGGGTGGATCTCATCGTCTCCGTGTACTCGATTGTCCNTTCGAGGATGTACACTCCCGACCGAACAGGCGAGCCCACCACCGGGCGCGCATCGAGCGTGAGGTACAGCCCATGAAGGTTTGGATCGATCAGGATCTCTGCACTGGCGACGGTCTCTGCGAAGAGATCGCTCCCGACGTCTTCACCCTCCTCGACGACGGCCTGGCCTACGTCAAGGAAGGCGACAAGATCTTCTCGGATCCCGGCGGGCCGGAGGGCCTCGCCGTCGTGAAGGCCGGTCAGGAAGAGGCCACCATCGAGTCGGCCGAAGAGTGCCCCGGTGAGTGCATCTTCATCGAGGTCTGATCCTCACAACTGAGATCTGACACGAAGGGAGGGTTCCGGCCCTCCCTTCGTCGCGTGCGGGCTACGGTGCGCCATGCGCATCGAACGGCTTCCGCCATCCGCCCACGAGTTCTTGCGCGGAACTCGCCTGGCGGTGATCGCCGAGACGGCCACGCCGGCCCCCCATGCCGTACCGGTGTGGTTCGATTGGGATGGCGAGGCGATCGAGTTCTTCACCCGCCCCAACCGCCCCAAGGTGGCTCGCCTGCAGGCTGCGCCGGAGATCACCGTCTTGGTGAGCGCCGAAGTCGCCGAGCCCGTCTATTGGGTACGAATCGAAGGTGTCGCAACGCTGCACGACGACGCAGCCGAGCTGGTCGAACGACTCTGCGGCCGCTATCTCGACCTCGCCGACCCCGCCCACCGGCAGCTCGATGCGGATATCCGAGCAATGCGTCACGAAACGATCCGGGTCCGGGTCGAGCCCGAACGGTTCTTTCACTTCCAGGGGTGAGCGCTTAGCAGTCCGGCACGACGAGGTCGGCGTCCAGCCCCTCGGCGATCAGCGCCTCGAGCCGTTCGGCGCGCACTGCGTAGGCAACGCTGCTCCCCCGCGTGGTCGTCGCGTAGGCCACGCCTACCACGGTGCCGGTGGGGTCGATCAGCGCAGCGCCGGAGTCCCCTGCTTCGATCCGGGCGGCGAGCAGCCATGAACGGCGCTCGATGCGTTCGTCGCTCGCAACCGCCTCGATTCGCACAGTGACCGGACGATCGATTCGAAACGGCGTGGGGTCAACGGTCGGACCCGGCTCCCACCCGAAGACGGCGCCCACGGTGCCGTCACCGGCTGGGCCGAGCGGCAACGGTTCGAAGTCGGCGCCGTGTACCCGGATGAGGGCGAGGTCGTCGATCACGTTGAAGGCCACGATGTCGCCAGCCAGGCTCGTGCCGTCGCCGAGTTCGATGGTCGGTGTGTCGAGTCCGACCAGTACGTGGGCATTGGTGGCGATCAGGTCTCCGCCCACCGCGAAGCCGCTGCCTTCGGTGGTACTGCCGCAGGCGATCCCCGTGACCCGCACGGTCGACCTTGCCACGTCCTGGCGAACGTCGGCGGAGAGGCCGTCACTGTTGGGCGGTGGACCAGGATCTGGTGGCGACGCCAACGGCGGGCGCCCGGCCGGTGGCTCGCCGGAGGTGTCGCTGCCGCA
>NZNH01000044.1 GCA_002694825.1 Acidimicrobiaceae bacterium | reverse complement strand
GGGCACTCGAGTTCGAGCGGGCCATCACCGGGCTGTCTCCGCCGGTTGACCAGTTCGTGGGGGTGCCGACCTGGCTCGCCGTGACGAGCGAGCGCGAGTACGCACCGATCACGGCGAATGCAGGCCCGCTCTGGGCGACGGTGCGGCCGGAGTTCCGCAACGTTCGCTGGGACATGGGGGACGGCTCCCCGCCGATCGTGTGCGAAGGCGAGGACGTGGCCGTCGTGTTCGATCCCGACGTTTCCGCCGACGAACAGTCGCCTGGGTGCGTTCACGTCTATGAGGCCAACGGTGCGGGCGCTGTCGTGCCGATGACGATCACGGGGACGATGACGTGGGACATCTGGGCGTCGACCTCGAGCCGCCCGACCGAACGGCTCATCACGCCGGTGACCCGCCAGACCACATTCGTGGTCGATGTGCGCGAACTGCAGGCCGTGATCGACTGATTGTTGTGCTGAGCCCAGGGCTACAGTCCGCGGCATGCCGATGCCTGATTTCGCCGCCGACCGCCGGCTCATCCCGAGGATCGCGCAAGTCCTCCCGCTGCTGAGCTCCGAAGAGGCCGTTGCGCCGATCACGAGCCGTGAGCAGGCGCTGGCCCTGTCGCACACGCCGGAGGCGATCGCCCGTCGGAAGCTCGTGAAGGCCGCTACCGAAGCGATCGATTCCGAGAAGGTCGTACCGTTTGCCGGTACGTCGACGGAGACGCTCACGTTCGAGTCGTCGCCTGACGGCAACGTCGTCCCGTGCCACGTGACCCGGCCCAATGGGGCGACGGCGGCGCCGGGGGTGATCTATCTCCATGGTGGCGGCATGGCGAATCTGTCTGCGTTCGACGGCAACTATCGAGCCTTCAACCGGATGATGGCCCGTGAGGGAGCGGTCGTTGTCGCCGTCGACTTCCGCAATTCGATCGTGGCGTCGGCGTCGGGGGAGATCGGCGAGTTCCCGGCCGGTCTGAACGATTGCGTTTCGGCGGTTCGGTGGGTCCACGCCAACGCCGAGTCGCTCAGCATCGATCCGGCGCGCATCGTGATCGCCGGTGAGAGCGGTGGCGGCAATCTCACATTGGCCACCGGAATGCGGCTGCTGCGCGAGGGCGACATCGACCTGCTCGCCGGGCTCTACGCGCTGTGCCCGTACATCGCGCTTGATCGAGATGGCGAGACGTTCCCGTCCGCGGTCGAGTTCGACGGGTACTTCCTGCGGGTGTTGGGGGAGTGGGGCCGCTACTCCTATGGCGTCGCGGCGGCCGACGCGAAGGATCCGCTGGCGTGGCCGATCTTCGCCGGCACCGACGATGTCGCAGGACTGCCGCCGACCGTCATCCGCGTCAACGAGTGTGATCCGCTACGCGATGAGGGCATCGCGTTCTTCCGCACGTTGCTCGCCGCCGGCGTCCCCGCACGCTGCGACACCGTCATGGGCACCATGCACGCCGTCGAGGCGATCCCGAACGTCTGCCCGGAGATCTCCCGAGCTGCGGCCCGTGACATCGTCGGTCACGCCGGCTGATCGATCGCGGCTCGAGTTCAGCCGTCGAGATTGGCGAGCACAGCGAGGTCGTCGATCGGGCCGCTCGGGATGTGGATCCAGCCCTCGCGGGCGGCCTGTGCCTTGTCGCTTTCGTCGGGTGCGTGGGTGCGACCCGCGGCGGCGAGCCCCACGATCGCCGCACACAGNACGGCGTCGAGNTCNTCGTCGCTCGCCNCCATCTGTTCGGTGAACCCNNCGAGATNGAGATGGCGACCGAGTGCNGCGACGATCGCTGCNCGNTCNGGCCCGCTGTCGGCGCGTTTGTAGCTGCGGTCGACGAGAGTCCACGCTGNGACAGCGCCGCCCGGATACGTCTCGTACACGCCGGCGCTGCCGGATCGATCGGCGCCTACCCCGGCAAGTCGTTCGAGCAGCCGGATCGCCNGGAGTGCGACCACGCCGATGCGATCGGTCGAGACGCTGAGCGGCCGCTTCCCGCTGTGCTCGGCGACGATGTGGTCGGTGCGTCGGAGCTGGAGATCCTTCGGGGTGGCCGGCGGGGGCGATTCGCCTCGGTGGTGCGCGGTAACGACGTCGACGAACGCATCTGGCCAGCCGAGCGGGGCGTCGATACCGACGACCTCGCAGTCGGAGGCGAGCTCGACGATCGCGTCGTCGTCCGCCTCGCTCGCCAGGTGAACGAGCGTCGTGCCGTCGAGCACGGCGACAGACGTGCTCTTCGGTTGGGAAGCGAGGTCGACCCCGAGCAGTCGCATATGCAGATCATGAACCCTCGGACGGGTCGAGCGCATGATCGGCGGCGGCGCTCGCCGCCGACCCGGCCGCCTGAGCATCACCCCACCCCTCCGGCAAGACTGCCGCCATGAGCGAACTGTGGGACGACATCGACCCGGACGACACGTCGCCAATCTGCCCGGAATGCGGCGTGAGCGCCCTGCCGCCCGAAGCGATGGGGGAGCCGTCGATGTGCGAAAACCCGAACTGCTCCACCTTCGGCGAACCGATCTGACCGGATTCCGGCAAACTGCCACGTGCCTTCCCTCAAGGTCAGCCATCGCAGCACCGTCACGCCCGACCAGATCGACGATCTCGGTCACATGAACGTCCGCTACTACGGCATCAACGCGTCAGCCGGCACGAAGACCCTCTGCGAACGCCTCGGCATCGCCCGACCCCCGATGCGCAGCAGCTACACCCGCCACCACCACGAACAAATGGAAGGCGCCGACCTCGTCGTCCGCAGCGCCGTCATCCCCGGCGGAGAACGGCTCCGGATCTACCACGAACTCCGCAACGACGCCGACGACGACCTCGCCGCCACCTTCGTGCACGAACTCGACCATCCCGCCATCGACGCACCGGCATTCGAACTGCCCGCCCACGGCGCCCCCCGCAGCCTCAGCCTCACCACCGACGCCCTCACGTCCGCTCCCGTCATCGAACAACTCCACGACCTCGGTCTCGCAATGCGCAAGCCCCGACCGGTCGACACCGACGACACCCAAGGCGCCGACACCGTGCCGCCGGCAAACTTCGCCACCCTCCTCTGGGGCGGTGAGCCATTCGAAGAACACGAATGGGTGCGCACCCTGCCCAACGGCGATCGGTACGCCTACGCCGTTATGGAACAGCGAACCTGGATCCGCTCCGGGCCGGTCGCACTCGGCACCAACATCCAGAGCTTCCGGGCATCGCTCGAACTGAGGGAGAAGGTCGGACGATCGATCGCCTGGTGCTACGACACCGATACTGGCGAACCGCTCATCGCGTCCGAAGCCGTCGACCTGTGCCTCAACCTCACCCAACGGCGAGCGATCGCGATCCCCGCCGAGTCCCGCTCCGACGCCGACCCCGACTTCCACCCGGAGCTCGCACCCCGCTGATCACCCCCGGCGGCGAAACGCATGGCGTCGAACTACGGATCGAGCCCCGCCCCAGCTGAGCGACGACTCAGGCAATGTTCCAGGGTTCGTCGAGCTCCCAGGGCTCCGGCGTGTAGGGCTCCTCGCCCTTCGGCACCCGAGGCTCGGCCAGCCACTTCGATGCGAGCACACCGGCGAGCAGGCCGAACAGGTGGCCCTCCCAGGAGATCTGCGGCTGCGGGATCACCCCGGCGATCAGGCTGGAGTAGAACCCGAGCGCGATGAGCGCAGCACCGAGCGTCCGAACTCGCCGCTCGAACACCGCTGCGCCGAGGATCGCGCCGAAGTAGCCGAAGACGACCCCGCTTGCGCCGACGTGCAGGCCGGACCCACCGAGCAGCCAGGTCGCGCCGCCACCGATCACGATCGTGATGGTGGTGATCCACGCCCAGTACCGCATGCCACGCACGGCGACGAGCCCGCCGAGCGCCAGGAACGGAACCGTGTTCGACGCAAGGTGGCCGAAATCGGTGTGCAGGAACGGCGCCCACATGATCCCGTCGAGCCCGTCGACCTCGCGCGGTCGCAGGCCATGGCGTTGGAGACGATCGTCGAGGGCGACGGTGTCGACAAACTCGATCACCCACATCAGCAGGATCCAGCTGACCAGCAGCCCGACAGGCGTCCACACGAGTCGCGCCAACGAGGGGCGGGATTCGGTGGGGGAGGTCATCGCCTCATGCTACGACTCGTCGGGCGCTGGATTCCGGCGGACGCCGCCCCGGAACGTCAAGTCATTCAATATTGAAATACTGCGGCCTGCGGATACGTTGGCAGGTGCATGAGCACCGAGACCGTGTCCCCCGTACTCCAGACGTTTCCGTTGGGTGCCCAGTGGCCCACGATCGACCCCTTCTTGTTCGTCGCCCATCACCGAGACGACTACCCCGAAGGCATGGATGACCTCGGTCCGGCCCCGGAGCAGCTCGCTGGTCGCCCCCTGGGTCACGACTTCTCCGAACAGGACGGCTGGTCGATGTACCACGGCAGCCGGGTGCCGGGCTTCCCCCAGCATCCGCACCGAGGCTTCGAGACCATCACCCATGTGCGCCACGGCCTGATCGATCACGCCGACTCGATGGGGGCCACCGCCCGCTTCGGCCACGGCGACACCCAGTGGATGACCGCCGGCAAGGGCGTGCAGCACTGCGAGATGTTTCCGCTCGTCAACAAGGATTCTGGCAACCTCGGTGAGCTCTTCCAGATCTGGTTGAACCTGCCGGCCGCCGACAAGATGGTCGACCCCTACTTCACGATGCTCTGGAACGAGCGCACCCCGAAGGTTCGCGTCGTCGACGCCGCCGGGGTCACCACCGAGATCACCGTCATCGCTGGCAGCCTCGGCGAGACCGCCGCCCCGACACCGCCCCCCAATTCATGGGCCTCGAACCCCGACGCCGACCTCGCCGTATGGCACATCCGCATCGAAGCCGGTGGCCACTGGACGCTGCCGCAGGCCACGAACGCCGAGACGCTCCGAGTGCTCTACGCCTTCGAGGGCTCCAGCGTGCAGATCGGCACCGCCGACCCGATCGCCGCCCACACCGGCGCCGCGATCGTGGCCGACCGTGATCTCGACCTCGTCGCCGGCGACGGCGGTATCGAGATGATGCTCCTGCAAGGCCGCCCGATCGGCGAACCCGTCGCCCAGCACGGCCCGTTCGTCATGAACACCCGGGCCGAGATCGTGCAAGCCTTCGAGGACTACCGGCGCACCGAGTTCGGCGGCTGGCCCTGGCCGAGCCCCGACCCGAACCACGGCCCCGATGCCGGCCGCTTCGCGATCCACGCCGACGGCCGCCGCGAAGATCCGGCCTGACACACCCCACATATCGACCCGGTGTTGTCGCACGCTTGTGAGACACCACCCCACCGGCGTCTCACAAGCGTGCGACAAATGAGGATGGCTGTCGGGTGGAGCGTCGGCGCTACGGATCGACGGAGTCGGCGACGAGATCGGCGAACGCCGTCATCGCCGCCGCAGTGAGCGGGCCGGGCACCATCGAGCGATCGTCGATGCGATCGATCGGCATCACATCGCGGGTCGATGACGTGAGAAACGCCTCGGTGGTCGTCTGCAGGATCTCGACCGGGACATCGAGCTCCTCCACCGCCATCGCCTCGACCACGAGCGCTCGGGTGACGCCCGCAAGACACCCGCTGCTGAGCGGCGGTGTGACGAGCCGGCCCTCATGCTCGACGAAGATGTTCGTCCCGGTGCCCTCGCACAGGTTGCCGATCGTGTTGGCGAAGATCGCCTCCGATGCGCCCAGCGCCGTGGCATGGGCGAGCGCCACCACGTTCTCGGCGTAACTCGTCGACTTGATCCCCGCCAGCGCGCCACGTTCGTTGCGGGGCCACGGCACCGTCATGACCGCAGCCGACGGCGGCCAGCCACGCGACGGACTCGACCCGATGAACACCGACGGAGCCGAGTCACCACGGCCCGAACCCAACGGGCCCGGCCCCGCCGTGACGGTGAAACGCAACACGTGATGCTCCGGATTGGCATCCGCCACCATCTGGGCCGCCTCCCGAAGCGCTTCGTCGGTCATCGCCAAGTCGATGCCGAGCCCGTTCAGGCTGTGACGAAGCCGAGCGAGATGGCGCCGCATGGCGAACGGCACGCCGCGCACGATCGTCGTCGTCTCGAAACAGCCGTCACCCACGGTGAGGCCATGGTCCGTGATCGACAGACTCGCCTCGTCGCCGGGAACGAGTTCGCCGTTGATCCACCAGGTACCCATCCCCGAAAGCGTGTCACACCCCCTCGGCGGGATGTGACCATGCTCGCAGCAGACGACGTGTGCAAGAGTCTCCACCGACGATCGGGGACGAAGGAGATGTCATGCGAGTCCTGGTGATGGGCGGCACCCAGTTCAACGGTCTCGCGCTCGTGCACGAACTGGTCCGCCAAGGCCACGAGGTCACGGTGTGCAATCGAGGTCGCACCGAATCCGACATCCCCGACTCGGTCGGCCGACTGGTCGCCGACCGCACCGACCACGAGCAACTCCGGACGGTGCTCGGCGGCACCGAATGGGACTGTGTGCACGACGTGTCGGCGTACCACCCCGAAGACGTCGACATCATGATGGAGCTCTTTCGCGACGCAGTCGGCCACTATGTGTTCGCCAGCTCCACCGTCACCTACCAGTCGCAGAACCGGCCCATCACCGAAGACGACCCCGACGACCGAGGCGAGACCCAGATCGAATACGGCCTCCACAAGCTGCTCTGCGAGGACCGACTCTTTGCGGCGCACGCCGACTGGGGATTCCCCGCCACGACCGTGCCGTTCTCGATGGTGCTCGGCCCCCACAACGCGATGACCGACCGCGAACAGCGCATGTTCGCCCGACTCCAGGCAGGCCGACCGATCCTCGTGCCCGGCGACGGCTCGACCCGACTGCAGGTCGGCGACGTCGACGACCAAGCCCGAGCGCTCGAACAGCTCATGGGAAGACCAGCCACCTTCGGACGTCGCTACAACCTCACCGGCGCCGAATCCGTCACGCGTAACGAGTACATCGCCCTGTGCGCCGCAGCCGTCGGCGTCGACGCCGACGTCCACCACATCCCCGCCGACGTCATGGAAGACCTCTGGACAGGGGAGCGGTCGATCGACATCGTCCAGCAATCCGGCGCCCTCGACATCCGCTCCAGCGGCAACGCCAAGAAGCAGGAGGCGCAGGGCCCGAGAGCCATGCTGCGCACCCGCTTCATGCTCTGCATCAACCTTGTGCAGCACCTGGCTCCCAACATCCACTGGTGGGACCAGGACACCTCGTTCAGCATCGATCGGCTGCAAACCGACGTCGGGTGGACACCCGAACACACCACCGCCTCGATGCTCGACCGGGCCCACACCTGGTGGCGCGACAGCGACCGAGCCGACACGGCCTACGACTGGACTACCGAGGACCAGATCCTGGCGATGCTCGGCGCATAACCGTCCAACGTCACGCGACACCGGCACCGCAGCCCGATGTGAGAACATGCCGTCCATGTTCAGGCGAGTGATCGCCGGGCTCATCCTCGGCCCGGCTCTGCTGATCGGCTCTTTCGCGTGGTCGGGCTACCTCGCCCTCAGCACGATCTTCGACGAGAACCGATCGGCCACGGTGGCCCAAGAGCTCCTCGACAACGAGAAGGTGAAGGCGCAGGTCGCCGCCAACATCGCCGGAGCGATCTCGTCGGCGCTGCCCGACGGCACGCCCGTCACCGAAGAACAGATCGACGCCGCAGCGCTCGCCGTGCTCAACGACGGACGCGTCACCGGTCTCGTCATCAACTCCCTCGGCGAAACCCACCGCTCCTTCCTCGGACTCAACGACGTCCCCCAGACCGTCGACCTCAACCCGGTCGCCGAGGTCGCCCGCGAACAGATCGCATCGATCTCACCCGAGGCCGCCGTCGCGATCCCCGCCGACACCGACTGGTCCATCGATCTCCCCACCGAGAACATCCCGAACTCGAGCCCGGTCAAGACCTTCCTCGAAACCTCGGTGCCCTTCCTCGCCGGCATCTCGCTCGTCATGGTGCTGATGGCCTTCCTCGCCACCAGCGACCGGCCATCCGTGCTCCGCAAGGCCGCCTTCTGGGCGACCGGCACCACGGCGGTCTACCTGATCGTCGGCTACGGCGTACCCGCCTTGCTGCGCCTCGCGATCGGTGATCAGGCGGAGATCTTCGCCGCGCTCATCACCGCCCTGCTGCGCACGACGCTCGTCCCCTCGATCGTGCTCGCCGGGGTGGGCGCCGCACTCCTCCTCGCCTCCTGGCTCTGGCCCGACGAACGGTCCCAGCCCACACGAGCCCCGGCCCCGTCCGCGCCCACAACCCCGGTTCCGACCACCCACATCGCACCGGTCCGCCCCCAGGCGAGTGCGCCACCCCAGCAGCCGGTCACCCCGCCGTCGACACCGGTCGTGCCCGCCACACCACCGTCCAACCCCGTCGTCCCGGCCGACGCCGCGCCGCCGACCGACCCGTTCGCCCCACCGGTCGACATCCCGCTCACATCCGGACCGGACTCCGGCATGGTGCCGACGATCGAACCACCACCGTTCCGCCCCACCTTGCCGACCCGAGCCGCGCCGAACGAACGGGTGACGCTGCCGGCCTGGACCGGCGACCCCGAACCACCGCCTGACCCCACCCCGTCCGGTGGCGTGCCGAAAGCCCGCCCCCCGACATGGGTGGAAGGACACGGCTGGGTACTCGACCCCGACGACGAACGTCCGGTCCCGGCCAACGCCCGCTACGTCGACGGTGTCGGTTACGTCGTCCCGGGCCCGCCGCCCCGGCCCTGACGTCGCGCTAGTTGATGCCCTTCTCGACACCCTCCCAATAGGGAGCGCGCAGCTTGAACTTCTGCAGCTTGCCCGTAGCCGTGCGAGCGAGTTCCTGACGGAACTCGACCGAGGTCGGACACTTGTAATGGGCGATCTTTTCTCGGCAGTAGTCGATGAGATCCCGCTCGCTCACGTCGGCATCGCCGCCGACCACCACGAGCGCCTTGACCGTCTCGCCCCACTTCTCGTCGGGCACACCGATCACCGCCACCTCCTCAACGACAGGATGCGAGAACAGGCAGTCCTCGACCTCGATCGACGAGACGTTCTCGCCGCCGGAGATGATCACGTCCTTCTTGCGATCCTGCAGGGTGAGATAGCCGTCATCGTCGATCACGCCACCGTCGCCCGTGTGGAACCAGTCGTCGGCAAGCGCCTCGGCGGACGCCTCCGGGTTGTTCCAATACGACTTCAGGATGTGGTTGCCCCGGGCCAGCACCTCGCCCTCGGGATCGGTGGCCATGGTGATCCCCACCGCCGGCACCCCCTGACGGCTCAACTTCGACGCCCGTTCGGCCGGGGTGTCGTCGTCCCACTCTTGACGCGAGCGGTTGATCGTCAGCAGCGGCGCCGTCTCGGTGAGGCCATAGATCTGGATGAACTCCCACCCGAGCTCGGTCTCGACCCGCTCGATCGTGCGGGTGGGCGGCGGAGCACCGGCCACGACCATCCGGACCCTGTCCTTGCCGGGAATCTCACCATCCCACTCGGCGGCGGCGTCGAGAATGGCGGCGACCCCCGCCGGTGCACCGCACAACAGCGTCACGCCGTACGTCTCGATGCGGCGCAAGATCTCCGGACCATCGACCTTGCGAAGGTTGACCTGCGGCACCCCCATCGCCGTCGTGGCGTACGGCATGCCCCAGCCGTTGCAATGGAACTGCGGAAGCGTGTGGAGATAGACGTCGCGATCGTTGACCCCCGTGTGCCAGCCGAAGATGGCGGCGTTGCTCCACAGATTGCGGTGGGTCATCTCCACCCCCTTGGGGCGGGCGGTGGTGCCGGAGGTGTAGTTGATGGTGGCCGTGGCGTTCTCGTCGGGGGTCCACGGGCGGGCCTCGGCGCCGACCTTGAACAGCGAGTCGGACTCCTCGCCCGAGATGAAGCGGTGTTTGACCTTGATGTCGCCGAGCGTGTCCTCGAGCTCGGGATCGAGGATCAAGACGTCACAGCCCGAATGGTCGACGATGTACTCCACCTCGTCGGGTCCGAGTCGGAAATTGATCGGCACCGCCACACGCCCCCACGCGCTGGCGCCGAAGAGCGTGGTGAGCAGACGGGCGGAGTTCTGCGACACGATGCCGACACGAGCACCCTGCTCGAGACCGAGGTCGTCGAGGCCGGCCGCCATGCCCTGGGCCAGGTCGTAGAACTGCCCGTAGGTGAGGTCGCCCAAGCTCGGCGCCGGCTGGTCCGGCTCGTCATAGATGCCCACCCGGTCGCCGTACACGATCCGGGCCCGCTCGAGGTGATCACGGATGGTCATCGGTGTCTGCATACGTCCCCCCGGAGGTCATCAACGCCGTGCTCAGCTTGGCCGTTCGGTCCGAACGGAACAAGTGAACAGGCAGCCTGCCACACTGAGGCCATGGCTGTGCGCGTCGACAAATGGTTATGGGCGGTTCGGGTCTTCAAGACCCGTCGTCAGGCCACCGACGCCTGCACGTCCGGGCGAATCCGCATCAACGGTGAGGTCGCCAAGCCCGCCTCAAAGGTGAAGGTCGGCGACGTCGTCCAGGCCGCTCGGCGCGACCGCACGATCATCTATGTCGCCAACGAACTGCTCGAGAAGCGGGTGTCGGCCCCCCTGGCGGCCGCTGCCGTCGAGGACCGTTCGCCGCCACCACCGAAGAAGCAGGATCATCTCGATCTCCCCGTGTTTGCCCAGCGCGACCGGGGCAGCGGGCGCCCGACGAAGAAGGACCGCCGGGCGATCGACAAGCTGCGCGGCGAACGACGCAGCTGATCCGACGGCTCAGCCCTCGTTGAACGAGGCAGCGAGTCGGACCCAGCCGTCAGCGAGGCTGACCTCGGGCGCCCAACCCAACGCAGTGCGAGTCTCTCGCTGATCGAACCAGTGGGCGGTGGAGAGCTGCTCGGCCCCGAACGCAGTCATCGGCGGTTCGCCACCGCGTCCGCTGCGCTCCCACACGGCCTCCGCTGCGGCACCGCCGGCGATGGCAGCCCGGGCGGGCACCGCACGAGGCGACCAGTCGACCCCCGCAGCGGCAGTGATCCGGGCGATCAGCTCGTGGACGGTACGAGGCTCGCCATTCGACACGACGAACGCCCGACCACCGACTCCGGGGAGGGCATCGAGCGCAGCGAGCAGCGAGGCGGCGGCATTGTCGACCCAGGTCGTGTCGACGAGCGCCAGGCCCGAGCCGACCAGCGGCATGCGGCCCTTGCGGGCCCGGTCGACGATGCGGCCGATCAACTGGGTGTCGCCCGGCCCGATGACGAGATGGGGGCGAACGGCGACGACCGGCATCGTGTTGTCAGAGGCCGCAAGGACAGCCCGCTCCGCCATTGCCTTGGACACCGAGTAGTGACCATGGGCCCGCTCCGGGTCGGCCGGCGCAGCACCGTCGCCACTGATCGACGAGCCGTCATGGGCGACCGACGGGCTCGAGACGTACACGAACCGCGACACGCCCGCAGCACGAGCGGCCGCGTGCACCGTGACGGCGCCCTCGACGTTGATCGCCTCGAAATCGGCCCAGTCGCCGACCGGATCGACCTTCGCTGCGAGGTGGATCACACCATCGACCCCTGCCATCGCGGTGTCGACAACGTTGGCATCGGTGACCGAGCCGAGGTGCTCGACCACCCCATCGAGACCGCAGGGCGTGCGCTGGAACACGACGACGTCGTGGCCAGCGTCGAGCAGCCGGGCGACCGTGTGACGTCCGAGCAGGCTGGTGGCGCCGGTGACGAGCACCCTCATGGGTTGCGAACCGATCCGCCCTCGAGCACACCGGTCGCCCAGTCGGCGAGATGGGTGCGGTCGATCTTGGAGTTGTGGCGACGATCGACCGGAAGCGACGCGACCTCGAGACACGCCGCCACGTCGTGGCCGGTCGCCTCGGTGACCGCCGCACGGATCCGGTCGATGCGATCGAGCGAGCTCTGACGAGGGCGCCGACCTACATCGCTCGTCTCCGCAATCACGACCACCACCTGGGCCCCGGCGGGCCCGACACCGACGGCAGCCGACCGACGGATGCCGTCGAGCATGTCGACCGCCCGTTCGATCGGGGTCGGTGCAACCGGACCGGTCGCCGTGCGGATCACGTGGCCGGTACGGCCACCGATCCAGAGGCGGCCATCGGTGTCGACCGCCCCGACATCGCCGGTGGCGTGCCAGCCGTCGGCGGGAGAGGCGAGGTGGGTCGTGTGCCACAGACGGTCGTAGCCGAGCCGCTGATGGGCGGCCCGTACCCGGACCTCGCCGAGCACGCCCGGCTCGGTGGTGGGACGACCGGTCGGCACACCGAGCTTGTCGAGCGGATCGATCAGGAGCTCAACACCGTCGACCGGCGACCCGACACACACCCCGAGGTGGTGGAGCGCGTCGGGACCGAGCGACTCCAACGAGACCAGGTCGATGTCGGCGACCGGCAGACATTCGGTCATGCCGTAGGGCGTGTGCGCCGCCGCGTTCGGAACCAATCGATCGACTGCGGCCCGCAGCACATGGCCGGGCACCGGTGCCCCGGCCGAAAGGAGGAGACGGACATGGTCGAGCGCCGTGCGGTCCCGACCACCGAGTTCGTCGAGCGTTTCGAGCACGCTCAGGATCGCCGCTGGCGAGGCGAACACGAGCGAGGCGTCGACCGCCTCAACGGCGTCGAGGAGGGTCGCTGCCGTGAGGGTGCCAGGGGAGCTCACGTCCATGTCGGGCACGGTCGAGGGAAGACCCATCGCCGGGCCGTACAGCGCAAACGGAGCGAACGCAGCGACGAGCGAATCGTTAGCGGAAATGTCGTACTGCTCGACCAGGGTGCGGATCTGCGCATCGATGCGGGCCGCGCTATACCGCACCCCCTTCGATGGGCCGGTCGCTCCTGACGTGAACACCACCGCCGCCTCGGCGTCGGGATCGACCACCGGCAAGGTCACGCTCGGCGCGTCCTGCAGCGACGGCAGGTCATGCTCCACGCCGAGCAAGCGGCGGGCCACACGATTGGTCGGCTCGACGGCGATGCGGCGCCCCGGCCAGCGAAGCGTCCTCGCCGCCGCAAGCGCCCGCCGAATCCCGATCAGGTGGTCGGGGTCGGCCACCTTCATCGCTGCGCTCATCTGGGCCGGGCCGAGCCCACCATCGATCAGCACGGGAACCGCACCCATCCGCCAACAGGCATACAGGGCGATGGCGAGATCGACGCCCGGCGGGATCATCAGGGCCACCCGGTCGCCGACCTGCACACCACCCGTGCCGAAGAGGCCCTCGGCGGTGCGCTGCACCACATCGTCGAGCTCGCCGAACGTGACCGTGCGGCCGTCGGTACCCATCTCCCGGACCGCAACCCGATCGGCGATCGCCGGGTCCCGCAACGCTGCGCTCAGATCGACCGGTGCCGAAGGCGGCGGTGACGTCTCGCCATCGGCGCCCAGCGTCTCCAGCCAGTCGACGACGATCGAGGCGACGTCGGTGTCCTCGGAGACGAGATGCCCTGCCTTCGGGTGGCGGTGCACGTCGGCGTGGGGGAGCCGGGCCTCGAGATCGTGCAGATAGATGTCGGAGAACACCCGATCACCGGCACCCCAGACCAGCAGGGTCGGCACATCACCGAGGTCGGCGAGCCCATCGGCCACGGCATCGAGCACCGCCGCCGACGGATGGTCGGCTTCGAGCGGGATGTCCGCAACGAACTCACCGATGGCCTTTCGACGATTCGGCGTGTCGTACGGCGCCAGATAGCCGCGACGGACCTCGGCGGGGGTCCGAGGGTTCGACAGCTCGAACATGCCCCGCAAGAACGCCGAGGTCTCGACCGTGACCTGCCCCAACCACAACGGCCGGCGGGCGTTTCGGATCAGGGTCGGCGCCGACGACTCCGGCGGCTGGTGCACCGCCGTGTTCGTGAGTACCAGACCGACGACGTCGAGGGCGTCGTGACTCGCGTGGACGTGCTGCAACCAACCCAAGGAGACCGGCCCGCCCCAGTCGTGAGCGACCACGACCACGTCGCCGCTGAGCTCGAGCACGTCGGTGAGCGCCACCAGATCGGCGATGCGATCGCCCAGCCGACGTAGCTCACCGGAGCGCTCTGAGAAACCCATCTCGAGCTGATCCGGAGCGATCACCCGCACATCGTCGGGCACCGCGGCAGCCAGATGGCGCCACGTGTAGGACCAGGTCGGGTTGCCGTGCACCGCCAGAACGGTGAGCCGGGTAGTGGAGGTGGCGCCGGTATCGAGCAGATGCCAGCAGCGGGTCACCCCCCGGCGATCGGGAGCGTCGACGAAACGCGACCAGGAAGCGTCCCAGCCGTAGAGGTCTGCAGCCGGCCGCGGGCGAGATGCCTGCGACTCGGGCTTCACCACTCGATCTCGACAATCGCCGCGTTGATACCCGACCCCATGCCCTGGAACATCACGCCGTCGCCCGGCTCGAGCGTGTGCTGCACACCGGCGAGCGTGACCGGGATGGCGGCCGGACCCATGTTGCCGTACTCCGGGAAGCTCCGGACGACCCGGTCACCATCGATCCCGAGCGTGTCGATCACGGCCTGCGTGTGCACCGACGAGACCTGATGGAGGATGTAGTAGCGCATGTCGAACCACCCCTCCTTGTCGCCCGCGTCCTCCCACCCGAGCTTGGCGACCTCGGTGCCGGCTTCGAGCAGCCCGCGGGTGTCGGTGCGCATGCCCTCGAGTGAACCGACGCACAGTTCGTGATGCTGCGACGCAGCCCGGAAGAAGCCACCCTTCACCCGGTGGCTACCCGGGTTCTCCGAATGGCGACCGATCACCATCGCCGCCGAACCCGAACCCAGGGTGAGGGTCGCGAAGTTCTCGAACAGATCCTCGATCGTTGCGTCGTGGGCCAGCAGCTTCTGGATGGTCGTCTCATGGATCTGGCGGGTGCCTTCACCATCGACGACAAGGGCGTAATCGATCTGGCCGGTCTCGATCATCGAGCCCGCGATCTGAATGCCGTTGAGAAAGCCCAGGCACGCGTTCGAGATGTCGAAGTTCATGCAGGTCGACGGGAGCCGCAACAGGTTGTGCACGGTGACCGCACTCGACGGCTCGAGCCGCTCACGGCATACGCTCGAATCGACGACCAGCCCGATGCGGCTTCGATCGATACCCGACGACGCAAGCGCCTTCTCGCCCGCCATCGCCGCCGCCTCCATGAACGACACACCCTCGGGCCACTGGCGGCGCTGGCTGATCCCGGCGAGTGACTCGAGCAGGCCCTTGGTCGCTCCCGTGCGCTCGTAGAACGGCGCCAGACGCTCGTCGATCTCGGCCGAGGTCACGACCTCGGGGGCATCACACGCCTCGACGGACACGATTGCGACGTCATCGAAACTGAAGGTGGCATTCCCAAGCACAGTCGGATTTTCCTGTCTCGCCCAATGGGGGCTGTGGGCGAATTCCGGCCCTGACCCTACGCAACCTTACGGGGCTATGCGCCCCTCAGCGAAGAATCCCCCGCACTTCAGCGACGATGAACCGACACACCGTCGACCCACACCTCGGCAATGTCATGGGGGCCGGCGAGGCGCACGAGTTTCTCGAACCGCCGCGCCTCGTCGTCGAGCGCAAGATGGCGGATCACTCCACCCGGGGCGTCGAGGTCGAACACGACCGCATCGAACCGGCATCCCGGCTCCAGCAGACCGACGGGCAGGCCCGCCGCCTCGGCGGCACCCGCCGTCGCCAGCCAGAAGCCGGTGACCGTGTCGATCGCGGCATCCGGTACGCCACGCGCATCGGGGTCCTTCCGAGCGTCGACGCCATCCTGGCGGATCCGGGAGAAGGTCACGGCGTCGTGGATCTGCTGGAACACCCCGACGCGCACGCCGGCACCGATGTCGGTGGCCAGGCCGACGCGGGCGCCACGTGCCAGCGCGTCGGGAAGCGGCAGCACGGCGTTGGCGAAGTACGCGTTGCTGATCGGACAGTGCGCGATCACCGCACCCCGCTCGGCGATCAGGTCGATGTCGCTCGGGCGCACGTGGTTCGCGTGCGCCAGCAGGGTGTGCTCCCGCAGGAGCCCGAAGGCATCAAGCGCCTCGGTGTCGCTCGTGCCGAAGCGTTCGAAGGCGTAGTTGTGCTCCCAGTCGCTCTCGGAGCAATGGGTCTGCACCAGCGTCCCGGTCTCCTCGGCGAGACGCCCGAGCCCGGCCAGCATCTCGTCGGTGCACGCCGGCGCGAACCGAGGTGTGATGATCGGCCGGACCAGGTTTCGACCAGCGTCGATCGCAGCGATGTCGGCGATCGACCGACGGCTCGCATCGATCCCCGAGACCGCATCGTGATCTCGGTAGAAATCCGGCGTGCCGGTCGGATGATCCATCGCCACGCGGCCGACGAACGCCCGCTGACCCTGCGCAACGCAGGTCTCGGCCAGGATCACGGTTGCCTCGTCATGAACCGACGAGAGGTAGGCCGCCGTGGTCGTGCCGTGCCCGAGCAGGGTTGCCACCAGGTCGGGGTACACCGCCTCGGCGACGGCCCGATCAGCGAAGCTCGCCTCCAACGGGAACGTGTAGGTGAACAGCCACTCGTCGAGCGGAAGATCGAGCGCCGTGCCGTTTTGCTGCCACTGCGGCCCATGGAGGTGCAGGTCGATGAACCCCGGAGTCAGCACCTGGTTGTCGCCGAGCACCCGGTGATCGGGTGACGCCTCGGCGAGTGCCCGCGCTGCCTCGGTTTCGGCCCGCTCGACCGCCGTGATCTCGCCATCGACCACCGCAATGACGACGCGGCCGGCCTCAAGGTGATCCGGGGTGGGCGTCTGGAAGCGGTTGGCCTCGACGGTGAACGAACTCATGGAGCGGCCTCGTCGTCGCGGTCGCTCGCCAGGTGCCCCCGGCGATGGCCGCCGGTCCAGTCCTCCTCGGCCGGTTCGGCGCTGACCCCGCCCAGGACGGGCAGTTGGGGCACCTCACGCATGCTGCGCTTGATCTCGGCGAAGCCCGGGAACGACGCCAGCGTGGTGACCGCATCCCACAGGGCGACGGACTCGGCCTTCGCCGGCACCCGAGAGATCACCGGGCCGAAAAACGACACCGGCGGCACGTCGGGGCGGTGGAACGTGATGATCGGCGTGCCGACATCACGCCCCGTGCGGCTCAACGCCAGCTCGGTCTCCGCGTCGAGCTCCTGATCCCACGAGGGATCGTCGAGCGCGCCGGCGTAGGAGGGGTCGACGCCGGCTGAAGTGAGCACGGCTCGGGTATGGGCATCGGTGCTGAGGTGCTCCCGAATCCCGACCTCGCGCGCCTCGTCGCGCGTGAGATCCCAGTAACTCTCCCCGTAGGCCCGCACCAGCGACCCCATCGGCGCCCGGCCGAGATCGGCTCTGATCGCCGCCGCGACCCGAAGGAAGCGAAGACCTGCCGTGTGACCCTGCTCGTATTCGGGCGGGAACTCGGTGGCGTAGTCCTTGTCCTTATTGAGCAGGCGCAGCGAGATGAACCGCCAATCGACCGACATGCCGGTCTGGGCGGCCACATCCTCCACCCAACGAGACGTGATCCAGGCGAACGGGCACACCGGATCCCAGAAGAACTCGATGTCGTACCCGGATGTCGAAGCGTCGCTCACGAAGCGATCAACCCATCGCCCTCGTTGCGGATTCCCCGGCGAGCATGACCATCTCGGGATCGTGACCGTTCGCGACCAGGTTGAGGGTCACCCCGTCGATGCCAGCGTCGATCAGCTTCTGCATCTCCTCACCGAACGTGTCGGCATCGCCGATCGTCGCAACGCTGCGAACGAAGTCGGCGATCTCGGCCGGCCAGCCCTTCATCGCAACGAACGCATCGACGGAGGCGTGAGCCTCCTCCATGGTGCGCCCGATCACGCCCATCACCAGCTTCGTGACCTTGATCTCGGAGCGGTCGCGACCGAGACGCTCACAGTGGGCGTCGAGTGCCTCCAGCTTGCGCGGAATCTCGTCAGGCTGGCAGGTCAGGTTCGACTCGTCGGCGTACTGGGCGACCATGCGAAGCGTCTTCTTCTCGCCGGAGCCACCGATCATGATCGGGATCTTGCTCAACGGGGCCGGCTGATTGATCGCCTCGACCACGGTGTAGTGATCGCCCGAGAAGGTCGGGCGTTCGTCCGCAAGCATCGGGATGATGATCTGCAGCGCCTCCTCAAGCTTCTCGAACCGCTCGGTGAACGTGTTGAACGGGATGCCGAAGGCGTTGTGCTCCAGCTCGAACCAGCCCGAGCCGATGCCGAGCGTGGCCCGCCCACCCGACACATGGTCGAGGGTGGTGACGGTCTTCGCGAGCACGGCCGGATTGCGGTAGGTGTTGCCGGTAACAAGCGACGACAACCCGATCGAGCTGGTGTGCTGCGCAAGCGCAGCCAGCATCGTGTAGCACTCGAACATCTCGGCGTCGGGATCACCGATACCGGGCAGCTGGTAGAAGTGATCCATCACGAAGAGACGATCGAAGCCGGCCGCTTCGGCCGCCTTGGCCTGGGCGACGACCTGATCGAAGATGTTCCCGCCTCCGGGGTAGGAGAAGTTCGGGATCTGGTAGCCGAGCTTGGTCATGGGCATCGTCCTCTCCGCGCCACCGTGGCGCGCTGGCGTCACCCTAGGTCGCTCCGTCTGACATTTCAGACTGAGGGTGTCAGTGGCGCGCAGGGCTGTCGGTCATCGCAGGCATGATGAGCCGGTGGTCGACGAGATTCCCGAACTCAACCTGCAACGCCTCACCGACGAGCTCGAGGCGGCAGTCGACTTGGCCGCCGCTCTGCCCGACGACACGCTCACGCACCTGGCCGCCGCGATACGCGATGAGATCCGTCGACGGGCCCGCGAAGGCGGCAACCACGACGCCATCATCGAGGAGGCCTTCCAACAGGCGTTTGGGCGCGACGGTCTCGGAGCCGCCCCCTGGGTCGAGGGCGACGTCATCGTGTGCCCCGGCGCCACGATCGCCAAGAGCCGCACCTCTCACCGGTCGCGTTTCATCAGTGTCGACGACACCTGGGTCTGGGATTCGATGGATCTGATCGTCGAGGAAAAGAAATCGCATCCCGGCAAAAATGAGGGATTCAAGGCGGTTGCGCTCGTCCCCGTCATCGAGGGCATGGCACTCGACCTCGTCACCATCAAGGGCCGCAACGGCGTGCTCAATGCCGAACGCATCGTCTCCTTCGAGGTGCAGCGCGGCGAACTGATCGAGGTGAGTGCCCGCACGATCGAGCTGCGCGGCCTGCCGTGACGGCGGCCGGTCAGTCGGCCATCGCTGCGAACTGGCGGCTCAGCCAATCGACCTGGTCGGCCCAGTAGCGGCGGGCCGGCTCGGTGCCCTGCCAGAAGCGAACGCCGTGAGGCACACCCGGGTACACGTGGAGTTCGGTGTCGACACCGGCGGCCATCAGTCGTTGGGCGTAGGTGATGTCCTCATCGCGGAAGCCATCAGCGCCGCCGACACACACGTACGACGGCGGGAGCCGCGAGAGATCGGTGGCCCTCGCCGGCGCCGCATCGGCGGGAACATCGCCACCGCGACGGCTGCCGAGATACGCGTTCCATCCGAAGTCGTTCGAGGCCTTCGACCAGATGGCCAGGCCCTCGAGCTGTGAGGAGGCCGTGGTCATCGTGTCGTCAATCATCGGACAGTCGAGCAGTTGGGAACGCACCGGGATGCCGCCATCGCGGGCCCGAAGGCCGAGCGCGGCGCACAGGCCACCGCCGGCGCTCACACCGGTGATGCCGATCTTGTCGGCGTCGATGCCGAGATCAGCGGCGTTCGCAATCGTCCACCGCAAGGCCGCCTCGCAGTCGTCGATCGCAGCCGGGTAGGGGTGCTCGGGGGCCAAGCGGTACTCGACGGAAACCCCGACGATCCCGAGCTTCGGACAAAGCTCGTCCATGCTGGAGTCGTCCATCGCGTAGGAGCCGGCCACATAGCCGCCGCCGTGGATGGAGAACAGGCAGGGCAGCGCTCCATCGGCATCCGCCGGTCGATGGACCCGAACGACCACGTGTGGATCCTGCGACACCGTGTGTTCAGTGCGTTCGACGGCATCGCTGAGCTGCTGCTCGCCGACGAGACCATCGCCGCGCAATCGCGGCAGGACCTCAGGGGTGAAGTCCGGCACGATCTCCGCAAGTTCCGGATCGAGGTCAGGGTGGAGCTCGGGAGCTTTCATGAGGTACCTCCGGTGCAGGCGAGCCGACGTGCCGTCACGATCAGGGCACATCGCCGCCGAGCGTAGGAGAGCCCGAGGTGGTGAGCGAATGCCCGAATCGCGGGCGGCGACGTGGCAGCTGCCAGGCCACCGGGATCGCGATCGTGGTGAGCGCGATCAACATCACCATCGTCGCCTGGAGCCCGTCGGCAGGGCTGCTGGCCCGTTCGATCAGTGTGATGGCGATGGCCGCAGTGAGGGCGTTGCCGATCTCCTGGCTGATGCGGCTCATACCGGCGCCCATGCCGAGGCGTTCGGCGGGGACGTCGTTGACGGCGACCGCCTGGCAGGCCGCATGAGCAAGTCCGACGCCGACCGCATAGAGCGCGTTGATCGGTACCCAGCGGGACCATAGGTGTTGTTCGTCGCCGATCAGCAGGGCGAAGCCGAGGCCGGCGGCGATCATGCCCACCATCCCCGGGACGATCACGGTCCGATGACCGTGTCGATCGGCGACCCGCCCCGCCACCACCGTGAGCGGGCCTGCGATCGCAGGAATCGCAGCGATGGCGAGCCCCGCCTCCAGCAGGCTGAGATTCCACCCGTCAGTGAGGAACTGGAGTTCGGTCAAGAACACCCCGCCGAAGCTGCCCGCCACGAGCAACTGCAGCCCCATGCCCGACCGAAACGACGGGATCGTGAAGAGGTCGAGGTCGAGGATCGGGCTCGGATGGCGCCGACTTCGCCGAACGAGTGCTGCGCCGAGCACGACCGAACCCGCGACCGACCCGATCGTGCGGCCATCCGCAAACCCCCAGTCGTCGCTCTGCACGATGCCGAGGATGAAGCCCGCCACGGCGCCGACCATCAACAGCACGCCGGGCAGATCGGGCACATCGCCGCCGTCGGCCGGTCGCTCGAAGGTCAGGAGCCGGAGGAGCACTGCGAGCACGATCAGCCCGATGGGGATGTTGGCCGCAAAGGTCCATCGCCAGCCGACCGACTCGACCATCGCCCCGCCGATCGCCGGTCCGGCCGCGGCGGCGACCCCGCCCAGCCCCCCGGTGACGCCGACGGCCGTCGCCCGCCGATCCGGTCCGAAGGCGTCGAGCAGCAGGGCGAGCATCGCGGGCCCTTGGAAGGCCACACCGGCAGCCTGCACGACCCGGGCGGCGACCAAGAGCTCAACGGTCGGCGCCAGAGCGACGAGACCCGAACCGAGCAGGAACACCGCGAACCCAGTGGCGAACATCCGCGCCCGGCCGTACCGATCGGCCGCCCAGCCACCCGGCACGATCAACGCACCGATCGTGATCGAGAACGCAGTGAGCGCCCAGGACACCGTGGTCCCCTCGGCATCGAAGGTCTCGGCGATCTCACCGAACGCCACGAAACTGATCGAGAAGTTCAGCGCCGTGAGCACCATGGCGCTGCCGACCACCGAGAACAGCCGCCACGGCGAAGTCGGGGCGGTAGTGGCGGTGTCGGTCATCCCTGCTGGCTACACCAGGTTCGGTCGGGCCGTCGAAACCTGCGACTCGGTGATGCCGAGATTGCCCTAGGCCGCACTCGGCTGGCGCACCGACTGCTGCTTGCGCCGCTCAAGCCAGCGCTGGATCGGCGCATCGGCCACCCAGACCACCGCAACGAGAAGGGCGGCGATGATCGCATCGAGCCACCAGTGATTCGCTGTCAGCACCACGGCAGCGGTCATCCCGGCCGGGTGGAGTGCGGCGATCCAGCGCCACCGGCTCGTGCTGGCCTTGATGATCGCCCAGGCACCGATCAGGGCCCACCCGACGTGCAGCGACGGCATCGCCGCGATCTGATTCGCCGTGTTGGAGATCGCCTCGGCGTCGTAGATCTTCGGTCCGTGTTCCTGCAGGGTGTCGACGAAACCCATGTCGGGGAACCATCGGGGTGGCGCCAAGGGAAAGGCGACATGGATGACCAGCGCCGAGAAGGTGGTTCCAAACAACACCCGCCGGACCCGGCCGTAGTGCTCGTAGTGGCGGGTGTACATCCACACCACCCAGATGGCCGTGCCGAGGAAGTGGGCGAAGAAGTAGTAGCGGTTGAGCAACCAGATCGATGCGTCGCTCGACACGATGAGATCCTGGAGATGCATCTCGTTCAGGATCCCCAGCGTCTGCTGGAAGTCGATGACCCGTTCGCTGTTCGCGAAGGCAACGTCGATCTCGTCCTTCACCAGAAGACGCACGGCGCGGTAGGCCGCCAGGCCCCCGATCAGCAACAAGAACTCCCGCCCGAGAAGCCATCCGTAACGAGACCACGACGGGTTGGTCGGGTTCGTCGGGTTGCTGGAGGGGTGCTCTGAGTTCGGTACCGCGGTTTGCGTCATCGTGCCCTCCGAAGAGGCAACCGTAGCAAAGGTCCCCGAGTGCGTTCATCCCCCATTCGGCGGACGTCTGCGTCCCTTCCGAACAAATGCTCAGCCTGCGGCGTCGTCGACCGTCGGATCGACCGATTCGTCGTCGGTCTGGGGAAGGAGGGAGAGGTCGCCGGAATCCTCGGCCGCATCGGCGGCGGCGAGGGCGTCGATCAACGACTGGGTGTACTCGAGCACCTTGCGATCCGAGGCAGTGATTTCGAGCTGATACTCGACGATCGCCTCGTTGATGGCGCTGCGGGTGCCGTTGCCGAGAATGCCGTCGACCGGCCCGGGATCGAAGCCGAGATCGGTGAGATTGGCCTGCAGCAGGGCGACCTCCTCTCCGTCGAGCGGAACCTCGATCGCCGCTTCCACCGTGGGATCGGCACCGTCGTCGACTGCGGACTCGGCGACGATCGCACCGTCCTCGCCGAAGGCGTCACCGAGAACGGGCGCGGCGATGTTCGCTAACGCCAACAGGGCGATGGCGACGCCGAGGAGGATGAAGAGTCCTTGGATGTGCGACTTCATGGGGGAGTTCTCAACGGAAAGGTTCCCCCACATGACGCCTGAGTTCACGGGTTGGTTCCCGATCGTCATGATTCTGAAACAGACGACTCGTCGACTCAGGCCTCGGCAGGGGCGCCGAGCCGTTCCTCAGCTGCGTCGAGCGCAGCGACCACGAAGCCGGCGAGACCGTCGGTCTTGTTGGTCTGCTTGAAGTTGCGGCCGCCGATCCACTCTCCACCAAGGATCTCGGCGACGTCGGCCATCTTGTCGAGCACCTTGCCCGGAGCGAGCAGATAGGAGATGAACCCGGCGACCGGCTTCCCCCACACGCCCGGCATCGCGAGCAGCTTGCCACCATCACCCGGGTGCTGGCCCAGGACGAAGATGCCGTGGCACCACGATCCGAGGAACACCATGTCGGCATCGCCCAGATAGTCGAGATTGATCTTTCCGGTCGGGAAGACGCCGACCTCGTGGCCGAGTTCCTGGGCAGCGGCACCGATCAGCTCGGCGAGCTCGGCGGTGTGCCCGGTACGTGATTCGTAGACGACAGCGACCTTCACTTCGTGCCCCTCAGTGGACGTGCGACCCCCGGGATCGGTGGATCACCGAGAGTCTCGCACCGACGGACACCGATCGCACGCCTGGCCACCGGATCCGATTGCCGGTCGGTGAGGCGACGGACGTCGACTCAGTTGTTGCCGCGGTTGAGGAGCCGATCGCGGATCTTGGCGCACTCGGGGCAGACCGGATACTTCGACGGATCGCGGCTCGGCACCCAGACCTTGCCGCACAACGCACGGACCGGAACCCCCTCCACCGTCGCCCGTGTGGCGTCGGACTTGCGCACATAGTGGGCGAATCGGTCGTGCTCGCCGTCGTCGGTCACCGGGTTGGTGACGGTCTCCTCGGTCGGGGCGGTGACGAGCTCGGTGGCCATGGCCTCAGTGTGTCACGTCCCCCCGGAGGTAGCGTGCCCGGATGAACCGGGGGATCGCCATCGGCCTGGCGGCATACGTGCTTTGGGGCCTCTCGCCGATCTTCTGGCGGCTCGGTCAGGGGTCGTCGGTCGACATCTTGACCTTCCGGGTGCTGTCGACCTTCCTGCTCCTCGCGGCGATCCAGATCGTGCGCGACCGAGCGACCGCCGCACGGACCGCCTTGGCGGCGCCCGGCGTGAAGCGAGCCATGCTCGTCTCGGCGGTGCTCTTGTCGTCGAACTGGCTGGGCTTCATCTGGGCGGTCAACAGCGATCGGGTTCTTGAGGCGAGCCTCGGCTATTTCCTCAACCCACTCGTGAGTGTGATCCTCGGCGTCACGGTGCTCGGCGAGCGCCTCCGGCGTGGTCAGTGGGCGGCGATCGTGATCGCCGCAGCCGGGGTGGCGTGGCTGTCAGTCGATCTCGGGTCGCTGCCGTGGATCTCGCTCTTCCTTGCTGTGACGTTCGCCCTGTACGGCCTGATCCGCAAGACGGCACCGGTCGAATCGCTCGACGGGTTGAGTATCGAAGTCGCCGTGATGGTGCCGGTCGGCATTGTCGCCATGGTCGTGCTGACCGCTGGCGGCGATGGTGTCCACGCCGTCGACGGTTTGCCCGGCTGGATCTGGGTGGTGGGCGCCGGGCTGATGACCTCGACCCCACTCCTGCTGTTCGCGTTCGCCGCCCGACAGATCCCGTTGTGGACCGTCGGGGTCCTGCAGTACATCACCCCGACACTGCAGTTCCTGCTCGGGGTGCTCGCCTACGACGAGGACTGGTCCGGTGGCCAGGTCGCCGGCTACTCGATCATCTGGTTCGGCTTGATCGTGTTCGCTGCCGAAGGTGTCGCCCGAGCGCGACGATTGCGGGGGAGCGAGGCGACCGAAGCGGCGATCTGACACCGAGGGGTGTCGGTCGATTCAGACGCCGTCGCCGACCGACGAGCGCAACGTGTTGCGCACGATCGCGGCGACCATCTCATCTTGACGAGGCTCGGGCAGGTTGTGGCCCATGTCGGGGAACATGAGGAGCCGAGAGCCGGGGATTGCCGCCGCCGTCGCCGTGCCGCCCGACGGTGCGACGAGAAGATCCTTGAGCCCATGGATCACCAGGGAGGGTGCCTTCACATTGCGCAGGCCGACGGTGCGGTCGTCGCTTCCGCCGATCGCCGCAGCCTGACGCATCACGCCGTCGGGGCACCACGAGCGTTCCAAGCCCGCCTCGGCGCGCTGACGCGTCTCGTCGGCGTCGAAGTGGTCGCCGGAAATGTGGCGCCATAGGGCGAGGGAATCCTCGACGGCGGTCTCCTTCGAGCCCGGCGGCTTCGGGAGACCCATCGCCCGGATCAGCTTCAGAGAGATCCCACCGTTGCGACGATCGCCGGTGTTCGACATCACCGAGCACAGCGAACGGACCTTGGTCGGATGGTTGATCGTCAGCGCCTGGCTGATCATGCCCCCCATCGACATGCCCACGACGTGCATCGATTCGAAACCGAGGGCGTCCATGAGGTCGGCGCCGTCGTCGGCCATGTCGTCGACCGTGTACCCGACACCCTTGACCGGACGTCGCATCAGCATCGAAATGACTGTCTTGCGAACCGACGGCGGTTCCCAGTCGGTTTTGGTCGACAGGCCGACATCGCGGTTGTCGTAGAGGACGACTTCGAAGCCGGCTTCGACAAGTCGATCGACGAACTCGACCGGCCAGTCGATGAGCTGTCCTGCAAGCCCCATCACCAAGAGGAGCGGCTCGCCCGACCCGCGCCGTTCGTACTCGATCGTGATGCCAGACGGAAGCGTGACCTGTGCCATCGGGCGAGCCTAGGCAGATCAGCCCTCGAGTTGCTCGGCGGCTTGTTCCCACTCGTCCATCAGCGCGACGGCTCTGTCCTTGGCGGCATCGTGGAGGGTGGCGAGACGGTGAACGTCCTCGGGCCGGTCGTAGATGTCGGGATCGGCGAGCTGCGCCTGGAGTTCGGCAACCTCGGCCTCGGCCTTCTCGAGTGCCCGCTCGAGCTTCTGCACCCGTTTGCGAAGCTCGTTCGTGTTTTGGCGGGCCTTGGCCGACACTTGGCGGGCGGTCTTCCGATTGCCGCTGGCCTCTGAGTCGGCGGTGCGTCGCTCGCCACCCGTGCCGGTGCGGGAAAGGCCGGTGCCGGCCGCCGCCACCTTGGTCGGATCAGCGGGCGTGAGGATCTCCTCGGGCACGCCGTCGTACCAGGTCGCGCCGCCATCGCGGACGTCGATGATCGCATCGCTGACATTGCGGATGAGATGGCGATCGTGGGTGACGAGAAGGACGGTGCCGGGATAGGCGGTGAGCGCGTCCTCGAGGACATCGCAGCTCGGCAGGTCGAGATGGTTGGTGGGCTCGTCGAGCACGAGCAGGTTCACCGGCTCGATCATCGTGCGGGCGAGCGCGAGGCGCGTGCGTTCGCCACCGGAGAGGTCGCGCACCATCCGGTCGGCGGCGTCACCGGGGAAGCCGAAGCTACCGAGCACGGTCCGCAGGTTGCGCTTGCCCGGATCGATGCCGCCGGAGAATGCTGCGACCACGGTTTTGTCCAGATCGAGTTCGTCGGCCTGGTGCTGATGAAAGGTGGCGATCTTGACATTGTTGCCGAGCTCGGCGGTGCCGGCACTGGCCTCGAGTTCCCCGAGGATGAGCTTGAGCAGGGTGGTCTTGCCGGCACCGTTCGGACCGACGAGGGCGACGACCTGGCCGCGTTCAACTGCGAGTGACACACCCGATACGACGGGAATGTCGCCGTAGCCGACGGTGGCATCGTTGAATTCGGCGATCACCCGCGACGACCGAGGCGGTTCGGGGAACGCAAACTTGGCGACGAGCTCCTTGCGTTCGGGCACCTTGATCTGCTCGAGCTTCTCGATGGTCTTGATGCGGCTCTGCACCTGACGGGCCTTCGTGGCCTTGTACCGGAAGCGATCGATGAACTGCTCGACCTTGGCGATTTCGCGGGCCTGTCGAGCCGCCGCTGCCTCGATGCGTTGCAGGCGTTCTTCTCGCTGGACGACGAACTCGGCGAAGCCGCCGACGTATTCGAGGGCGGTGCCCTCGGCGAGTTCGATGACCCGATCGGCGACCGCATCGATGAAGTCGCGGTCGTGGGAGACGAAGAGAAGGGCACCGGGCCAGGCGGCGAGTTGCTGCTCGAGCCAGGCGACCGAGTCGACGTCGAGGTGGTTGGTCGGCTCGTCGAGGATCAGCACGTCGGGTTTCGCAAGGAGCAGGCGGGCAAGCGCCACGCGCATGCGCCAACCACCCGAGAGCTCGCGGACGGGACGGTCACCGTCGGTGTCCTTGAATCCGAGACCGGCGAGGACCTTACGAGCGTCGGCCTCGAGGGCGTAGCCACCCATCGACTCGTACTGGCTCTGGACCCGGCCGTACTGGGTGAGCAGCGTGTCGTAGCCGTCGGCGTCCGCCGCGGCGTCCGGATCGGAGATCGCGGCTTCGAGCCGATGGAGTTCCTCGGTCAAGTCGGCCATCTCGCCGGCGCCGGCCAACACCTCTTCGAGCACCGAACCGGCGGCGGTGTCGACGAGATCCTGCGGCAGGTAGCCGAGGGTCATGTCCTTGGGTTTGGTGATCGAGCCCCGATCGGGTTCGGCATCGCCGACGAGGATCTCGATCAGCGACGTCTTGCCCGTGCCGTTGCCGCCGACGAGCGCGATGCGTCGCCCCGCAGACANCTGCAGGGTGACATCGGCGAACAGGTCGCGGGGTCCGTAGGAGCGGGCGAGGCCCGACGCAGTCAGCATGACCGCCTCAGGCTACGAACGCGGATGCCGTCCTCCGCGCCGAGCGCCCCGACCGGTCAGCGGTAGAACTCGTCCATCGCCCGCTCGGTGGCGAGCATGGTCGGGTGATGGGGCGTGAGGCCTTCGAGACGGCCCAACCAGGTGAGCGAGGCGTAGCCGGCCATCACCGCACCGCCATCGTCGGATTCGGGGATCTGGATGGCNTCGCCCCACTCCATCTCGACGTGGTACGTGTCGTGAGCGCCGGGCTTCGGTTCGAGTTTCGCCGTGGCCAGACCGCGGGGCGGCGCGTGACCGACATCGGTGCGCTTCCAGCCCACCATGTCCTCGGCGAGACGGTTGGGCACATTGATGTTGAGCACGATCGGGTCATCGGGCATGTCCTGGATGAGGGCGCCGACGGCGATGGCGGCGACGTCGCCGGCCCCTTGCCAGACCTGGCTACCGAGCGCTTCTTCCCAGCCCTGCCCTTCGACACCGAACGCATCGACCGACTGTGAGACGGCGACGCCGGAGATGCCGCCGTTGCGAGCGGTGAGACAGGCCCCGACGGTGCCAGAGTGGTAGACGGCGCGGCCGACATTGGCCCCCGGGTTGATGCCGGAGACGACGAGATCGATGTCGCCGAACACGCCGAGGCGCCCGAACATGGCGCACAACGCTGGCGGCGCACTGATCGACCACGCCTCGTCGATTCCCTCGACGTACTCCTTGCGGACATCGGGCTTCATGTTGTGGAGCGTGCCCAGCGCAGCGCCGTAGCCGGAGTACTCGGTGTTGGGGGCGGCGATCACCACCTCACCGAAGGGCCTCATCGCTCGGGCCAGCACATGGAGGCCGATCGAGTCGATGCCGTCGTCGTTGGTCACCAGAATTCGCACCCGAGCGACCCTAGGCGCGAGGGGGGACGAACGAGCACTCGTTCACGGTGTGTTCACCGGACGATGGCCACCCCGACGGAATCGCCCAGCTGGTCCTCATGGCGACCCATCTCACGGATTTCTCACCAAGTCGTGGAAAGGTACGAGCGTGCACAGGGTCCTGATCGCCGAAGACGACCGTCGAGTCCGCTCGTCGCTCGAGCGGGCCCTCACCCTCGAGGGCTACGAGGTCGTGACCACAGGCGATGGGGCNAGCGCGCTNCAACTCCACGCCGAGCGCCCCGCCGACCTGCTTCTGCTCGACGTGTCGATGCCGAACGCCGACGGGCTGAGCGTGTGTCGTCGGCTCCGAGCGCAGGGCGACGACACGCCGGTGCTGATGCTGACGGCCCGCCACGAGGTGCACGACCGAGTCGCCGGTCTCGACGCCGGAGCCGACGACTATGTCGTGAAGCCGTTCGCGCTCGACGAGCTCCTCGCCCGGCTTCGGGCCCGCCTGCGAAGCGCAGTGACCGACGAGGGCGACCTTCTCGTCCTCGACGACCTGCGAATCGACGTGGCCGGCCGGTTGGCGACCCGGCAGGGTCGGGTGCTCGATCTCTCTCGAACTGAGTTCGACCTGCTCGAAGTGCTGGTAGGCAACGCCGGTGTCGTCCTCAGCCGCGATCAGCTCTACGCCATGGTGTGGGACGGCGCACTCGAGACCGACTCCAAGACACTCGATGTGTACGTCGGCTACCTCCGCAAGAAGCTCGAGGTCGACGGCGCGACCCGCCTGCTGCACACCGTGCGGAGCATGGGGTATGTCGCCCGCGCCGGCGGCGCATGGCCATGAGCCTGCGGCTCCGTATCACGCTCGTGGTGGTGCTCGTCGTCACCGTCGTCGTCGCCGTGGTGGGACAGCGCGTCTACGCAGCGGCCGAACGTGAGCTCGTCGAGGAAGTCGACATCGAGCTACAGGGCCGAGCAGCGGGGTTCATGACGATCGTCAGCGGCCCGCAGTTTCGAGAAGNCTTCACTCGGAGTGCGCTGCAGGACCTTGCCGCCGACGGGTTCTTTGAGCGCCGGGATTCGCAGTCGTTCCTCGACCAGACGGCCCGGGACAACTTCTCTCGGGTGGTGGCGCCGGATGGTGAGGCGATCTTCAGCGTCGGCACCTCGTTCTCGGTGGATCTCGCACCGACCGACTACCCCCGGGTCGGTGACGCACCGGTGCTCTCCGATGGATCGGTCGATGGCGGTCGGGCCCGGATCGCCACGATCGCAGCGAACGACGTTTTTGTGCAGATCGCCCGCCCGCTGGGCGAGATCGATCAGTCGCTCGATGGTCTCGCCGATCGCATCGTGTTCATCTCGATTCTCGCCATCGCGGTGGCTGCGGCAGCCGGGTGGTTCATCTCGGGCGGCACGGTCGCCCCGATTCGACGATTGACCGATGCCGCCGAACGTGTCGCCGAGACGGGTGATCTCGAGNAGCCGGTCGACGGCTCCGGTGGTGCAGAGGTCGGCCGTCTCGCCGGGAGCTTCAACTCGATGCTCGAGGCGTTGTCGGCGTCGCGACGTCAACAACACCGCTTGGTCATGGATGCCAGCCACGAACTCCGCACGCCGTTGGCGAGCCTCCAGACCAATATCGACGTGCTGCGCTCCGAGCGAGACATCCCGGAGGAGATGCGAGCGGCGATCGTCGACGACATCCATGCCGAGATCAGCGAACTTGGTGAGCTCGTCGCCGAGTTGGTCGACCTCGCTACCGACGTGCGCACCGACGAGGACCTGGCGCCGGTCGAACTCGCCGAACTCGCCGCGCTGATCGTCGAACGCCAGGCTCGCCGCACCGAACGCACCATCGAACTCGACGTGCGACGGCGAGCCGTGGTCGAGGCGCGCCCGCAGGCGGTGTCCCGGGCGATCCGCAACCTGGTCGAGAACGCCACCAAGTTCTCGCCCGACGCGACATCGATCACGGTGATCGTCGACGGCGGGGCCGTCACCGTGCTCGACGCCGGCCCCGGCATCCCCGAAGCCGACCGATCCAGGATCTTCGACCGGTTCCATCGAGTCGAGGCAACCCNCGCGATGCCGGGTTCCGGCCTCGGCCTGTCGATCGTCAAACAGGTCGCCGAAGCCCACGGTGGATCCGTCTCGGCCACCGAGGCGCCCGGGGGTGGCGCAGCGGTCGGCTTCGTGCTCCCGACCGTCGACGACTGACGTCGCGCTAGCGGTCGTTCATGAAGCGGAAGGCCGAACGTACCTCGGCCACCTTCGCCGGATCGATGGTGGCCCGCATCGTGTGAACCGCACCGGGCGGGGCTTCGGCGAGTGGTTCACCAAGTGGATCGAAAATCCGCGAATCCCCGGTGTGCGCAAGACCGTCACCAGCAGCACCGACACGGTTGACACCGCACACGTAGGCCTGGTTCTCGATCGCCCGCGCTCGCAGAAGGGTCATCCAGTGCTCACGACGCACGCCGGGCCAGTTGGCCGGAACGAGATAGAGGTCGGTGTCCGCGGCCGCATTCCAGAAGAGGTCGGTGAAGCGCAGGTCGTAACAGATGAATGGGGTGACGCGGACACCCTCGACCACGATCGGTTCGGCCGGCGTGCCGCCGTCGTAGTGGTCGGTTTCGCCGGCAAACGAGAACGGCTTGGTCTTGGAATAACGGTGATCTTCGCCGTTTGGCCCGGCGAGCAGGAAGCGGTTGGTCGGTCGATCGTGGCCGGCGGTGTGCTCTGGAAACGAGCCCGCGATCCAGCAACCGGTCTCCTCTGCGAGCTCGTGCATGGTCGTGGCGGTGCGACCGTCGGGTGGCTCGGCGACGATTGCGGTGTTCATCGAGAACCCGCATGCCCACATCTCGGTGAGCGAGATCAAGGTTGCGCCCTGCTCGGCTGCATCGAGCACGAGAGGCCGCACGGCGGCGATCGTCTCCGTCGGTGATTCCCAGGCGATGTCATGTTGGATGGCAGCGAGTTCGAGTGTCACGAGAGTCCTGCCTTGAGCCGGGTGACGGCCTCATCGATGACCTCGTCCTTCTTGCAGAACGCGAAGCGAATGATGGAGGCGCCTGCATCCTGGTTGTCGAAGAACACCATCGATGGCACGGCGACGACACCGGCCCGCTCCGGGAGCGCAAGACAGAAGTCGATGCCGTTCGCCTCGCCGATCGACGTGATGTCGCAACTTGCGAAGTAGGTGCCCTGCGTCGGCAAGACGTCAAGGCCGGCATCGGCGAGCCCGGCCGAGAGTCGATCGCGTTTGGCCTGCATCTCGGCGTTGTAGCCGGCAAAGAAGTCGTCGCCGAGGCGGAGTCCGACGGCGACGGCGTGCTGGAACGGGCCACCACCCGCAAAGGTCAGAAACTGCTTGGCGGTGCGGACCGCCGTGACGAGATCGGCCGGACCACACGCCCACCCGACCTTCCACCCCGTGAACGAGAAGATCTTCCCGGCCGACGACACGGTGAGCGTGCGCTCGGCCATTCCCGGAAAGGTTGCAAGGGCGTGGTGTTCCCCGTCGAAGACAAGGTGCTCGTAGACCTCGTCGGTGACGGCGACGACGTCGTGCTCGCAACACAACTCGGCGATGAGCGCGAGTTCGTCACGAGTGAACACCTTGCCCGTCGGATTGTGGGGCGTGTTGAGAAGGAACGCCTTCGTGTTCGTCGTGAACGCAGCCCGCAGTTCGTCGGGGTCGAAGGCCCAGTCGGGAGCGCGGAGGGTGACCACCCGGCGAGTCGCGCCACTCAGGGCGATACCGGCGGCGTAGGAGTCGTAGTAGGGCTCGAAGGTGACGACCTCGTCGCCCGGCCCGATGAGGGCGAGCATGGCGGCAGCGAGTGCCTCAGTGGCACCGGCGGTGATCAGGATCTCACCGTTCGGGTCGAACTCCTGGCCGCGGAACCGGGCGCGATGTTCGCTCACCGCCTCACGCAGCGACGGGATGCCTGGTAGCGGGGGGTACTGGTTGTGTCCGTCCCGAATCGCCTGGCGGGCAGCTTCGGCGACCTCCTCGGGCCCGTCGGTATCGGGAAACCCCTGGCCGAGGTTGACCGACTGTGTCTCGACGGCCAGGGCCGACATCTGGGTGAAGATCGTCGTGCCGAAGCCCTGGAGACGTTCGGTGAGGAACGGGTTGGAGGTCACGGTGGGAATCCTACGGCTGGAGCCATCACACAATCCTCACACCTTCCTCATCGCCAGAACCCGGTGGACTCACGATCGTCTTACCCGGGAGACCGAGTGTTGGTATCCGAGAGACACACCCTCTCGCACTCCATCCCCTCCAGGAAGTAGCACCCATCATGACCACCACCCCGATCAAGCGCTCCGTCGCCATCACCGCCATCGCAGCCTCCACACTCGGCGGTGTCGCCGCCGGCGCCGCCTTCTTCACCCCGGTGATCGCCGGCGCTCAGGACGACGCCGTCGAGGCCGAGCAGGCCGCTCCCGGACGCGGCGAACGAATCAGCGAAGCCCTCCAGGTTCTCGTCGACGACGGAACCCTCACCGAGGCGCAACGCGACGCCGTCGTCGAGACCCTCCAGAACGCCCGCCCCGACCGTGGCGAGTTCCGTGAGCGCCTCAGCCAGCGCGGCCCGCGCGTCGCCGGCGAGATCGCAGAGATCCTCGGCCTTGAGGGCAACGAGATCCGAGAAGCGCTCCGGAACGGCTCGTCGATCGCCGAACTGGCCGAGGCACAGGGCATCGACAGCGCCGACGTCGTCGATGCCATCGTCGCCCGTGCCGAGGAGCGTCTCGACACCGCCGTCGAGAACGGTCGCATCGACGACACCCAGGCCGCCGAGATGCTCACCCGGACCGCCGAGCGGGCCGAGGACCTCGTCAACGGCGAGATCGAGTTCGGTGGCCGTCGTGGCCGCCTGAGCTAGCAGCCATCTGTCGTCCGGCGGTGAGCCGACCGCTCACCGCCGGAATTCGGCTCAGCCCGCCGTGAGGCTCTCGCGCAGCTGGCGCTTCAGGAACTTGCCGTTGGCGTTCTGTGGCAGCGGTTCGTCCAGGAACCAGACATGCTCCGGGATCTTGAACTTGGCCAGCAACGGCTCCAGGTGGGCGGTGAGCCCGGCCTGATCGAGTGTCGACTCGGAAACGAGGTGGATCGCGACGCCGACGGCCTCGCCCAACCGCTCGTCCTCGACACCGAACACGGCGGCCTCGGCGATGTCGGGGTGCTCGTAGATGGCGGCCTCGACCTCAGCGCAGTACACATTCTCGCCACCACGCAGGACCATGTCCTTGGCTCGGTCGACGATGTGCACGAAGCCGTCGTCGTCGACATAGACGATGTCGCCGGTGCTGAAGTAGCCGTCGACGATCGCTTCGGCCGTGGCCTCCGGGCGGTTGAGGTAGCCCTTCACGACCGCCGGGCCCTTCACACAGAACTCGCCACGCTCACCGTCGGGCACGGGGTTGCCGTCCTCGTCGACCACCTTGTAGTCGAAGGTCGGCATGATACGGCCGGCCGAGGTCGGCTTGAGGTTGAAGAAGATGTTGCCGACGGCGGTGATGATGCCGTGGGTCTCCGTGAGGCCGTAGCCGGTCGAGGGCTGCACCGCCCCCTTGGCCTTACTGATTTTCTCGACGAGGTCGGGCTGCAGAGCGGCGCCACCACCACCCATCGAACCGAGCGAACTGGTGTCGCGGGTCTCCCAGTCGGGGTGAAGGAGCAGCTCACGGCTCATGGTGGGCACACCGGTGAAGGTCGCGACCTGCTCGCGCTCGATCAGCTCGAGGGCCCGACCCGGATCCCACTTGTGCATCAGCACGAGCTTGGCACCGAGGAACGTGAGCGGATGCAGCACACAGTTGTTCGCGGTGACGTGGAACAGTGGCGTGGGAACCATCGCCGACGGCGGCACCTCCTTCGGCGGTTCGATCTCGACCGCACCGGACTCGGCCACCGCAGCAGCAGCGGCACCGGCGGCGGCGTTGGCGAACGCCATGTGCATCAGGTTGTGCACCGAACCGCGGTGGGTGAGCTGGGCGCCCTTCGGGAAGCCGGTGGTGCCCGAGGTATAGAAGATGCACATGTCCTCGTCGGGATCGATCTCGACGGCAGGGAGTTCGGCGGGAGCGCTGTCGGCGTCGACGACATCGGCCCAGCGCACACCATCTGACGGCAGCTCGCCGTCGGTGCGCACGGAGACGACGTGCATGTCGCCACCCTCACGAAGGCCACCGATGACCTCGTTGAGTCGCTCGAGTCGCTCGCCGTCACAGATGACGACCTTCGGACGAGAGTCGCTCAGGCCGTACTCGAGCTCGGCGGGAGTCCACCAGGCGTTGACACCGACGGCGGCGGCACCGATGCAGATCGTGACCCAGTAGGACAGCGCCCACTCGGGATAGTTGCGCATGGCGATCGCCACCCGGTCGCCGGGCTGCACGCCCTGCTCGACGAGGTAGGCGGCGAGCGAACGCACGGTGGCATGCGCCTCGCCGTACGACATCTCCTCGTCCTCGAAGACGAGGTACGGCTTGTCACCGTGCCCGGCCGACATCTCCCAGATAAAGCGCATATCGGGCGGTGCGCTGGTGAAGACCCGCATAGGAATCCCGCGAACCTCCGTCTCGGTCATCGCAAAGGGCTGGCCCTCCGCGATCATGGCGTCCCAGGTGGCGTTGAGTGCGTCGATCACGGCGGTATTGATAGTCGAACGGGCAACCGTCGGCCACCCGAGGCTCCTAACCTGAAGCCGATGTTGCAGACGATCTTTCGAGTGGGCGACGAGGTCGCCTCGGCGGTGGCCGACGGTGTGCCCGTCGTGGCCATGGAATCCACGATCTACAGCGCCTTCGGCCTTCCCGAACCCGCCAACCTCGAATGTCTGGAGCGCTGCGACGCCGTGATCCGAGCGGCCGGCGCCGTCCCAGCGATGACCGCCGTGCTCGACGGTGTCGCGGTGGTCGGCATCGCTGACGACGAGGTCGAGCGGGTGCTCGGCGGCACCACGAAGATCGCCGCCCGAGATCTCGGTCACGCCCACGCCACCGCACTCGACGTCGGTGTCACCACCGTGTCGGCGTCGGTGACGCTCGCCGCCCGAGCCGGTGTGGCCGTGTTCGCCACCGGCGGTATCGGTGGTGTTCATCGGGGGGCAGCGGAGACCGGCGACGTGTCCCACGACCTCCTCGCCATCGCCCGTCATCCGGTCGTCACCGTGTCGGCGGGAGCCAAGGCCTTCCTCGACCTGCCGCGCACCCTCGAGGAGTTCGAGACGCTCGGCGTTCCGGTCGTCGGCTGGAACACCGACCGGTTCCCGGCCTTCTACACCCGAGACTCCGGCTCGCCCGTCACGATGACCGTCCGTTCGGGCGACGAGGTCGCTGCGCTGGTGGCCGCCAATGCCGAACTCGGCCATCCCGGGGGCGTGCTGGTGGCCAACCCGATCCCCGAGGCCGACGAACTCGATCCCGATCGCATCAACACGGCGATCGCGGCTGCGCTCGCCGAGGCGGAGGCGACGGGTGTGCAGGGCCCTGGCGTGACTCCGGTCGTGCTCGCAGCGATCGCCACCGCGACCGACGGCGAGAGTGTCCCGGCGAATCTGGCGCTCGCCGAGAACAACGCCCGCGTCGGCGCCGAGATCGCCGTTGCGATGGCGGCTCGCTCGTGAACGAAGGGCGCCAATGGTTTCGGATGCAGTTCGAGGCATGCCCGGACTGCGGACTCGACGCCTCGACCAACGCCGACGCCGACCTTCCCCGCGCCCTTACCGATGTCGCTGCCCGATGGGGCGGGACCCTCGCCATCGCCGATGTCGCCGACCTTCGACGTCGGCCTGCACCCGACGTATGGAGTCCGCTCGAATACGCCTGCCATACACGCGATGTGCTCTCCGTCTTTGAGGAGCGCGTCCACCCAACGGCAACGACCCCCGGTCAACAGCTCGGCTGGTGGGATCACGATGCCGCAGTCGTCGACAGTCGGTACAACGAACAGGAGCCAGTCCTCGTTGCCGAGGCGATGGGGGCAAACGCCCGTCGGTTCGGTCAGGCACTCGCCGACCTGGCGCCCGCGCAATGGGGTGCCATGGCGGAGCGTCGACCAGGTGAACGCTTCACCATCCGAGGGATGGCGCGTTTCGTGCTGCACGAGATGGTGCATCACCACCGAGATGCCGAGCAGCAACTCGAGGCGACGGCGGTCGAGCGGCCGACGACGTGACGAGCCCCATTTGGTCGCCAAGAGATCGAACCGGCAACCTGGCACCGTGACTTTCGATCCCGACGCCACACTGCTCAAGATCTTCACCGACCCCGAGACCATCTCGGACCCGTACCCGCTCTATGCCGAATTGCGGGAGCACGCCCCGATCTTCAAGACTGAACTGGTCGGCCGGTGGGTCTTCACCCGGTTCGAGGACGCCCGCGCGCTTCTCCGCGATCCTCGGTGCGGGAGCGGTGCTGGCCTGACGGACGAGCGGGTCTCCCTCGACGGCACCAAGCGCAAGGTCCGTAGCGGCACCCTGTCGATGCTGATGCTCAACCCGCCCGATCACACCCGGGTGCGTGGCCTCGTCGCCCGCTCGTTCACGCCCCGCCGTGTGGAGAAGCTGCGTCCGGAGGTCGAGCAGATGTGCGATGACCTGCTCGACGATCTCGGCGGAGAGGGCGACTTCGTCGGCAGCGTGGCATTCCCGTTGCCCGCCAACGTGATCAGCGCGCTCGTCGGAGTGCCGGCCGAGGACCGTGAGTACCTCCGCCCGCTCATCTACGATCTCACCGTCGGCATCGAACAGACCGCCAGCCCCGAGGATCTGGCCGCCGCCGAAGTCTCGGGGGCCAAGCTCACCGAGTACCTCCAGGACCTCGTCGCTCGTCGACGGGCCGAGCCGCAGGACGATCTCCTCAGCGGCATGATCCAGGCCGCCGACGGGGAGGACAAGCTCACCGAATCCGAGGTGCTCGTCAACACCTCGTTGATCTACGCAGCAGGGTTCGAGACCACCACCCATCTCCTCGGCAACGCGGTGCGGCAGCTCGTCGCTCACCCCGATCAGCTCGAGCTGCTCCGCAACGATCGGTCACTGATTCCTCAGGCGATCGAAGAGGTGCTGCGCTTCGACCCGCCCGTCCAGGTCGACGGGCGTCACGTGTTCGAAGACATCGAGATCGGCGGTGTCACCATCCCCGCCGGCTCGTCGACGATGACACTGCTCGGAGCGTGCAACCGCGACCCGGCACTGGTTGAGGACCCCGAGCGGTTCGACGTGACCCGAGCCGACACCCAGGTGCTTTCGTTCGGTTCCGGCATCCACTACTGCCTCGGCGCCGCCCTCGCCCGACTGGAGGGCGAGGCGCTGCTCGGCAAACTGCTCGACCGATACGAACACTGGGAGATCACCGAAGAGCCGGCCTGGCGCAACCGGATGACGCTGCGCGGGGTCGATGCGCTCCAGGTCCGCTTTCGCTGAGCCGACCTGTCAGTAGCCCTTCCAGACAGGATCGCGCCGCTCGCGGAAGCTGGCGATGCCCTCCTGGCAGTCCTCGGAGCTGTTGTTCATCTCCACGGCGATGGCCTCGTTGTGCATCATGGTCTGCCGGTCGACGTCGAGGCTCTGATTCACGAGCCACTTGGTGAGTCCGAACGCGAATGTCGGGCCACCGGCAATCCTGTCGGCCCACTCCGCCGCAGTGGCTTCGAGATCGGCAGCCGGCACGACCGTGTTGACGAGTCCGAGCTCGGCGGCCTCCTCGGCCGGAAGGTCCCGAGCGAACAGCATCAGCTCCATCGTCTTTCGGACACCGATGATGCGGGGCAGCAGCCACGGACCGAGCGCATCGGGCACCAGGCCGCGGCGGGCGAACACCTCGACGAACTTGGCATTGTCGGCAGCGATCACGAGATCGCATGCGAGGGCGAGGTGGGCCCCCATGCCGGCGGCGGTGCCGTTGACGGCGGCGATGATCGGAATATCGGAGTCGAGGATCGCCGGAAAGAGCGTGTACTGCCCGTCGAGCATCATCCGTCGGGGATCGCCGGCGACCTGATCGGGCACCCCCTCGGGCCGGTTCTTCTCGTAGACATGGCTGAGGTCGGCACCGGGACAGAAAAGCTTCTCGCCCGTGGCCGTGATGACGATGCACCGGGCCTGCTTCGAAACGTTGAGATCGTTGATGAGATCGCGGATGCGGTTGCGGCCGGGCGGGTTCAGGGCATTGCCGACTTGGGGTCGGTCGATCGTGATCCATGCCACCGAACCCTTCAGTTCGAAGCGGATCTGGTCCTCGATGGGGCGCTCGTCAGCCATGCCCGGAATGTACTTCCCATGGTGCGTCGCGGCTGCAATTCGACTCGCTACCCTCGCCGCCGTGCCCGTCCTCCGAGGTTGCCGGAACCGGTCGTGAGTCCCGCCGCCCCGCTGCGACGCAGCATCACCCTGCGCCAGTGGCAGCACGAAGCACTCCAGGCGTTTCTGCACCACCGTGACGCAAATTTCCTTGCCGTCGCCTGCCCTGGCGCGGGAAAGACGACGTTCGCGCTGACGGCGGCACGTCACTGGCTGAAGGGCGAGCGTCTGCCGTTGGTTGTCGTCGCGCCGACCCGTCACCTCAAAGCCCAGTGGGCACGGGCCGCCGAACGGTTCGGATTCCACCTCGAACCCGACTGGGACGCGTCGACCGGCGACATCCCGTCCGACATGCACGGCATCGTCGTCACCTACGCCCAGTGCGCCTCGGCGGCTCGCACACTGTTCACACTGAGCCGCGGCGGCATCGTCATCCTCGACGAAGTCCACCATGCCGGCGGTGACCTGACCTGGGGCGAGGGCGTCGCCGAAGCGTTCGCCGAGGCCAACTCGCGGCTCCTGCTGTCCGGCACCCCGTTTCGTTCCGACGACGCACCGATCCCGTTCGTTCGCTACACACTCGGCGATCACGGCGACGCCGTCAGCGACTACGAGTACGACTACGGCGCCGCACTCGTCGATGGCGGTGTCGTGCGGCCGGTCTTCTTCCCCCGGTTCGATGGCCACATGGAGTGGATCGGCGCCGACGGCTCCATGAAGGAAGCCTCGTTCTCCGACGACATCGCCTCCGAGGACCGCGGCGCCCGACTGCGCACCGCCCTCGATGCCGACGGCCAGTGGTTGCCGACCGTGCTCGTGAAGGCCGACGAAAAGCTGCGTCAGATCCGAAAAAAGCAACCCGATGCCGGTGGCCTCGTCATCGCCATCGACCAGGACCACGCCCGGACCTGTGCCGCGCTGCTCGAACGCTGGACAGGGGAGGCACCGGCGATCGCGCTTTCCGACGATCCGAAGGCGAGCGATGTCATCGAGACCTACGCCCGATCGGATCAGTCCTGGGTCGTGGCAGTGCGCATGATCTCCGAAGGCGTCGACATCCCTCGGCTTCGGGTGGCGGTGCACGCCACGACCACCGTGACATCGCTGTTCTTTCGTCAGGCGGTCGGTCGCATCGCCCGCTGGACCCCAGGCCTGTCCTCGCAAAAGGCCTACTTCTACGTGCCCGATGATCCGCGGCTGCGCCATCACGCCCAGAACATCGCCCTGCAGCGACGACACTCGATCGACGAGCGCATCGCGAAGGAAGCTCAGCGAGAGACTGCGCTCGACGATCTCAACCGGGCGGTGCAGATCGAGGAGCAGCCATCGCTGTTCCAGGCACTGTCGTCGACGGCAATCGACGGTGAGGAGACCTCACCACCTGCCGATGACGGCATCGACCCGCACGAGGACATCGTCATTGCCGCCGAGGACCTGGCCGGCCTCCCGATCGACCTGCCTCCACCGCCCAAACTGCCGGGGCGCGATGTCGATGCCAAGGCTGCGTTGGGCGGTCTGCGCACGAAGCACGCCCGCAAGAAGGACCTCCGGAACTGGAACGCCGACCGGGTACTCGAACTCGTGCGCGCAACCGGCATGGAACACCCGATGGTCAACGCCGAGCTGAACAAGCGCTCCGGCATCGAGCGGGTGGCCGAGGCCGACGAGACCCAGCTCCGTCGCCGACTGCAAGCCGCCGACGACTGGTTGGAGTCGCTCCGCGGCGTTCGCTGATCACGACCCGATCGTCGGTCCCGGCTCCATCGGCGCTTCAGCCGAGCAGGTCGCGCTGCTCGATGAGGGACTGCANCGGACCGAGATCGAACGGATCACCGGTCATCACGATGATGTGCTCCGCGCCGACCTCGACATAGCGCTCGATGCCGTCGACATCGTCGCCGGCGATCGCGACCGTGCGCTCGATCTCCCTCGGATCGCGGCCGAGCCGCTCGCACCAGTCGTCGAGAATCTGGTTCTTCTCGGCGAAGTGCTCGGGNGGGCCGAAGGTATTCCACGAGTCGGCGAACTGGGCCGTCAGTTTCAGGGTGACCTTCGGGCCGGAACCNCCGATCATGATCGGCATCGGACCGACCGCCTGCGGATGCAGTTTGTCGAGCCGCGAACGCATGCGGGGCAGGTCGTCGCCGAGCTGGCGGAGACGACTCGGAGCCGTGCCGAACTCGTAGCCGTATTCGACATAGTCGCGTTCGAACCAGCCAGAGCCGACGGCGAGGTACATGCGGCCGTCGGCGACATGGTCGACCGTTCGGGCCATGTCGGCCAACAGTTCGGGGTTGCGGTAGCTGTTGCCCGTGACGAGCGTGCCGAGCTTCGCATTCGTGGTGTCGGCGGCCATCACCGACAGAAGNGTCCACGCCTCGAAGTGGGTGGCATCGGGGTCGCCGAACAGGGGATAGAAGTGGTCCCAGATCCAGATGGAGTCGGCCCCCATCTCATCGGCCGCCCTCCACGCATCCCGCATCGCGGCGACGGAGGTGCCCTGAGGCTGGATCTGGATGCCGACATGGACGGAGGTAGGGGGATCAAAACGCGCCATGCCGCGATCCTGACACACCCCCGTCGGGAAGGTGACCGATGACCTGCATCCCGATTTTCCGCTGTTCGTCGGCCACCTCGGCGGCAAGGCGATGCCGGGTCGTCCCCGAGTGACCATAGGCGAGAGGTCAGCGGTACGGTGGCGGAACGTCAGCGACGACCCTCGGTTCGCCCCCATGTGGGAGCGCCTCGGGGCTGTGACTGGCGGCACGAAAAAAGTCGGAACATCTTCATTCGAGGAGGCGTTGCAATGGGTATGAGCGATCTGGAGACCTACATCCAAGCCATGCGCAAGGACGTGACGGGTGACGTGCTGAGCCGCTCCCGCACCATGGATGCGCTGCTCGATCTCCGCCTTGAGGCTGCCGGCCGCGACGACGTGACGAGCCTGGTCGATGCCGCCCTGGCCGACCTTCCGGGCAAGACGATGGTCCCGGGTGACTGGTACCGCGAGCGCCTCGACCTCTTCGAACTCGCCGCCGTCAATCCGGTCGAGCCCGTCGGCTGATCTCCGGGGCCGTAGCATCGGCCGACAATGAGCGATTTCAACGCGACCCGCTCGCAGTTCGATCTGCCCGAGGGTCTAATCTACCTCGACGGGAACTCGCTGGGTCCGGTTCCTCGTGATGCGGCGGCGGCCGTCGCGCGCGTCGTCACCGACGAATGGGGTGAACTCCTCGTTCGCGGTTGGAACGATGCCGATTGGATGGAATCGTCGACTCGGATCGGCGATCGTATCGGGCGCCTGATCGGCGCCCCGGAGGGCACGGTGATCGTCGGCGACACGCTTTCGCTGAAGGTGTACCAGGCGCTTGCCGCCGCGCTGGAGTTTCGTCCTGAGCGAAACGTCGTCGTCTCGGACTCGGGCAACTTTCCGTCCGATCTGTACATGGCCGACGGACTGTTCCGAACCATGGGTGCCTCTCACGAACTCCGGATCGTCGATCCCGATGCCGTGTCCGACGCGATCGACGAGTCGGTTGCCGTCGTCCTGCTCACCGAAGTCGACTACCGAACCGGCCGCCGCCACGACATGGCTGCGCTCACCGCTGCAGCCCACGCCGCCGGTGCGCTCACCGTCTGGGACCTCGCCCACTCCGCCGGCGCAATCGACGTCGACCTCGCCGGCTGTGATGCCGACTTCGCCGTTGGGTGCACCTACAAGTACCTGAACGGAGGACCTGGTTCACCCGGCTTCATCTTCGTGAGCGACGCGTTGATCGAGGAGGTGCGGCCGGCGCTGTCGGGATGGCTGGGCCATGAGGCACCCTTCGCCTTCGACCTCGACTTCCGTCCCGATCCCGGGATCGGCCGAATGCGAATCGGCACACCGCCCGTCCTCGCCCTTGCTGCCCTCGACGTGGCGCTCGATGCCTGGGAGGGGGTCGAAATGGCCGATGTTCGGGCCCGGTCGATCGAACTCTCAGAGCGGTTGATCGCGGGCGTCGAAGCGTCGTGCCCGACGCTGGACCTTGCGTCGCCCCGCAACCCGGACAACCGGGGGAGCCAGGTCGCGTTCCGGCATCCCGAGGGCTATGCGGTCATGCAGGCGTTGATCGCNCGCGGTGTGATCGGCGACTTCCGGGCGCCCGATCTCATCCGGTTCGGCATCACTCCGCTCTACCTCGAAGAGGCCGACATCGACCGGGCCGTCGAGATCCTGATCGAGATCATGGCCTCCGATGCGTGGGATACCCCGGAGTACCGCACACGCAAGGCCGTCACCTGACGGCTGCGGCCGAACCCGTCGGCTGACCCACTCGATTGGCGCCGCAGCGTCGGGGCGTCCACCATCTCGCCCATGGCCAACACCGACGTCCTGGGTTTCTGGAAGATCGCCGAAGCCGATCCCGANCATCTCGCNATCGTTGATCCCGATCATGAGCAGATGACCTTCGGTGAGCTCTACGCGCTCACCAATCAGATCGTGCACGGCCTGCGGGCGCTCGGGTTGCAGCCGGGGGACCAGGTCACGACGGTGCTGCCCAACAGCTTCGAACAGGTAGCGGTCTGTCTCGCCGCGTTCCAGGGCGGGTTCTACGTCACCACCGTGAACTGGCATCTGGTCGGCCCCGAGATCAGCTACATCGTGAATGACTCCGAGACCAAGGCACTCATTGTCAACGCCCGCTTCGGTGACGAGGCCACCCGGGTGCTCGAGGATTGCGACACGCCCGAAGCGAACCGCTTCGTGATCGGTGGCGAGGTTGGCGGCTTCCGTTCGTTCGGTGAACTGATCGACGGCCAGCCGAGCGAACGGCCCGACGACCTCGGGCCGACCGGATCGTTCATGTTCTACACCTCGGGCACCACCGGTCGACCGAAGGGGGTCCGCCGCCCGCTGAGCCCGGCACATCCCGACGAATCGGCCTCGGGTGGCCTGCTCTACCTCTTCGGCACNAAGCCCCACGACGACAATGTCCAGATCACGCAGGCGCCGCTCTATCACACGGCCGTGAACAACTGGACCACGATGTCGCTCCACCTCGGCCACTCCGTCGTGTTGATGGACAAGTGGGATGCCGAGGGCGCGCTCGAACGCATCGAGCGGTACAAGGTCACGTCGTCGCACATGGTGCCGACGATGTTCAACCGCATGCTGCAGCTCCCCGACGAGGTGCGAACCAAGTACGACGTGTCGTCGACCCGCTACATGGTCCACGCAGCGGCGCCGTGCCCGGTCGAGNCCAAGAAGAAGATGATCGAATGGTGGGGCGACTCGATCTGGGAGTACTACGCCGCCACCGAAGGCGGCGGCACGTATGTCGGAGCGGCCGAGTGGATGACCAAACCCGGCACGGTCGGCAAGCCGTGGCCGATCTCGGAGGTGATCGTCGTCGACGAGGAGGGCAACCGGTTGCCGCCGTTCGAGTCCGGCACCGTGTACATGAAGATGGGTGGTGGGCAGCAGTTCGAATACAAGGGCGACGACGAAAAGACCCAGGCCTCTCGGCTCGACGATTTCTTCACCGTCGGTGACGTTGGGTACCTCGACGACGATGGCTTCTTGTTCCTCAACGACCGGGCCAACGACATGATCATCGTGGGTGGCCTCAACATCTACCCAGCCGAGATCGAAGGCGCCCTCGTTCAGCACGAGGCCGTCGGCGATGTCGCCGTCTTCGGCATCCCGAACCCCGACGTCGGTGAGGAGATCAAGGCGGTCATCGAACTACGCGCAGGCTGGGAGCCGACCGACGAGACCACCGAGACGATCATGACGTGGCTGCGCGGACAGATCGCTCGACAGAAGCTGCCCCGCTCGATCGACTACACGACCGAGATGCCCCGTGACCCCAACGGCAAGCTCTACAAGCGCCGCCTCCGCGATCCGTATTGGGAAGGCCACGACGGGGCGATCTGACAAACGTCGAGTCGCAGGGGGCCGGTGCGCGTTTCTGTATGCGGTGTTCGACGTCGTTCGTGACGTCATCAATTCGGTCCGAGGAAGACGCGATGCAGTGATCGGGGTAGCTTTACAGAATGTCAAAGCGAGTGATCGACGCTGCTGAAGTCGCACGGGCCCACGAGTCGTTGGGCCTCACCACCGAGATCGCGGATCAGGGCGTCTACGAACGCACCCTGCAGCGGTTCCAGGAGCGCAACATCGCGCTCCCGACCTTTGCCGAGTTGGCCGACCCCTCGACAATCCCCGCAGCCCGCATCGCCCCGTTGGCCGGCCTCGATCGTAACGAACCCGACTCCCGCAACCTGTTCCGGGTGCACTGGTTCGGTCGACTCGATGGCAGCGGTCCCCACGAGGTGCCCGACTACATCGAACTCCCGTCGGAGATGACTGGCGTCGAGGCCCGCATCCTGTTGGCGATCGGCAACCGATTCCCGATGATCCGGGCCCACAAGGTGCTGGCCGCCTACTCGTGCCTCGTTCCGCGGCTCGTCACCGGACGGTTCGACCCGACAGCCCATCGAGCCGTGTGGCCGTCCACGGGCAACTACGCCCGAGGGGGCATCGCCATCTCGCGCATCATGGATTGCCGCGGCGTGGCCGTGCTCCCCGAGGGTATGAGCAAGGCCCGGTTCGACTGGCTCGAACAGTGGACCCTCGACCCGACCAACGACATCATCCGCACGCCGGGTACCGAGTCGAACGTCAAGGAGATCTACGACGCCTGCAACGAACTGGAGCAGGATCCCGAGATCGAGATCATCAACCAGTTCTCCGAGTTCTCGAACCATCTCGGCCACTACGCCGTCACCGGACCAGCACTCGGCCGCGTCTTCGAACACGCCACTGCCGGCCGGTCCGACGCCCGTCTCGTTGCCTTCGTCTCGGCGTCCGGCTCAGCCGGCACGCTCGGCGCCGGCGATTATCTCAAGGACACCTACGGCAGCCGCATCGTCGCGGTCGAAGCGCTCGAATGCCCGACGATGCTGGAGAACGGCTTCGGCGATCACAACATCCAAGGCATCGGCGACAAACACGTGCCGTTGATCCACAACGTGATGAACACCGACGACGTCGTCGCCGTCAGCGACCGTTCGACCGACGCGCTCGACGCCGTGTTCAACACCGATGCGGGCAAGGCCCATCTCGTCGATCGGGTCGGGCTCGAACCGTCGCTCGTCGACATGCTCGTGCACATGGGCTACTCGGCGATCGCCAACGCACTCGCCGCCATCACGATCGCCAAGGATCGCGGCCTCGGTCGCGACGATGTCATCGTCACGGTGGCGACCGATGGCTCGGAGCTCTACGACAGCGAGCGCGAGGAGTATCTCGCTCACCACCACACCAACGGCTACGACGCCGTGGCCGCAGCGTCGGACTTCGCTCGCGAGCTCGAGTCGGGCGACACTGCCCAGCACCTCGAACTCACCGAACAAGAGCGCCGCCGGGTATTCAACCTCGGCTACTTCACCTGGGTCGAGCAGCAGGGCACATCGTTTGAGGACTTCACCGCCCGCAGTGAGCAGTCCTTCTGGGACGGCATGCGCCACTTCATCGGTGAATGGGACGAGCAGATCCGCGAGTTCAACGCCCGGACGGGCACCCGCGACGACGACTGACGTGACCTCGACCTTCGCCGTCCACGCCGACCGACTCGACGTCGTCGTCGCCGCCGAGATGGCAGGGCTTGACCGGTCAACGGTGCTCGACACGATCGAGCGACTCGATGCTGCAGTGGCGGCGATCGACGGTCACGGCTTCACCTCGACACCGTTCGGGCCCCAGTCGGCGCTTGCCGAAGCGATCGGACTCGACAGTGCGGAGCTGTGGGTGAAGGACGAGACCGGCAATGTGAGCGGCTCCCACAAAGGACGCCACCTCTTCGGTGTCGCCCTCGGCCTCGCGTTGACGGAAACGCAACCCGAACGGCTCGCCATCGCCAGCTGCGGCAACGCCGCCTTCGCCGCCTCGGTCGTGGCCGCTGCAGTCGACCAGCCCCTCGAGGTCTTCGTGCCCGACTGGGCCGACCAGGCGATCACCGACCGCATCGCCGCCCACGGCGCAACGGTCGTGCGGACCGAACGCGATCCGGACCGCCTCGGCGATCCGGCGTATCACGCCATGGTCGACGCCATTGCCGCCGGTGCGACGGCATTCTCATGCCAGGGCACCGACACGCCCGGCACGGTCGACGGCGGCCGAACGATCGCCTACGAGATGCTCGAGACCCTTGGCGACCATCGCCTCGATCGTCTGGTGATCCAAGTCGGCGGTGGCGCACTCGGTTCAGCGGTCGTCAGTGGCCTGCAGCGCGAACTCGGCGACACAGCCATGCCGGTGATCAACGCCGTGCAGCCCGAGGGCAACCATCCACTCGTCGTCGCCTGGAACCGGCTCGCTGCGGAACTCGGCGACGGTGAACCCACCACCAACGCCGAGCGGGCGGCCGCCGCCGAAGCGCTCGGTCGGGTGCCGGCCGAGCCCCGGCGAGCGGTGCTCGCCCGGCTCGCCGCCGACCCTGATCGCTATATGGCGCCCTGGCCCACCGAACCGGCGTCGTACGCCACCGGCATCCTCGACGACATCACCTATGACTGGCTGCCGATCGTCGATGGCATGCTCGCCACTGGCGGCTTCCCGCTCGTCGCCACCGACGACGACTTTCGCGCTGCCCATCGGCTCGGCCACACCCACACCTCCATCCCGGTGTGCCCGACGGGTGCTGCCGGTCTCGGCGGGCTCCTCGCCCTTCAGCGTGACGTCACCCCCGATCTCACCGGCGAACGCGTCGCCCTCGTCTTCAGCGGCCATCAGCGTCCCGGTGACCCGATTCCGAGCTGAGATTTCGTTGGCCGGTTCAGCCGAGGGTTAGCGTCGCCGGGTGGCCGCAGCCGAACGTCGCATCCTGACCCTCGCCATTGTGCTGGCCTCGGCGATGGTGGCCCAGGCTTTCGGACGATTCACGTGGGGGGTCGTGCTGCCCGACGCCCGAGATGATCTGCTCGACGGTTCGAACACGGCTGCCGGGTTGTTCGGCTCGCTGAATGTCGGCGCCTACCTCCTCGGCACGATCGTGGTCGCCTGGCTNGCGTCGCGATCCTCCCTCGTCGGTCTCGTGAAGGTCGGCCTGGTCCTTTCAACCTCAGGCCTGGCGCTCGCGTCATTCACGACCCGGCCGGCTGTGCTCGCCTTGGCTCTCGTGATCATGGGGCTCGGCGGCGCAATCATCTGGGTACCCGTCCCCGGTATCGCCGCCCGGCAGTTCCCGCCGGAACGACGCGGGTTCGCGACCGGTATCGCCGGCGTCGGCATCGGGGTTGGCATCGTCTTCGCCGGTCGCATGGCGGCGTTCCTGCGCAGCGGTGAGCAAGACGTCTGGCAGACGCTCTACCGCATCGAACTTTGCATCGCCCTCATCGTCATCGCCTCGGCCTTCGTTTTCCTGCGGAGCCAGGGGGAACGGCCATCGGTGGCGGGCGGGTTCGGCGGCTTCGGTGCGTTGCGGCAGGTCCAGGGGTGGAAGGCCCTCACCGGTGCGTACTCGGCGTATGGCTTCAGCTACATCCTCGTCATCAGCTACACCGTCGCCCGACTTGAGGACGACGCCGGGTGGACCTCCGGGCGCGCGGCGCTCGCCTTCACCACGATCGGCTTCGCCGTGATCGCCGGTGGCCTCATCGTCGGCTCGATCTCCGACCGGATCGGGCGCCGCCTCACGATGACGATCGCGTTCGTTTCGTGGGCGGTTGCCTCAATCGGGATCCTCACCGGCTCGCTCCCGGTGGTGCTGGTCTCGACCGTGCTGGTCGGCATCATGTTCAGCGGCATCCCGGCGACGATCATCGCCCATGTGGTGGCTCACGCCGACGAGCGGTCATTCGGTCCGGTGTTCTCGGCCACCACGCTCGCGTTCGGTATCGCCCAGGCGGTGTCGCCCCAGATCGGCGGAGCGATCGCCGACTGGCGTGGTTCGTTTACGCTCGTCTTCTGGTTGGCTGCTGCGGTGGCGCTGATCGGGGCGATGGCGGCATGGTCGCTGCCCGAGGACGACATCGAAGTCGGGGGCGATGTGCCCACCGATTTCTGAGGTCGAGCTTCTCTGCGGGAATCACGCCTCGGGGTCGGCCTCGTAGAGCCACGCCGTTCCGGTGGAGCCATCGTCATAGGTGACCTCGACCTCGACCCGGCGATAGCCGGGGCCTTCGAAGTCGTCGATGCGGCGGAGATGCTGCTCGAGTTCGGCGCTCTCAAGCACGTGCACCGGTGTGGCTGGCGCACCGGTGTCGAGGGTCATGCCCGGGTAGCCATTGGCGGGTCCCCAGGTGATGTCGTAGGTCCACCCTCGGACGGTGCCGGTCCGCCACGTGCCCGGGATCGATCGCACCTCGTAGTGGTTGCTCTCCCCGGGGCGGAGGGTGCCGTAGAACGCCATGCGCATCCGGCCTGTCTAGTGGCTGTCGGCGAGAAGTCCCCCAACGGCGACCGGTACGATCCTGCCGTGACCGAACACGACCAGGATCTGCTTGGCGGGCTCGCCCCGTTCGTCGGCGAGCAGCACCGCTCGACCATCGGGGTGCTGGTCTCGGTGATGCGGACGGGCCGTCAGCTCGAGTCGTGGTTGAGTGCGACGCTCGCCTCCGACGGGCTCGACACCTCCGAGTTCACTGCCCTGGTCACCTTGCTGATCGCCGGCGAGCCATACCGGCGATCGGCCGGTGAACTGTCGTCGTCGCTGGTGCAGACCACTGGTGGGACGACCAAGACGATCCGCCGACTGGAGGAGCGGGGTCTCGTCATGCGGGTCGACGACCCCGACGACGGTCGTCGAACCCTGATCGAGCTCACCGACCCCGGTCGCGCCCTCGCCGAGTCGACGCTGGAACTGGTCCTGGACGCCTTTGATCTCGATATCGGTGATCTGGGTGAAGCGGAACGCCATGATCTCGGCACCGGGCTGGTACGTCTCTCACTCGAACTCGACGACCGCCTCCGAAACCGCTGACGTCTCGGCCAGCTCGGCGGTGCTGGCCTTCACCTCGGCGATGGCCGCCGCCAGATCGGGGAGCTCGACCTCGACGGGACCGTCATCGTTGAGGAAGACGAACACCATGCGGTCGACCGCCTCACCAGTGGCGGTCTCAACGGCGGCGGCGTAGGCCGCCCCCTGGAGACGGTAGCGGGCGACCTTCGCCGCAACGGCCGCATCGTCGTGAACCTGATCGGTCTTCCAGTCGACGACGACGAGACCGCTGGGACTCCGGTACAGCAGATCGATGTAGCCCTCGACGAGGTGATCGCCGATCGGGGCGGCAACCCACAGCTCTCGCCAGAACTCACCCGCCGCCGCTTCGGCGGCGACCGTCGTCGCAAGTGCGTGTCGGGCGAGTCGTTCGATTACGTCCTGGCGGTTGGCCACCCCCTCAGCTGCGGCTTGGGCGGCCGCCGCTGCCGTCAGGCCGGCACCGTCGGCGAGTCCGATGACCTGGAGCACGCCGTGCACGGCTCGCCCGACCGCCGTGCCGTAGCGGCCCT
>NZNH01000043.1 GCA_002694825.1 Acidimicrobiaceae bacterium | reverse complement strand
GTCGGCGACCAAGGTCTCGCCGGCTGGGCGGGCCCCCAGTTCGCCTGTCATGCCGTTCATGTCCGGCTCGACCGCGAGACCGGCGTGGTTCGGGTTCTCGATGTCTCGGCCGCCCACGACTCCGGAACCATCATCAATCCGGTTGCTGCGCATGGCCAGGTCGAGGGTGGGATCATGATGGGCGTCGGTCAGGCGCTCACTGAGGGCACCCAGTACGGCGACGACGCAAAGCAGCGCAACACGGGTCTGCTCGAGTACAAGCTGCAGACTGCGGCCGACGCACCAACGATTCGCACCGAGTTCATCGAGATCCCGGATCCGAACGCCGGGCCGTACGGGGCCAAGGGTTTGGCCGAGGCCCCGAACGTCCCGACCGCTGCGGCGATCGCCAACGGTATTGCGAAGCTGGTGGGCACGCCCGTGCGCCAGCTACCGATGACCGCCGAACGGGTCTGGATGACGAGCGAAGGGATGTCGTCGTGAGCTTTACCATCGCCACCACCGTCGATGAGGCGCTCGTCGCCCTCGGTGCGGGGGCTCGACCGATCGCCGGGGGCACAGATCTGGTCGTCGGAGCCCGGCACGGCAAGGCGGCACTCCCTGCCGAACTCGTCGCCATCGATCGCATCGACGAACTGGGCGGTGTCGAACTCGACAGCGCCGGGGTGCGGGTTGGCGCCTTGATGTCGCATGCCGAGCTGATGACCGATCCGGTCATCGTTGGGTCGTACACCGCGATCGCCGATGCGTCGGCGCTCGTTGGTTCGCCGTCGACCCGCCATGTCGGCACGCTCGGTGGCAACGTGATGAACGGGTCGCCGGCGATGGATACCGGCGCTCCGCTGACGGTGCTGGGGGCGGCCGCGGAGCTGCGGTCGGTGAACGGGAGCCGCACGGTGGCGCTCGACGAACTCTGGGCCGGTCCGGGCCGCACGACGGCCGATCCCGGCGAACTCTTGGTCGCTCTGCACCTTCCGCCGGCTCAGGACCGATGCGGTAGTGCCTATGTCCGCCTCGAATACCGGCGGGCGATGGAGATTGCGGTCGTCGGTGCGGCGGCTGCGGTGACACTCGCTGCCGACGGCACCGTCGCCTCGGCGGCGGTCGCGCTCGCCGCAGTGGCCCCGACGATTCTCTCGGTCGATGGCGTCGACGAGGCGTTGGTCGGTTGCGTTCCGTCCGAAGCAGGCCCGGTGATCGCAGCGCTCGCCTCCGAACAGGCTGCGCCGATCAGCGACCTACGGGCGAGCGATCGCTATCGACGGCATTGCATCGGTGTGATGGCCAAGCGTGCCGTCGATGCCGCCGCCCGCCGAGCCGACGGCGAATCGATCGCCGTCCCTGTCAACCGTTCCCTCGGTATCGGAGCAGCCTGATGACCACCAGCTATGAACTCGATGTCAACGGGATCACGTATCCCGTCACCGCCGACCAGGNGAAGAACCTCCTGTCGGTGATCCGGGAAAATGTCGGCCTNACCGGCACCAAGGAAGGATGCGACGACTGTGAGTGCGGCGCATGCATGGTGTTGCTCGATGGGCAGCCCGTGAACTCGTGCAGCTATCTCGCCGTGCAGGCGCAGGGCCGCCAGGTCACCACGATCGAGGGGGTGATGGATGGTCCCGAGATGCACGCCCTCCAGCGCAACCTGTTGGAGGCAGGTGGCGTGCAGTGCGGGTTCTGCACGCCCGGCATGATCATGTCGGCCAAGGCGCTGCTCGAACGCGACGAGCACCCGGAACTGGACGCGGTCCGCATCGGCCTGAGCGGAAACCTGTGTCGATGCACTGGCTATGCGAAGATCCTCGCGGCCGTTGAAGCCACGGCGGTCGAGCTGAACACCTAAGCAGCGCATAAGGCGCAAAGGAGTTGCGATGCGGCGGCGGGAACTCGTNCTGANCGGCATCATCATCTTGTTGGTCGGTGTCATCGCCGGCTTGGGACTCGGTGCTCTCTCCGACGACGAGACGACCGGTGCGGGGTCGGACGTGGCGACCTCCGCCGATACCAACCCTTCTGAACAGCAAGCAGAGAGCGAGGACACAGCAGTCACGCCTGCGTCAGCGGGACTGACGACCACCTCCACAGCCCCGACGACCACCACGACCACCACGATGCCNCCCCCGCTGGTCCAAGAGGTTGCGAACGTGCCAGAGCAGACCGTGCTCGGGCTGCCGTTGGATTCGCTTCTCGACGAGGTCGAGTACGCAATGTTCGANGTCTTCGGTGCGCCGGACAGCGACACTGGTTGGATCGAAGGGTGTCCTTTCGACGGCCCGGCAGGGGAACTCAATGAGCGCGCAATGCGATGGGGCGGGCTCCTGCTGAACTTCCGCAGCTGGGGCGGTGTGGAGACGCTGATCAACTGGAGTTGGCGCCCAGGTTCCGCGATCCCGACTGGATCGCTCCCGGTGGACCCTCAGCCCGACGAGTGGGTCATCACGCTGCACGACGGTGTCGACGTCGACATGAGCCTTTCCCAGATTGGCGCCGAGGTCGGGATACCGGCGGTCATCAACGATTTTGGGTACCCGGCGGTGCAGCAGCGTGGCGCCTGGACCTACCTGGCGCTTGAGAGTGTCGATGAGCCGCCGTTCGAGATCATGGCCCGTTTCCTGGCCTGCGATTGACCGGGTGTATGCCGCGTTTTTNCGAATAGCGAAGCTCGGTCAGGTTGACGGTGCCGACGACTCGCCGTTGACCGTGTCGACGAGATCCATCAGACGCGCCAGGTCATCGAGTGTCCTCGGGTTGAGGTCGACNCCCACCCGGATNGTGTCGACGCCGGCGTCGCGGTANGCCCGTAAGCGGNCGGTGATGTCGTCGTCGCCGCCGACGAGGTTGGTGTGCAACCCGATCTCGATCGGGACGGCAGCGCCGGCTGCCTCGCGATCACCGGCAGCCCAGAGTCGCTGGACCTCGTCGACCGCCTCTCCGAATCCCATTCGGGCGTACGCCTGGTTGTAGAAGTTCGTCTTCGACGANCCCATGGCNCCNATGGTGAAGGCGTAGCCGGCGGCGTGGCGGCGNCCGGCGGCCTCGGTGTCGTCGGTGAATTCCAGCCCGGCAGCGACGGTGATCTCGATGTCGTCGAGCGACCGTCCTGCGGTTTCGGCTCCTTCGCGGATCGGGTCGAGATACACATCGGCATGTTCGGCGAGGAACGCCGTGCCGATCCAGCCCTGGCTCATCTCCCCGGTGAGGCGCAGGTTGGCGGGCCCCATCGAGGCGACGTACATCGGGATCGGCCACATGGCGACGGGGGATCGCATCGATTTTCCCTGGCTTTCGGGCAGCGGCAGTTCGTAGGTCGTCCCCTCGTACGACACCCGCTCGCCCGAGGCGATCTGGTTGATGATCTCGATCGTCTCGCGCGTGCGGGTGACCGGCTTGTCGAAGCGGACGCCGTGCCAGCCCTCCATGACCTGCGGGCCACTCGTGCCCATTCCGAGAATGAATCGACCGTTTGACATCGCCTGCAACGAGAGCGCCGACATGGCGAGCAGCGCAGGGGAACGCGAGCCGAGTTGCACGCACGCCGTGCCGAGCCGCATCGTCTCGGTTCGGCCGGCGAGGTAGGCGGCCGGGGTGAGGCCGTCGAACATCCAGGCCTCGGGAATCCAGGCCGAGTCGACACCGAGGCGTTCGGCATCGGTGACCAGGTTCAGCGATTCGGCGGTGGCGTTGCCGGTGACGATGCCGATCTTCAGCATCAGAAGGCCGCAGCCAACTCCGACCCGGCCACCGTGATCCGGTGGAGATACCGCCGATGGCCGTGGTAGTCGTTCACGGCGAAATGCCAGGTCGAGCGGTTGTCCCACATGGCGAGTGATCCTGGGGCCCATTCGAAACGGATCTGGAACTCGGGGCGTTGGCAGTGCTCGAAGAGGAAGCCGAGCAGGGCTCGTGACTCCTGGATCGTGAGACCGTCGATCTTCGTGGTGAAGCCCGGGTTCACGTAGAGCATCGGCCGGCCTGTGTCGGGGTGGGCGATGACGACGGGGTGGCTGACGTCGTCACGAACGGCATCGGGGTTGCCGATGCGGTCGGCCGTGCGTTCTCGGTGGGGGGATTGGCGACCGAAGACGTGCGCACCGGAATGGGTGGCGGTCAGTGAACCCAACATGTCCTGCAACGGCGGGCTGAGCGCGTCGTAGGCCGCCCCCATCCCGATGAAGCAGGTGTCGCCTCCGATCGGTGGGATCTCGTGGGCATACAGGATCGAGCCGCGGGCCGGTGCGGGGTCATAGGAGTGATCGGTGTGCCAGCCGCCGCCGATGTTGGCGGTCTGGTCGGCTTCTTTGAGCACTTCGGCGATCTCGGGATGCCCGTCGACGGCGTTGAAGAAACGGTTGATGTCGATGTCGCCGAACCGGCGGGCGAACGCCTTGTGCTGGTCGGGTGTGAGGTGCTGATCTCGGAAGAACAGCACGCCGTACTCGGACCACGCGCCGACGAGTTGCGCCGCCTGGTCGTCGGTCAGCTCGTCGAGCGCAACGTCGGACACGTTGGCGCCGAGGGCATTGGAGACCTGGGTGATCTGCATCTCCCCATCTTGGCCCGTTCTCGGGTCCCGCCGAAAGCTCCGGGTATCACCCTCTACGGAGGGGACGCGGCGTTCAGGTGCGTGGGCGGCGCCCGAGTTGCTGAAGTCGTATATCGACAGGGATGGTCTGTACCCCGCCTCGCTCGACCTCGGCCTTGCGGGGTCCGTCGTCGGCCCAGACGTGACAGGTGTTGGTGAGGGTCTTCCAGCTCTCACTGGGCGGTCGCACGATGATCGGATTCGGCTCACCCGCTCGTTCGGCTTCGATGCACTCGATGCTCTTGGTGCTCTGCATCGCGATCGGTGCCATCGCCTGGAGCAGGGCGGTGGTGTGGCTGCATCCCCTCGGTCCGCCGAAGAGCTCTCGGACCGTGTTGGTGAACCCCCGGGCGATCGACAGTCCGACGAGCTTGTTGTAGTGCTGCTCGATCGACGGACACAGGTCGTGGGGGTAGGCGAGGAGGCGGGCTTCGACGCTCACGATGATCCGGCTCGGGAACTCGACCTCGAGCGTGACCTGCATGTGGTGCATCGTCAGCGGTTCAGGGTCGTCGGGGATGTAGACCCCCGGCGGCTTCTGGTCGCGCACGGCGCCCTGGATGAGGAGATTGCCGTTGTCGAGAAGGAATGACTCGACCCGGTACTCGCGGTCGTGCAGCACGGGGATGGCGCCGGGGGGAGGCGACGGGAGGATCGATTCGGTGCGCCATGGGGTCCGGTCGGTGTCGGTCATCGTCGAACCCTAGCGGTGGGCCCGAAACGGCTCCCAGGCGATCAGGTCCGACGAGCTGCGCCGTTGTGCGAAGATCCCTCGATGGGGATCAATCTGGCTACCGCCTGGGAAGTCGTCGCCGACAACCATGGTGATCGGCTCGCCGCCCAGCATGGCGACGTCGCACGCACATGGACGGAGTTCGACGATCGAGCCGCTCGGCTCGCCGCCGCACTCGAGGCCGACGGTATCGGCACAGGCGACAACGTCGCGTGCGCGCTCTACAACGGCAACGAGTACCTCGAGGCGGAGTTCGCCGCGTTCAAGCTCCGAGCCGCGCCGTGCAATGTCAACTACCGCTATGTGGAGAGCGAGCTCGCTTACCTGATCGACAACAGTGACGCGAAGGCGGTGTTCTTCGACGACACGCTCACCGAGCGGTTCGACGCGGTCCGTCCTCACCTCACCGAGGTTCGTCGGTGGGTCCATGTCGGTGACGGCGAGTGCCCGGATTGGGCCGACCGGCACGAGGACATCATCGCGGCGTCGATGCCGGCGGCACGCCGCGACCGTTCCGCCGACGATCTCTGGATCCTTTACACCGGCGGCACGACCGGCCATCCGAAGGGCGTGATGTGGCCGCATGCGAGCCTGGTCGCGCTCACCGCCCGAACCCTTGCGCCACTCGGTGTCGAGATCCCGTCGACGGCGCAGGAGGTGGCGACGATTCTCTCGCTCCTCGATTCGTTCGGCGCGACACCGCGCCAGCTTGCAGCTGCGCCCCTGATGCACGGCACGAGCGGCATCGGTGCAATCTTCACCCTGTTCACCGGTGGGGCGACCGTCACCCTTACCGGTCGGTCGTTCGATCCTCATGAGCTCTGGGAGACGGTGCAGCGCACGGAATGTTCGTTGATCTCGATCGTCGGCGACGTTTTCTGTCGACCGATGGTCGAGGCGCTCGACGAGGCGGTCGAGGCCGGCACGCCCTACGACCTCCGCACAGTCCGTTCGGTCACGTCGTCGGGGGTGATGTGGAGCCAGGCGATCAAGGACCGGCTCCTTGCCCACGCCCGAGCGCAGGAGTCACCGCTCGTCACCAACGACAGCCTGGGGGCCAGCGAGGGTGTCGGCTTCGCCGGCAAGGAGTCGACCGGTGACGGCGATACCGAGACGGCGACGTTCACGCTCGGACCCAATGCAGCGGTGTTCACCGAGGACGGCCGGCGGGTCGAAGCAGGGTCGGGGGAGACGGGCCTGTTGGCAGTAACCGGGCCGATCCCGCTCGGGTACTACGGCGATCCGGTGAAGACGGCGGAGACGTTCCGTGAGTTCGAGGGCATCCGCTGGTCGGTGCCCGGCGACTGGGCGACGATCGGTGCCGACGGCATGGTGACCCTGCTCGGCCGTGGCTCGGTGTCGATCAATACCGGCGGCGAGAAGGTGTACCCGGAAGAGGTCGAGGAGGCGCTGAAGGCGCTGCCCGAGGTCGTCGACTGCAACGTCGTCGGCGTGCCCGATCCGCAGTGGGGCGCCGCTGTCACCGCCGTGGTCGAACTGGCCGACGGTGCTGACCCCAGCGACGCCGACCTGGTCGACGGGCTTCGTGCTTCGCTGTCGGGTTACAAGCTTCCGAAGAACATCGTGCGGGTCGACTCGCTCTTCCGGAGTCCGAACGGGAAGTCGGACTACAAGTGGGCCATCCGCACTGCGCTGGACGCGTTGGGACTCAGCGAGGAGTAGACGCCCGGGCGTCGAGCGCACCTGTTCTTGCGACGCGGACGGCGTGCTGGCGAGGTGGGTGGTCTCGGGACAGACTTCCGCCGTGACCGATATTCGTCTCGCTGCCCCTGCCGATCTCGACACGCTCGCGGCGACGGTCGTGACGGCCTTTGATCAGGACCCGGCGTTCCGAGCGTTCTTCGGCGCCGATCCCGAGTTCGGCCCGCTCGCCGTGGCGTTTGCCACCGACCTGCTGCGGCGCCGTATCGCCACCGACTCGGTGTGGATGACCAGCGACGGCGACGCCCTCGCCATGTGGGATCCACCCGCCGGCACCGTGGCGACTCCGGCTCCTGCGCTCGAGCTCCCCGGCGACGCTCTCGCACGACTGGATGTCTACGACGCTGCGGTGCACGCAGCGATCACCGCCGAGCCGCACTGGTATCTGGGCGTGCTGGCATCGCACCCTCGGCGTCGGGGTGAGGGGCTTGCCCGACTCGTTGCCCAGGCCGGGCTGGACGCAGCGGCTGCTGCCGGTGTGCCGGCGGTGCTCGAAACGACCAACCCCGACAATGTGGCCATGTACGAACGGTCGGGCTGGCGGATCGCCACCGAACTACAGAACATCATCGGCTTGACGGTCTGGATTCTTCGGCACGACTGACCATTCCCGCTCTGCGGGAATTATGTGCGCCACTTCCCGCTCAGTGGTAATGTCAGGCTCGGTATGGGGACCGTGCAAAGCGTTGATCGCGCACTGTTGTTGCTGTCCGAGATCGGTCGAGAGCCCGGAGGGCTCGTCGACCTGTCGACGCGCGTTCGGCTTGCCACCAGCACCACCGGTCGCCTGCTCGCCACGCTCGAACACGCCGGTGCGGTCGTGCGCGGCGACGACGGCAGCTACCACATCGGTCCGCTGGTCCACGGCATGGTGTCGGCAACCGACTCCACTGCGAGCCTCGAGGTCATCGCCCACCCCCACCTCGTCGATCTGAGCGAAGAACTCGACGAAGCAGCCTGCTTTTCGATCGTCTCCGGTGACGACACGATCACTGTCGATCAGGTCGACGCCCCGAAACCGATCCAGGCCGAGAACTGGACCGGCACACGCGTCCCGATGCACGCCGGATCGGCGGGCATCGTCGTGATGGCCACCTGGGACGACCGTGAAATCGATCGGTATCTCGCCGGCAATCTCGCCACCTTCAACGACAACACGGTCACNGACCCTGACAAGCTGCGCTCCCGCATCCGGCAAGCCCGTGTGAGGCGGGTCCTGTGGAGCCACGGCGAGTATGTCGACGGCCTCTCGTCGTGTTCCTCACCCGTCATCGGTGGCTCGGGCCGCGCTCTCGGCGTGCTCTACGTCTACGGCCCCACCTTCCGTTTTCCGGCCGAGGGCGACGCCGATCGCATCTCGGCGATCGTGCTCGATCGGGCCGAACGCATCTCCGCCGAACTCGGATGGAGTCAAACGTCCTANNCCGGACCCATGAGCGAGGCATCGTGACCGACACGCCCACCGACACCACCGAGACCGGTGGTCGGCGTCGTCGGGGCGGTCGGCGCGAACGGCCGACCGGCCCCGTCGGGCCGCAGCAGGTTCCGTGGCGCCTGTACAAGCGGCCGATGGAACCGACCCGGGTGGTCAGTGACGACGAGCTCGAGTCGATTCACCTCGCCTCGCTGGAGGTGCTGCGCGACACAGGGATGGACTTCCTCCACGCCACCGCTCTCGGAATGTGGGCCGAGGCCGGCGCCAAGATCGACGGCGAACGGGTCCGCTTCGACCCCGAGCTCATCACCGAGCTGATCTCGTCGGTGCCGAGCGAGTTCACGATGCACGCGCCCGATCCGGCGCACGACTTCGTGATCGGTGGCGACAATGTCGCGTTCACCGCCGTCGCCAGCGCTCCGAACTACACGGACCGCCGGGGCGGTCGGCGCACCGGCAACCGTGAGGACTACCGGACGCTGCTGAAACTGACCCAGAGCCTCAACATCCTTCACAGCCACGCCGGCTATCCGGTCGAACCGGTCGATCTCCACCCGTCGATCCGTCACCTCGAGGCCACCCGCGACATCCTCACGCTCACCAATAAGGCGGTGAACGTCTACTCGCTCGGCGCCCAGCGCAACCTCGACTGTCTCGAGATGGTGCGGATCGTGCGCGGTCTCACCGAGGACGAGATCGACACGCACCCGATCGTGCACTCGGTGATCAATGTCAGCTCACCGCTCCGCCTCGACATCCCGATGTCGGAAGGCATCATCCAGTACTCGTCTCGTAATCAGCCGATNATCCTCACCCCGTTCACGCTGGCGGGTGCGATGGCACCGGTCACCGTCGCCGGTGCGGTCGTGCAGCAGAACGCCGAGGCGCTCGCCGGCATCGCCTTCACCCAACTCGTCCGCCGAGGCGCACCAGTCATGTACGGCGGTTTCACCAGCAATGTCGACATGCAGTCGGGCTCGCCAGCGTTCGGTACACCAGAGTTCATGCAGTCGGCGATGCTCGGCGGCCAGCTCGCCCGCCGCTACGGCATCCCGTACCGCAGCTCCAACGTCTGTGCCGCCAACGCCATCGACACGCAGGCCGGCTACGAAAGCGTGTTCTCCTTGTGGGGGGCGATCATGGGCGGCGCCAACCTGGTCTTCCACGGCGCCGGCTGGATGGNGGGNGGCCTGCACGCCAGCCCCGAGAAGATGGTGATCGATGCCGACCTGCTCTCGATGGTCGGGACTTTCCTCCAGCCCCTCATCGTCGACGACGCCACCCGAGCGGTCGACGCCATCGCCGAGGTCGGCCCGGGCGGGCATCACTTCGGCACCCAGCACACCCAGGATCGGTACCGCGATGCGTTTTACAAGCCGATGATCTCGGACTGGCGCAATTTCGAGACCTGGGACGAGGCCGGTCGACCGACCTCCTACGACCACGCCGAACGACGAGCTGAAGAGTTGCTCGGTGCGTACGAGGCCCCCGCCCTCGACGACGCCGTACGGGCCGAACTCGACGACTTCGTCGACCGCCGCATCGCCGAGGGCGGTGTGGAGACCGACTTCTGATCCGCCTGCAACGAGTGCCACCTTGACCACCATCCCCGTCGCCCCCGACATGACCGACTGGACCGACGAGTCCGCCTGGGCCGGAACCCGAGCCCCGTTGCGGCAGTCGACCGGCCTCAACCCGTCGGCGTATGTCGACGAGCGCTTCTTCGCCCTCGAACAGGAACTCGTCTTCGAACGGGCGTGGGTCACCGTCGGTCTCGCCGGCGAGGTCGCCGAGCCGGGCCGCATGCTCGTGCGTCAGGTCGGGCAGAAGTCGATCGTGATCACCCGCGGCGACGATGGGGAGCTTCGCGGCTTCCTCAACTCGTGCCGCCATCGCGGCACCGAACTCGCCGAATCCGACTGCGACATCGCCGGCACGATCCGTTGCCCCTACCACCGCTGGGGCTACGGCACCGACGGCAGCCTCAAGGCCACCCCGTTCTTCGACGAGGTACCCCGCAATGACTTCGACCGCGACGACTTCAGCCTGATCCCCGTTCGGGTCGGTACGTGGGGTCCGCTGCTGTTCGCCTGCCTCGCCGACGAGACCCCCGAACTCGACGTCTGGCTCGGCGACCTGCCGGAACGCATGGCCGGGTACGGCTTCGACCAGTGGCGGNTNGAGGAGAGCCAGGTGCTCGACATCGAGGCCAACTGGAAGCTCATCAGCGAGAACTTTCAGGAGTACTACCACCTGACCTGGGTGCATCCGGAGCTCGCCAAGGTCAGCCGGGTGAAGGATCACTACCGCTACCAGGGCGCCGGCATGTACTGCGGCCAGACCACCACCCCGGTGAGAGGCGACGATCGCGACGACTGGCTCGTGCTTCCCGCAGCCGAGGGCCTCGACGAATCCGATGCCACCAGTGGTCGCCACATCGCGCTGTACCCGAATGTCATCTTCTCGGTGCTGCCCAACCATGTGTTCGTGATGCGGCTCGACCCGATCGCCCCCGGCCTCACCCGCGAAACCTGCTCCCTCTTGTTGCCGCCATCGACCCCCGAGCTCACCGGTGGAGAACTCGACGCCACGCGCACGTTCTGGATCGANGTCAACAATGAGGACATCGACATCTGCCAGCGCAGCCAGCGCGGCCTCACCCGAGGTCGGATTCAGCCCGGCCCGCTCGCTCCCCGTTTCGAGGAACCACTGCATCGGTTCCACAACATGCTCGCCGACTGCATGACCAGCGACTCGCTCGCCGGCTTGACGGTCCCCCCTGGCGATGACGGCTCCGAGGCGGCCCGCCTTGGCACCGGTCCCAACCCTGCACCTCCGACCATCGAGCGATGAGGCTCGAGAAAGCCGTGTGAAGGCAACGTCATGAAAACAAACACCCAGGTCGTCGTCATCGGCGGTGGCGTCGTCGGCGCCTCCGTCCTGTACCACCTCACCAAGCTGGGCTGGACCGATGTCGTGCTCCTCGAGCGTGCCGAGTACACCGCCGGTTCCACTTGGCACTCGGCGGGCGGCATGCACACGCTCAACGGCGACCCCAACGTCGCCAAGCTCCAGCAGTACACGATCACGCTGTACGAGGAGATCGAGAAGGAATCGGGGATGGACGCCTCGATGCACATCACCGGTGGTGTGATGCTCGCCGACACGCCCGAGCGCATGGACTGGCTCAAGATGAGTCATGCCCGTGGTCGGTACCTCGGCATGGAGACTGAGTTGATCTCCGCCGAGGAGGCCCAGGAGCTCCTGCCGATCCTCGATCCGCAGTACTTCGTGGGTGCGATGTGGGACGCCCACGAGGGGCACCTCGACCCGAGCCAGATCACCCACGCCTACCTCGAGTGCGCCCGCAACCGCGGCGCCGAGACACATCGTCACTCGTGGGTTCGCGACATCACCCGCGCTGCCGACGGTGGCTGGGACCTCACCGTCTACGACCCCCGCACCGACGAGGACAAGGCGACGGTGCACTGTGAGCACGTCGTCAACGCCGGTGGCCTGTGGGCCCGTGAGGTCGGCCGCATGGTTGGGCTCGAGACGCCGCTGCTTGCGATGGAGCACATGTACCTCCTCACCGAGGAGATCCCCGACGTCATCGAATACAACGAGAAGACCGGCAAGGAGTTCATCCACGCTGTCGACTTCGGTGGCGAGATCTATATGCGGCAGGAGGGCAACGGCCTGCTGATGGGCACCTACGAGCGTCGCGGCAAGCCGTGGTCGACCTCCCAGACCCCGTGGGACTTCGGCGCCCGCCTTCTCACGCCCGACCTCGAGCGCATCGCCGAGTCGCTGGAGACCGGCTTCAAGCACTTCCCGGTGTTCGCCGAGGCCGGCATCAAGCAGGTCATCAACGGCCCGTTCACCTTCGCCCCCGACGGCAACCCGCTGCTCGGCCCGGTTCGGGGCCTGCCCGGCTACTGGTCGGCCTGCGCGGTTATGGCCGGCCTGTCGCAGGGCGGCGGCGTCGGACTCTCCCTCGCCAACTGGATCGTCGANGGCGATCCAGGCTTCGACATCTGGGGCATGGACATCAGCCGCTACGGCGACTACTCGACGATGGCGTACACCAACGAGAAGGTGCGCGAGAACTACTCCCGTCGTTTCCGCATCACGTTCCCGAACGAGTTCCTCCCGGCCGGGCGTGGCGTGCAGACCTCGCCGATCTACGACCGACTCGCGGCGAAGAACGCNGTGTTCGGCGACGGCTTCGGTCTGGAAGCCGCACTCTGGTTCCAGCAGGACGGTGAGGAGGCCGTCGAGGACGTCACGTTCGGCCGCTCCAACGCCTGGGACCAGGTCCGCGAGGAGACCCTCGCCGTTCGCTCGAGTGTCGGGCTGTGGGAGACCACCGGCTTCTCGAAGTTCAAGTTCAGCGGTCCCGGCGCNCGNGCGTACCTCGATCGCATCCTGGCCGGTCGCATCCCGAACGCCGGTCGCATGTCACTCACGCCGATGACCAACCCGGCGGGCAACCTGATCGGCGACCTCACCGTCGCCACGCTCGGCGCTGCGACCGGGGCCGCCGAAGGTCCGGCATCGACCATCACNGGTGGCGCCACCGGCAACACCCGCGACGGTGAGGAATTCGTGCTCTTCGGTTCGGGCATCGCCGAGCGGTANTACGAGCGATGGTTCGACCAGCACCTGCCCGCCGACGGTTCGGTCCGCTACGAAACGCTCGGCTTCGAGATGGCCGGCCTGTCGATCGCCGGCCCGAACGCACGAGCGGTGCTCGAAAAGCTCACCGACGCCGACGTCAGCCAGAACGGCATGCGCTTCATGGCGTTCACGGAGATCAGCATCGGGCTCGCTCCGGTGTGGTGCGGTCGGGTGACCTTCACCGGCGATCTCGGCTACGAGTTCTGGATGCCGGCCCGCTACCAGCGCTACGTCTACGAGCAGTTGCTCGAGGCGGGCGAAGAGTTCGGGATCCGGATGTTCGGGCTGCATGCGCTGAACTCGCTCCGACTGGAGAAGGGCTTCGGATCGTGGGCTCGTGAGTACCGCCCGATCTACGACCCGTTCGAGGCCAACCTCGGTCGCTTCATCCAGATGGACAAGGACTTCATCGGCCGGGACGCCCTCGCTGCGAAGTACGCCGACGACGGTCCGGGTGCCTCGCTTGCCCTCGTGACCTTCACCGTCGAGTCCGACGCCGGTCGTGAGGGTGTCGACGTGATCGGCGACGAGCCGATCTGGCACGACGGTGAGGTCGTCGGTTGGGTCACGTCGGGCGGCTACGCCCACCACAGTGAGACGTCGGTCGCCATGGGGTATGTGCCTGCGGCGCTGGCCGAATCCGATGGTCCGTGGCAGATCGAGATCATCGGCGACATGAAGACTGCGACCCGAGTCGACGGCTGTATCTGGGATGCCGATGCCGAGCGGATGCGGGCGTAGGCGAGAGGAGATAGATCATGGGTGGACGAATCCGACGGTCGGTGCAGGAGGCGCTCGACGGCACGCCGGAAATGGCGCGTGCGGCGGGTGACCTCCATCACCTCGCCATTGGCCCGGGCGCTGCGCTTGAGGCCGAGTGGATCGCTGCGGGACTCGACCTGCCGGACCTTCCGGCGATGCGGCAGTACCGCGTCGATCGCACGGCGGAGACGCTGAAGGCGTTCGGCTACGACGGTGTCCTGGTGATGGATCCGATGAACATCCGGTATGTGTCCGACACCACCAACATGCAGTTGTGGGTCATGCACAACGGTGCCCGCTACGCGTTCGTGAGCGCCGAGGGCTACGTCATTGTCTGGGACTACGAAGGGTGTGAGTTCCTCTCCGGTCACAGCCATGTGGTGAACGAGGTCCGCCCGGCGATCGGCGCCACCTACTTCCTCGCCGGCTCGCGCCACGAGGAACAGGCCCGTCGTATGGCGGCCGAGATGGTCGATGTCGTCGCCGAGCACTGTGGGCCCAACGCCCGGATCGCTGTCGACCAGTGCCACTATGTCGGCTACAAGGAGTTCGAGCGGGCCGGCTGGACCATCGAGAATGGCACCGAGCTCATGGAGCAGGCCCGCAAGATCAAGGGGCCCGACGAGATCAAGGCGATGCGCTGCTCGGCCCACGCCTGCCAGGCCGCCATGTACGACATGCAGCAGCAGATGCAGCCCGGAATGACCGAACGGCAGATCTGGGCGATGCTCCACGCAGGCAACATCGCGCGAGCGGGGGAGTGGATCGAGACCCAGATCCTCGCTTCGGGGCCCCGAACGAACCCCTGGTTCCAGGAGGCGTCGAGCCGGGTTGTCGAAAACGGCGACATCGTCGCCTACGACACCGACCTCGTCGGCGCCTACGGGATGATGATCGACATCTCTCGCACCTGGGTATGCGGCGACAACGCGCCGACCGCTCATCAACGGCAGCTGTTCGACATGGCCGAGGAGATGGTGAAGACCAACGCCGAACTGCTCACGCCGGGGCGCTCGTTCCGTGAACTCGCGTTCGACTCGGTGATGCCGCCCCGGGAGCAGTACCGGCACTACTCGGTGAAGTTCCACGGCGTTGGCCAATGCGACGAGTACCCCGACATCTACCACCCGTGGGCGTGGGACGAGTGGGGCTTCGACGACGAACTCGAAGTCGGCATGGTGCTGACGAGCGAGAGCTACATCGGCTCCCGCGACGGTGGCGAGGGCGTGAAGCTCGAGGATCAGTACCTCGTCACGGAGGCGGGGCCAGAACTTCTCACCGACTTCCCGGTCAGCCTGACCCTCTGACGGTTGGCGCCCACTCGGGCGCTCCAGCAGAATCGGCGCAGTGAGTGGCGTACACGAACACGAGGTAATCGTCATCGGCGCAGGCGTCGCCGGGATCTACCAGATCAAGCGCCTCGTCGATCTCGGCGCCGACGCGCTCGTGCTCGAAGCCGAGGACGACCTCGGCGGAACCTGGTTCCGCAACCGCTACCCGGGTTGCCGGTTCGATTCGGAGAGCTATACCTACGGCTACTCGTTCAGCCAAGAGATCCTCGACACGTGGCACTGGAAGGAATTGTTCTCCTCGCAACCGGAGAATCTCCGCTATCTCAACCATGTTGCCGACCTCTTCGGTCTCCGTGAACACATGCGCTTCGGGGTCCGCATCGCCTCGATGACCTGGGATGAAGCAGCATGCTCGTGGACGCTCACCGCCACGAACGGCGAGGCCTTCCACGCCCGGTTTGTGATCACGGCCCTCGGCCCGTTGTCGTCGCCGACGCTTCCGGCCTTCGAGGGCATGGACGAGTTCGCAGGCGATTCGTTCCACACCTTCCGCTGGCCCGACGATCTCGATCTCACCGGCAAGCGGGTCGGTCAGATCGGCACCGGCGCCACCGGTATCCAGATCGTTCCGTCGATCGCACCGGTCGTCGAACACCTCACGGTCTTCCAACGTCGACCCAACTGGAGCAGCCCGCTCAACAACCGATCGATCACCGATGAGGAAATGGCGGAGATCCGCCGCCTTTACCCGGAGATCTTCGAGAACTGTTCGACCACCGTCGGTGGCTTCGAGCATGTTCCGCGATGGGGTTTCTGGGAGGCCACGCCCGAGGAACGTCGAGCGCTCTGGGATGAGCTCTACACACGGCCTGGCTTCGCGATCATCGGCGCGAACTATGCCGAGATCTACTTCGACGAGGCTGCCAATCAGGAACTCTCGGACTACATCGCCGACCGCATCCGAGGTCGGGTCGACGATCCCGAGGTCGCCGAGAAGCTGATCCCGACCGACCACGGTTTCGCGCTCCAACGCCTGCCGCTCGAGACCAACTATTTCGAGGCGTACAACCGGGACAATGTCGAACTCGTGTCGCTGCAGGACACGCCGATCGTGCGGGTCACCGCAGACGGCATCGAGACGACCGCCGGCCACCACGACCTCGACGTCATCGTGTACGCCACCGGCTTCGACGCGATCACCGGAGCGTTCGACAGGATCGACATCCGGGGGGTCGACGGGGCGATGCTCGCTGACGAGTGGGCAGATGGCCCTCGCACAGCGGTCGGCATGATGACGAGCGGCTTCCCCAACCTCTTGATGCTCGCGGGGCCGCAGAGCGTGTCGGGCTCGACGAACTTTCCCCGGGCGATCGAGGACGGCGTCGAGTGGGTCAGTGATCTGATCGAGCACGCGAGGTCTGAGGGGATCACACGGATCGAGGCCGAGCAAGCGGCCGAGGAGGAGTGGGCGACGGAGGTCGGCCGGATGCAGGATCGTCTCCTGATCCGCAACAGCAAGGGCTGGTTCACCGGGTACAACGCGAACCTCGCCGGGCGGGAGGGCAACCCCCGCTACCAGGCCTACTTCGGTGGTGCACCCCGCTACCGCACCCGGGTCGCGGCAATTGCCGAGGCGGGGTACCCGGGTTTCGACCTGCGCTGATTCTCGGCGCGTCGTCACGAAGAACCCGTCGGCTCGGCGGCTACGTTGGCCCGATGAGCCTTCCCGCCGTCGCCCAACGCTTCATTGATGCCATCACCGTCGGCGATGCCGATGCTGCCCGATCGTGTTACGCGCCGGATGCAGATATCTGGCACAACTTCGACGACATCACCCAGACCGTCGACGACAACATCGCCCTCATGAACGCGATGACAAAGCGGATTGCGGATCGTCGCTATGTGATCCGACGACTGGAGCCGATCGAAGGCGGCTATCTGCAACAGCACACCCTCGAACTCGTTCTTCCCGACGGTCGGGAACTCTCGACCGAGGCGGTCGCGATCGTGACGGTGAACGACGACGGCCTCATTTCCCGCATCGACGAATGGCTCGACCCGGCGCCGCTTGCGCCGCTCTTCGCATGAGGAGGTTCCGATGAGAATCGCAGGCACCACCGCTCGCGCGGCGAGCGTGCAGCAGGGCTAGGACAGCCGCCCTGCGGTTTCGTCACCGGGCGATGCGACCATGGCCGACGGGTGGTCGGTCATGCCGTAACTCGACCATGGGGTGAAACCACACAGCGTCGCAAGTTCCTGACTCATCGACTCGCGCACCTCGGTGCGCATGCCGTAGGTGAGATTGCCGAGTGAGCGGATGATCGGTCCGCAGAAGTAGGTGACCACGCCGTAGCGGGGATGATCGGCAGTGTTGAGACCGGCGGCATGCCAGGTACGGCCCTCCCAAACCAGCACCGAGCCGGCCGGTGCCTCGATCGGAATTTCGCCATAGTCCGTCCGCTCCGGATCGGGCAAGCATCCGCTGAGGTGGCTGCCCGGCACGATGCGGGTGGCCCCGTTCGCGACCGTGAAGTCGTTCGCCATCCACATCATGTTGGCGACGAGCGGCGGGTTGATCGGCACGGTTGCCCGAGTGGGCTCACCGAACGGGCCGGTCTCGCGGGTCATGTCCCCCTGACGGCCGTGCGGGGTTCCCGGAGCGACCGGCTGTGGCATCCACCACTGATCGGCATGGAGTGGCATCGTCTTGTTGCCCGGGTGGGTGATGTGGGCGTCGAGCGAACTGAGGATGTGCTCGGCGCCGAGGATGTGGGTCGCAAGCGCCCGGGCTGTCGGGTGCAGGGCGAGGTTCTGGAACTCTTCCCCCTTGTTGATCAGTTGGTACACCCACTGGTTGACGTCGTCGCCCTCGGCTTCGGCTTGATAGTGGTAGTCGAGCGCGCGCACTCGCTCTGCTGCAGCCTGCTCGGTGATGCGAGTTCGCAGCGCAGTGACCTCGTCGGGTGAGAGCGCATCGGCGACGATGCAGTAGCCGTGCCCGTCGAGATCGGCCTTGAGCTGATCGAGATCGGTGGTCGGTCGTGGCAGGCCCATGGAGCAAACGCTAGATCAATCGATCAGCGCATCCGAGCGGATGCGCTGCTCTTCTGCATCAACGTGGGCCTGAAGCACTCGACCGAACAGCTGCTGGGTCCGAGCAAGCCGGCCGATCACACCGGCTTCCTCGGTGTAGGCGAAGATCGCAGCGTGGCGCGGGCGGCTGTTCGCCGGCACCCGCGAGACCTGGTGAAGGCTGTGGCGCCCGCGGAAGATCTGCAGATCGCCGGGCCGCAGATCGAGCGTGTGCACGCCCTCCCGCTCACCCGCGAGCACGGCAGCGATTCGATCGAAGCCCTCATCGTCGGCGTTACGGATCGCGGGGGAGTACTCGAAGAGTCCGCCTTCGTCCGCTTCCTGCACGAGCACCGTCACGGCAAAGTCGTTGGTGTCGAAGTGCCAGGTGAAGAGTTGTCCCGGGTCAAGGATGTTGGCGGTCAGGCCTGCGAGCGGATCGGCGTAGCAGTGCAGCTCCGGGATCTCGAGGCAGTCGGCGAGGAAGCGTGCGAGCTCGGGAGCCCGAAACATCACGTCGGTGGCACAGCCCGGCTCCCACGAGTCGCCGGGAATGAAGCCACTCGAGCGCTCAAGGAAGGTATTGACCGGATGGTCGCTCGGGAACTCGTCGTTGACCTCGGTGTGGAAGTACGGGTTCATCACCTGGGTCGAGAAATGCGTGGTGTGCTTGCGTTCGACGATCTCGTTGTTCAGCAAGGTCACCGCTTCAGGCCGGACGAGATCTTTCACGACGGCGCAGCCGACCGAGCGGAGCCCCTCGCGGGCGGCAGCAACCGCCGTGGCGTAGGCGGCGGACTCCGGCTCGTGCAACGGATAACGATCAAGATCGACGATCTGGGCAAGTTCGTGCATAGAGCCAGTGTGAACGATGCCGGTCATGGATGAAATCCGATATTTTGTCATTTCACCATGACAGAAACTGATGTCTCCTTGGGCGTGACCGACCGTTCGTTGCGTGCCGTTGTCGCCGTTGTCGAAGCGGGAAGCTTCACCGGTGCCGCCCTCACGCTCGGGATCGGGCAATCCGCAGTGAGCCACGCCGTCGCTCGCCTCGAACAGGCCTTGGGCGTCGCCCTCTTCATTCGGAAGCGTGATGGTGTTGAACCGACCACCGTTGGAGCGGCCCTGGCCGCACGGGCTGCGCCGGCGTTGCGAGAGCTCGCCGCGGCGGTAGCGGCGGCCGCCCAGCCCCTGGGCGGGGGAGCGGTGACCATCTCGGTTTCCACCTCGCTCGCCGCCCACTGGCTTACGCCCCGCCTGCCGGAGTTCAAGCAGGCTCATCCCGACGTCGAACTGCGCGTGCTGACCACGGACACCGACACCGGCGTGGGGCGCGATGGGGCCGACCTCTGGATCCCGCTGGGCCCGGTCGACGACCCTGCGCTCGATTCGGTGCCGTTCTGCGCCGAGCGGCTGATTCCGGTGGCGGCGCCGAAACTCGCCGCGGCAATCGACATTGCCGATCCGGCCGCCTTGCTCGATTCGCCCCTCCTGCACCTTGAAGAGCGCTATGTACCTCGCTTCGACTGGCCCCGGTGGTTTCGTCATCATGGCGTGGCGGTCGACGGCGACGTCCCCGGAGATCGATCCAACGACTACTCACTGGTGCTCCATGCTGCACTCGCCGGGGCCGGTGTGGCGCTCGGGTGGGAACACATCGTTCGGGAATTACTCGGCCAGGGACGGCTCGTCGCCGTGGGGCCGGTGGTCGAGACCGGCATCCACTTTCCGCTCCTGAGCCGGCACGGTCGACCGCTGTCGCCGGCCGCGGAGACGCTGCGGACGTGGATTCTCGCCAACGCTCCCGGCTGACCGCAGTCGGTCCTTCAGGTGATGGTGCTATCGAAACCCGGGCCGGAGTGCTGATCTGACGGGACCCTTCATTTTCCGGGCCGAAAATCGCACCGGACTTCTAGATTGAGGGCCGCCACCCAAGGAGTGCCCTCCATGCCCTTCACCGAGATCAGTGTTACCGACGCCTACCAGCTTCTCGCCGACGATCCGTCGGCGGTGCTGATCGACGTCCGCACGCCCGAAGAATGGGCGCAGATCGGTGTCCCGACGCTCGAATCCATCGGCAAGCGAGTGCGCTTCGCGACCTGGACTTGGTTCGGCACCGGTGAGCGAAACCCGAACTTCCTGGCCGAGGCGACCGAGGGGCTCGATGTCGAGACCCCCCTGCTTTTTCTGTGCCGCAGCGGTGCCCGTTCCCAAGGGGCAGCGACGGTCGCCGAGGCGGCGGGCTTCGGCACCACCTACAACGTGACGCAAGGTTTTGAGGGTGGTCCCGGCGCAGCCGGTTGGAAACATGCGGGCCTTCCCTGGACGCAAGGCTGACATGACCACCGCCGAAGATCGCCATCGTTCACCGACACCCCCGATGGTGTGATCGCCGCCCAGGCCGTGGTGCTTCCCGACACCTGACCCGCCCGGTGCCTTCCTTCACCGGCGTGGATGGGCTCCGCTCTCGCACCCCGTTGGCGGCGGGTGGTCTCGACGGGGAATCCAAGAACGACGAAGGGGTGGAGCCGAAGCCCCACCCCTTCTCGGGAATTGTCTACCGCCCCATGCGGGACGTTAGATGATTACGCGATCGGTTGATCGGTGGTTCAGCCCGCCGCGATCGCCGTGGCGATCCACTCGTCGACCTGGGCGCGGTTGGCGGCGATCCAGTCGGCAGCGTGGCCGTTCACGTCCTCGGTGGTGTTCTGGCCACCGTCGTAGAGCACGTTCTGGAGAGCCACGTCGATGACGCTGATCTTCACCTGCTCGAGAAGTGCCTCCGCAGCCGGGTTGGCGGCGAGGAACTCGTTGTTCGCCGAGACCTGAATATCAGCAGCGACCCAGCCGAGGTGGCACGGGTCGGCCGAGCAGGTGTCGGTTCCGAGCGCAGCAGGAACGGCAACGCCGTCAACGCGCTGATCGAATTCAGGGGTGATCGAACCGTCAAGGACCGAGTCGGCTTCCATTGCCAGCCACATGGCGTTGTCGCCGGGGATGAGCTGGGTCACGTACGCCGACGGGGTCCAGGTGTAGATGATGAACGGAAGACCGTCAGCAGCGCGACCGACCGCCTCAGCGACCATCGCGTCGTAGCCGGCCTTGGTCTGTTCCATCGTGTCCCAGCCAGCGAACTCGATGTTCTCGTTGATGATGTCGTCACAGGTCCAGTCCTCGGGGCAGCCGAGGATCTGCACGATTCCGTCGCCAGGGGACGAGTCGCTGGCGTCGTACATGGCGATCATGTCGGGGCTGCTAGCGATCTGGTCGAGCGTAAGGCCAGGGTTCTCGTCGACGATCGACTTGTTGGTAAGGAAGCCCTGGAGGCCACCGGCCATCATCTCTTCGCCCACGACACTGATCTTGTCGCCAACGATGGAGCCATCAGTCAGTTCGTTGTTCCACCAGCTTGAGTGACCCGGGTACCAGGAGTTGGCCCAGAAGTCGACCTCGCCTTCACCAAGCGCGGTGAAGAAGTTCGAGGGCGGCAACTCGAGATCGGCCGGCTCGTTCACCTCATAGCCGAGCTCTTCCAGAAGCGCCTTGTAGATCGCGGCCTGCATGTAGCCAGTCGACCAGTTGGCACGTGCCATGGTCACGGAGACGCCTTCGCCAGGAAGTGAAGCAGCAGCTTCCTCCTCATCGTGGTCGTGGTCGTCGTCGTCGCCGTGGTCGTCGTCGCCGTGGTCTTCTTCCTCAGCTGCGGCGTCGTCAGCAGGTGCCGAGGTGTCGGACGTGCTGTCGTCGTCGTCGCCGCAGGCAGCAGCGAACAGTGCGAACACCACGAGCAGCGCAAGCCACAGGCTCTTGGTCATGCTTTTCATTGGGTTCCCCTCCCGGGATGGTTGTGTATTCCTCGTGCGGAACGCAGGTTCCGCGCAAAGATCTGGTCAAGCATAGTCGTCACCCCGTCGTCCGGGGATTCACCGTGCGTTGAAAATTCAGGCAGGCGCGAGCGCCTCCTCGTCGGGCGCATGGGCCAGATCGTCGGACTGCTGCGCTTCACCTGCGAAGACGCGGGCCCGACGGAACTCCGCCATGGTTGAGCGTGAGGTCGCAGCAAGGAACGCACCTGTTGCGAAGTACAGGAACGCTCCTGCGCCGGAAACGAAGTTCGGGTCGGCGACCCGGAAGATGCTGATGACGAACGCGCCAGCAAGTGCCAGCATGCCGATCCCGAGCCCGGCCACGACCACGCTCCATCGCCATCGTTTCTGCTCGTCCAGGCCGAACACGCCCGCAGCGGGGAGACTGGCGAGGAAGCCGACCGCAGCGAGCAGGATTGCGTAGATTCCGAGGCCCGGCCCGTCATTGTTGAAATTGTCGTAGATGGTCTCGTCTTGTCGAGCAGATGCGTTCAGGCGTCCGATCTCGGCTCCAGCCTCAGCGGCGGAGAGGTAGTTCGGGTCGTCGGGTGAAAGCTCAGCGCGCTCGATCACGTCGTCAAGTGCGGCCTGAATTTCCGGCGTGATGACGGTGTCTTGTCGCTGATCGAAGGTCCAGGCAGCGAGACCAGAAAGGAACGCCCAGAGGACACAGAACCCGGCGATGACGACTCGCGCCCTGTTGACCTTCGGCTTGAGTGGGGTTCGCGCTGTGTAGGGCGTGTCAAACAGCCACAGTGTTGCCCCGACGACCGCAAGCAGGCCGCCAAGTGCGGCGACAAGCGGCCCGCTTCCATCGCTGTAGGTCGTCGTCAGACTCGATTCGCGCATGACGAGAAAGCCAAGCGGAGTGGTCAGCATCACGACCGCAGCGAACATTGCGCCGTCTGCACCAAGGAAGCGGCCGACTTCACCCGGCTTCAGCAGGAGCGTCGTGACCGATCCCAAGACCGCAAGGGATGCAAGCATCACGAGGATCCCGAACCAACTGCCACCCTCGGCGGCCAAACCACCGAACGTTGTGTCGGGGGCGATTGCAAGATCGGCGCGGCGCGCGAAGCTCCCGACCTTGCTGCCCCCTTCGGACCAGGTGAGGAACAGCGTCGACACGAGTGCAACCACCGCACCGATTGCGCTGATCAATGCGCCACGGGACTCGGTGGCGGTGACGAGAGCGAAACTGCCGGCCTGGTCGGACTTGGCGCCCGTCTTGGCCGCCTGTTCCTCCTCGGCGAGCAGGAGCTCTGGGTTGCGTCGATTGGCGAGCGCTCGGTTGAGTCGAGTGAACAGGTTCATGCCATCGGTTGCCTGGGTCTGGCTAATGCGGTCCAGAACAACAGCCACGGTGAACAGGGCAAGGCCAGCTGATGCGCCAAGGGCGACGTCGAGGTTGTTTGTCGCTCGGAAGACGAGAAGGCCGAGGCCGCCTGCGCCCATCAGCGCGGCGATACCGAGCATCGAAATCGCCAACAGGAGCGTTTGGTTGAGGCCGGTCATGATGGCCGGGCGGGCCAATGGAAGCTGAACATCAAGGAGAACTCGCCACTCCGGCGCACCGTAGGCTCGCGAGGCCTCCACGACGTCTTCGGGAACCTGCCGGATCCCGAGATTGGTGAGACGGATCAGTGGGGGAATCGCAAAGATCATCGTCACCATCGTCGAGCTCTCGAACCCGATACCGAAGAAGAAGATGAACGGCAGCATGTAGACGAAGGAGTGGATCACCTGCATGGCGTCGAGGGCGGGTCGAACGGCGTTCCAGACCCCGTCGACACGACCACAGAGCACGCCAAGGGGAATCCCGATCACGGCGCACAAGAACACCGCAACGATGACCATGCCGAGGGTGAGCGCGACCTCATCCCAGTACTCGATGCCGAGCATCCCGCACAGTGCCAGTGCCGATGCGGCAAAGAGGCCGATCTTGACGTTGCGGAATGCGGAGCCGATGACGAAGAACAACGCACACACGCCCCACCAGGGCATGTCGGTAATCTCCCACCAGCGGTCATTGCCAGACTTCACGAAGTTGCTGAAGAGGAGGCCAAACGGCCACTCGATCATGCCGAGGAGATCGAAGCCGATCTTGCTCTCCATGTCGGTGTCGACCCAGCGAACGATCTGTTCGGCCCAGTCGCCAACGGGGATGGTGAACTGATCAAGGACGAGATTGTCGCCGAAACCGGGCCGTTCCTCGTTCTGGTTGCGCCCGCCGAACATTCGAACGATGACAACCAGCGCTCCAACGATAAACAGGCCAAAGGTGCCGTAGCCCAACGAGCGGTTGGTGGACTTGTTGTTCTCCGACATCACATGAACACCTCTCGCTCGAAGTTGTCGATGAGTGACTCGACCCGGCCCATTTCCTCCATGATGTGGCGGGGGTCCAGGTTGCCGACGAGTTTGCCGTCGGCGTCGCATACGGCAATGGGCAGCCCTTTGCCGGCAGCCGCGTACACCTCGTTGAGCGTCATTTCTGGGGTACAGCTGTGGAAGTCGCTGCGAACAGCGTCGTGGAGCGAGCCACCCGAACCCGAGACGCGGATGCCGTCACCGGCCGTGAGCACCGAGACGGGCTTGCCGTCGGCGTCGAGCACGAACGAGCCAGCCCGATCGCCGAGAGCGGTGATTGCCTCGCCGAGGCTGGCGTTGGCCGCAGTGGGCTGGGGGTCGACCATGATCTCGTGGACCTGGATGACGCGGCCCTGATCGACGTCCTGCACGAACTCGGCGACATAACCCGTGGCAGGCTCGGTGAGAATTTCTTCCGGGGTGCCGATCTGGACGACCTCACCGTCTTTCATGATGCAGACGCGGTCGCCGATCCGTAGGGCTTCGTTGAGGTCGTGCGTGATGAAGAGGATCGTCTTGTGCAACTCGGCCTGAATGTCCATCATCTCGTCTTGCATCTGACGACGGATCAGTGGGTCGAGCGCTGAGAAGGCCTCATCCATGAGCAGGATGGGCGGATCGGCAGCGAGCGCCCGGGCGAGACCGACGCGCTGTTGCATACCGCCGGAAAGCTGACTCGGGGAGTAGTGGGCGTAGGCCTCAAGCCCAACGAGCGCAAGGGCCTTGAGCGCGGCGTCGTCGCGCGCTCCCTTGTTGGTTCCCTGCACCTTGAGGCCATAGCCGACGTTGTCGATGATCGTGCGGTGNGGGAANAGAGCGAAGTGCTGGAANACCATGCCGGTCATCTCGCGACGGAATTCCTGCANGTCGGTCCCANCGAGGGTCTGGACATCGACNCCGTCGACCATGACNTGNCCGTTGGTGGTGTCGAGCAGCTTGTTGACGGTGCGGATCGCNGTGGACTTGCCGGAGCCCGACAGGCCCATGATCACGAAGATCTCACCCCGCTTGACGTTGAAGTTGACGTCGCGCAGGCCAACGACGTGCCCGGTTCGAGCGTGTACCTCTCCCTTGCCTATACCGCCCTGGCTGAGCTCAAAGGCTCGACCACGCGGCTGGGGTCCGAAGATCTTGTACACGTCTTCGACTCTGACGAGCTCTTCGCCCATCTCGACCATGTGAATTCCCCCTGGGTCGCGCAAAAACCCGTGGTGAGCGCAGGTGTGCCCCTTCCCGGGGGCGGCGGCGCCACTGTTGTTCAAATGGACATGTTTTGCAAGTGTTCGAGCCGGGCGAACGGAAACTTTTGGCTCACGGCCAAAACTCGTCCNGCGGGTCGGGACGTCGATGGTGANGNCCGATAGGGTCGACGTCATGATCGAGCCGGATTTCCTGCGTTTCGACACGCTGAGCCTGCATGCGGGTCAACAGCCTGACCCCACCACCGGGGCCCGGGCAGTACCGCTGTACTTCACCACCTCCTATGTGTTCGACGACTCCGACCACGCGGCCGGACTGTTCAACCTAGAGATGCCCGGGCATCTCTACNCGCGTCTCACCAACCCGACGGTCGCCGTGCTCGAAGAGCGTCTCGCGGCGCTCGAAGGTGGGGTCGGGGCGGTCTGCACGGCGAGCGGTCAGGCAGCCTTCTTTCTCGGGGTCGTCACCCTGATGGGCCAGGGCGGTCACATCGTCGCCAGCCGCAACATCTATGGCGGCACCCACCAGATGCTGAATGTGACCCTTCCCCGACTCGGGATCACCACCACCTTCGTCGATCCGCGAGACCCGCAGGCATTCGAGGACGCCATCACCGACGAGACCCGCCTCGTGTTCGCCGAAACCCTCGGCAACCCCGGCGTTGAGGTCCTCGACATCCCGGCCGTCGCCGAGGTGGCGCACCGCCACGGGCTCCCGCTGATGGTCGACTCGACCTTCTCAACGCCCTACTGCATCCGCCCGATCGAGCATGGGGCCGACATCGTGATGCACTCCGTCACGAAATTCCTCGGTGGCCACGGCGTTGCACTGGGAGGTGCACTGGTCGACGGCGGCCGCTTCGACTGGGAAGCGTCGGGCCGTTTCGACACGATGACCGAGCCCTATGTCGGNTACCACGGCATCTCCTTCGCCGACGAGTTCGGNCCGGCGGCCTTCATCACCCGGGCCCGGGCCGAGGGCCTGCGCGACTTCGGTGCGGCGATGAGCCCGGCCAACGCCTTCCAGCTCCTGCAGGGAGTCGAGACACTCCCGTTGCGCATGGCGCGACACGTCGAGAATGCCCGAGCNGTCACCGAGATGCTCGAGGCGAACGATGCCGTGGCCTGGGTGAAGTACCCGACGGCATCGGACCACCCCGACCGGGCGCTCGCCGCCGAGCTCTACCCGAACGGCACGGGCGCCATTCTCAGCTTCGGTGTGAAGGGCGGCCGCGCCGCCGGCAAGACGTTCATCGAGAACGTCAAGCTCGCAAGTCATCTTGCCAACGTCGGCGACGCCAAGACACTCGTGCTGCACCCGGCCAGCACTACCCACCAGCAACTCTCCGCAGAGGATCTTGAGGCCGCCGGGATCGGTGAAGATCTGATTCGTGTGTCGGTCGGCATCGAGGACGTTCGCGACATCATCGACGACCTCAGCACCGCACTGAAGATCAGCCAGCGATAGGCGCGGAAGCGAGCGATGGACATCACCCTCGACACCAAGACGGTCCGCTACGCCAACGGTGGCTGCGAGCACGATCCGGCCTTGCCCGGTGTGGTGCTCGTGCACGGTGCTGGCATGAACCGCACCGTCTTCCAGTTGCAGACCCGCTACCTCGCCCANCATGGCTANCGGGTCGCCGCAATCGACCTTCCCGGTCACGGTGGGTCGGAGGGTCCGGCGATCGAGACGGTGCCCGAGATGGGGGCATGGCTCGCCGACGTGATCGTGGCNCTCGACATGGGCCCCGCCCANGTGATCGGCCACTCGATGGGNACCTTCATCGGCATCGAGGCTGCTGCACAGCGCCCCGAGACGGTGGCGTCGCTCGTCCTCATCGGAACGGCGGCNGCNATGCCGGTTCACCCCGAACTCCTCGATGCGGCGGCCAACGACGTCCCGCACGCGTCGAATCTGATGTCGTCCTGGAGCTTCGGTGCCCCAGCTCACATCGGCCGTCATGCCACGCCCGGGATGTGGAACATCGGAGGGTCGCGTGCCCTGCTCGACACGAGCCGTCCGGATTCGCTCGGGATCGACATGGCGGCATGCAATGCCTACGCCACTTCGCTTGACGCGGCTGCTGCCGTCTCCTGCCCCGTGACCTACATCCTCGGGGCGATGGACAAGATGACCCCGCCCAAGCGGGCCGCCGATCTGATNGCGGCCACTGCGGGCGCCACGGTCGTGACACTCCCCGGCGTCGGCCACATGATGATGAGCGAGGCNCCCGATGCCACCCGTCGGGCGATGGTCGATGCCCTCGAGTCGGTCAGGGTCTGAGTTGTCGCCGGNTTCCGTCCGGCCCCNCCGGTTNACGGCTCAGCTTCGGTAGGCGCTGGCCGCTGCGAGTCGCCCCGGCGCCGAGGCGTGGTCGATCTCGATCTCGACCCACCCCCGTACAGAGTTGATCAGCCAGACTCGATCGGCCTCGCGAAGGTCGTCGTAGGTGACCATCGCCTCGATGATGTCGCCGCGATCGAGGAGTTCCGCTCGCATCGTGCCGGGCAACAATCCGGCCTCGACCGGTGGGGTGCGGTACTCGTTGTCGATCTCGACCACGAGATTGGCGATCGTCGATTCGCACAGCTGACCGAGCCGATTCCAGAGCAGGACGTCATAGGCCTCCGGGAACCGCTCACGGGCTTCGTCGTAGCGATCCCGGCGGGTCGTCTTGTGGCGGAGAAACTCGTCGCCGCGATCGATCGGCCGCGTATCGAACACCACGACCGGGTTCGGGTCGGGCATCGGCATCGCTCGTGGTTCAAGCTCGACGGCGCCGCCGAGTCCAACGAGGACCCGGATCACCTGAGGCTCATCCGCGTTGAACGACTCGATCGTGCGCCGGACCTCGTCGAGGTCGACATCGAACCCGAAGTGGGTGGCCGCGACTGAAAGCCGGTCGAGGTGCCGTTCGAGCAGCACCGATCCGCACTCCGGAGTCCAGGCGATCGACTCGAGCAGCCGGAACGGTCGGTCCGCCCGGTACAGCACGCGAGCCTTGTCGTGTGCCTCGTTCCACTCGGCGGTCGGGTCGGAGTCCCATACGACACCCCCGCCGACGCCGTAGGTGGCCCGACCGAGGTTGGTGTTCACCCAGGCGGTGCGAATGGCGATGTTGAACTCGAAATCGCCGTCGGGTGGGATGGCGCCGATCGTGCCGGTGTAGAGGCCACGAGGTGTCCGCTCGAGGTCGGCGATGAAGCCCGCAGTGTTGACCTTGGGCGCTCCGGTGATCGATGCGCCGGGGAAGGTGGCGGCGAACACGTCGAAGAGGCCGGCGTCGGTTTGCACTTCGACGGTGGAGGTGAGTTGGTGGACCGTCGAGAAGCTCTCGACCGTGTGCAGCGCCGTGGTCATCAGCGAGCCGGTGTCGCCGATCCGGCCGAGGTCGTTGCGCACCATGTCGACGATCATCGTGTTCTCGGCTCGGTCCTTCTCGCTCTCGAGAAGTTCGCGGACGATGTCGGCGTCGTTGACCGGATCGGGGTGGCGAGGCCGAGTGCCTTTCATCGGTCGGCTTTCGAGGGTGCGACCGCAGCGACGGATGAAGAGCTCCGGTGACGCCGAGCACGCGGCCCGGTCCCCGAAATCAAGGTAGGCGAGGTGATCGGCACTGCGCTGGGCCCGGGCCATCGCTGCGAAGAAGCCAAGCGGATCGCCGTCGAAATCCGCCTCGAGCCGCATCGTGTAGTTGACCTGATACGTCTCGCCACGGGCGATGAGATCCTTCACCCGACGGATGTCGGCCTCGTACTCCCGCCGCACGCGGGTGGCCTCCCAGCGCCCGATCGCGAAGTCACCGCCCGACGGCAATGTCGTCGTGGTGGGTGTCTCGAACGCAGCGAACGACGCCAACGGGACGTCCTCGGCACGCAGCGATCGCAGGGCCGCGTCAAAGGCGGGTCCGGCGTCGTAGCTGACCATCCCGACGACCCAGAGGCCGCGCCGGTTGGCTGCTTCCGCGGCGTCGAGGACATCTTTCACGTCGGAGAGCTCGTCGGCTTCCCACGAGTCGACCGGATCGGCGAAGGCGAGCCATTCCCGCACCCCCTCAACGGGGTGACGGAGGACCGCCCGTTCCAGTGACATCCAGGCAGTATGCCCGGTAGCGTTCGCCTCGGTGCCGCCATGGGGTGCGGTGTTCGGTCGGAGGCGATGCCTCCGGCGGGAGTAGAAGAGCCTTGGCCGATCCGACGCTCCACCCGGATGAGGAGATCATCGAGGGTGGCCCGCTCATCGAGGACAGCCCCGCTACCGCAGCGCGCGCGTTGTTCCTCGGCATCCTTCTCCTGATGGCCGGCAACGGCCTGCAGGGCTCGCTCATCGGTGTGCGATCCGAGACCGAGGGCTTCTCGGTCACCGTGGCTGGGTTCGTCATGGCTGCGTACTTCGCCGGTTTCCTGTTCGGTAGCCGTGTCGCCGAATCACTGATTGCGAACGTCGGTCACATTCGAGTCTTCGCCGGGCTCGCCTCAATGGCGTCGACGGCGGTGCTGATCCACGCACTGTTCATCGATCCGGTCACCTGGGGTCTGATGCGGTTCGTGACCGGCCTGTGCATGGCCGGCCTCTACGTGACCGAGGAGTCATGGCTCAACGACCTCGCNACGAANGCGACCCGTGGACGGCTTCTGTCGAGATACATGATCGTCACGATGGGCGGCATGACGATCGGGCAGTTCCTGCTCGATGTCGCCGACCCCGACGGCGTGAAGCTCTTTCTTCTTGCGTCGGTTCTCGTCTCGGCCTCACTGATCCCGGTCGTGCTCTCGGCTTCGAGCAACCCGCCGCTCGTCGTCCCCGAGCGCATGTCGCTGCGCGAACTGGCCAGCATCGTCCCGACCGGCATCTTCACCACATTTTTCAGCGGCGCGTCAGTCGGGATCCTCATCGGGCTCGGTGCTGTGTATGCGGTGGCGGTCGACGTGCCCGACTCCCGGCTCGCCGCCTTCCTGGCGGCGCCGCTGTTCGGCTCGATGCTGCTGCAGTGGCCGATCGGTTGGATCTCCGATCGGGCGTCGCGTCGAGGTGTGATCCTCGCTGTGGCAGGGATCGCCGTGGCCACCTGTGTCGCGCTGGCCGGCGTGACCGAAGGCAGCTGGATTGCCGTCGGCCTGATGGCGGTGCTCGGGGCGGTGTCGTTCCCGATCTACTCACTGACGATCGCCCTCACCGCCGACTGGCTACCNACGGCCAAGCTCACATCTGGCTCGGCGGTGCTCGTNCGGGTGAACGGTGTCGGTGCNCTCGTCGGNCCNCTCGTCGCCACCNTCGTCATCGGCTCGACCTCGCCGATCGCNTACTTCTGGAGCATGGCGGCGATCAACCTGATCATCGCTGNGTACCTCGTCTGGCGGATCGTCGTCGCCGACGCTCCCGAACACCCCCGGACGTTCGTCGCCTTCCCAGCTCGGGCATCCGCCGGGGCGATCGCGCTCATGCGCGGNCAGCGCACTCGAATCGACAACGAGAANTGANCGCNGGCCNCGTCCCGGTCGTCGTCTCAGTCGTCGGTGACNTCCCAGGGGGCGACCCAGTCGCCGTCCATGCGGAACGAGAGTTGGTTGTCGTCCTCGAGGCGCTTGGCGACGTGGAGTTCGCCGACGTTGCGGCCGTAGCGCTCGGCTGCGTCCTCGAACACGCCGTGGGCGGCGGCGGTCATCACGAGCGGCTCCTCGAGGCTCGACTCGAGCTCACGCACGAGGCCAAGGTCCTTCAGACAGAGGTCGAGGGTGAAGCTCGGGTCGTAGTGGCCGGCGAAAATCGACGGGCCGTCGTGGCGAGCGACGAACGAGTCGCCGACCGAGTCACAAATGGCGTCGTAGAGCACCGGGAGCTCCACCCCGTTGGCCATCCCGAGTGCGAAGCCCTCGCCGATCGAGGCCGCATGGATGAACCACAGCTGGTTGGTGACGAGCTTGACGACGTTGCCGGTGCCGAGCGGTCCGCAGCGGATCACGCGGCCAAGGTTCTCCAGGACCGGAACGACCCGATCGAGATCGGCTTCGGCCCCACCGGCGAACAGGGTGAGACGCTTGTTGCGGGCACCATCGACGGCGCCGGTCACGGGGGAGTCCATGACCGTGACCCCGTCGGGCGCCTCGTTCGCAAGTTCTTGCACGAATTCGCGACGGTTCGTCGTGAGATCGGCCCACACCGAGCCGGGACGCAGCGCGGTGAGCGCTCCACCTGCCCGCATCACGCCATCGACGTGGTCGGGGCGGGGGAGAGAGGTGAGCAAGATGTCGGCCTCCGCAGCGACGGCTGCGACGTCGTCGGCGGTTCGGCCACCGGCGGCGACGACCTCGGCCACCGGCTCGGGCCGGAGGTCCAGGGCGACGACGTCGTATCCGGCATCGACCAGGTTGAGGCACATGGGCAGACCCATGTTGCCGAGGCCGATGAAACCGATGGTTTCCGAGGCTCGTGTTTCCGTCAAGGCCACTCCTAGTAGTTGGCGTCGGGCATCGACGCCTTGCGTCGGCCGATGAAGTCCTGGAGTTCGGCGTCGATCGCCTCGTCGAGGCCCGGGCCGGTGTACTCGGCGAGCATGCGCTTCCAGGTCGTGTTGGCCCGCTGCGCCGAGGTGAGTGAACCCTCGTCGGTCCACTGCTCGAAGCTGTTGTTGTCGGCCTCGGTCGAGCGAGCAAACGCCGTCTCGAAGTTCTGCAGCGTGTGGCCGTTGCCGAGGAAATGCTCGCCGTGCGGATTCGTGCGGAAGGCCTCCATGGCCTGACCGTTCTCGCTGATGTCGATTCCCCGGGCGTACACGTCCATGAAGCCGAGTTGGTCGGCGTCGAGGATGAGCTTCTCGAAGCCGAGGGCGAGGCCACCCTCCTGCCACCCGGCGGCGTGCAGCACGAAGTTCACCCCGGACAGCACGGTCGGGATGATCGTCGACGAGGACTCGTAGGCCGCCTGGGCATCGGGGTACTTGGAGGCGGTGAACTGGCCGCCCGAACGGAACGGCGTGCCGACCCGACGGGCAAGGGCTGCCATCACCGAGATGGCCTGACCACCCTCGGGCGTGCCGAAGGTGGGAGCACCGGTAGCCATCGACATCGACGAGGCGAAGGTGCCGAAGATCACCGGGGCGCCCGGACGGACGAGCTGGGTGTACGCCATACCCGACAGGGCCTCGGCGAGTGACTGGGCCGCGAGGCCGGCGACGGTCACCGGCGACATGGCGCCGGCCAGGATGAACGGCGACATGATGCACGCCTGGTTGGCACGGGCGTATTCCGTGGCGGCCCCGAGCATCGTGGCGTCCCAGCGCAGCGGCGACGAGGCGTTGATGAGCGAGGTCATCACGGTGCGATCCTGAAGATCGCCACCGAAGGCGATTCGGCTCAGCTCGATCGAGTCGCCGGCCCGCTCGGCTGCGGTCACCGAGCCCATGTACGGCTTGTCGCTGTACTTGATGTGGGCGTACACCATGTCGAGGTGCCGCTTGTTGACCGGCACGTCGACCGGTTCACACACCGTGCCGCCACTGTGGTGCAGATGGGGCAGGTCGTAGACCAGCTTCACGGCATTCTCGAAGTCCTCAATGGTGCCGTACCGGCGACCGTTGTCGAGGTCGAACACGAACGGTGAGCCGTAGTTCGGGGCGAAGACGGTCGTGTTCTCGCCGATCTTCACCGAACGTTCGGGGTTCCGAGCGTGCTGGATGTAGGACGTCGGCGCGTTCTTCTCGACGATCTCCCGACACATCCCCTTCGGGAAGTAGACCATCTCGCCTTCGACCCGTGCGCCGGCCTGACGCCACAGGTCGAGCGCCTCCGGGAACTCCTGGAAGGCCACACCGACGGTGGCGAGGATCTCCTCGGCGTTCTCCTCGATGGCGGCGAGACCCTCTTCGGAGAGCATCTCGACCGGCGGCATCGTGCGCTCCAGGTACGGCTTCGTTGCCACACTGGCTGTACGGGCCGCCTGCCGGCCGGCACGGCCACCACCGCGACGGCCGCCCCGGCGGCCTCCGGTTTCCTCGGTGACGTCGCTCATGCTTGTTGCCTCTCGCTCTTCATGGAGGCCTCGCCTCCGTTGGTGTCCCGTCGACGACGGCGCCGTCCGCCCGCCTCGGCCGTAATCCGCTGCGGCAGCGTCACGACCTCGGCAAGGTGGGGGCTCGGTGCAGTGGCGTGAGGGAACGCCATGGCCGACACGAACAACTCCTGGAATCGGGGTTCGGTGGCCGTTTCGATCTTCTCGATATCGCGAACCGCGGCGGCGACCTCGTCGCGCTGTTCGGCGCTCACCAGCATCCGGACCGTGCCTGCGCCGGCGGCGTTGCCGACCGCCCGGACGCTGTCCACGGGGCAGTCGGGCACAAGGCCGAGGATCAGGGCATAGACCGGGTCGATGTGGGCACCAAAGGCACCGGCGAGCCGCACGTCGTGACACTCGGTGATCCCGGCGTGTTCCATCAAGAGGTCGATGCCGGCACGAAGAGCCGAACTGGCGAGCTGGATCTGGCGAACGTCGTTCTGGGTGATCGCCAACTGCGGGTGCACAGTGCCGTCGGCATCGGCGTACTCGGCGCGAATCACGTAGGTGAACGTGCGCTCGTCGGGGACGATCCGGTCGGTCGTCGCAGACAGGTCCTGGATCACGCCGTTGTGGTCACACAGACCGGACAGGAACAGTTCGCCGATGACCTCGATGATCGCCGAACCGCACAGGCCGGCGATGTCGAGTGTTGCGGTCTGCTCGGCGAATTCGGGCTCGTCGCTCCATGCGTCGGCACCGATCACCTTGAAGCGGGGCTCGTACGTGTCGTGGTCGATCCGGATGCGCTCGATCGCTCCGGCGGTCGCGCGCATGCCCGATGAGATCTGCGCGCCCTCGAGCGCCGGGCCGGTCGGCGAGGATGCGGCGTAGGTGCGCTCGGCCGTGCCGAGCACGATCTCGGCATTGGTGCCGATATCGACCATCAGCTGTGGTTCGACGGTGGCGTGGGTGCGTTCGTTGAGTGTGGCCGACGCAGCGTCGGCGCCGACATGGCCGGCGATGCACGGGCCGACATGGCAGCGGGCGTAGGGCAGTCCGAGATCAAGATCAGCGGCTCGCATGTCGACCGGTTCGCCGACGGTGAGCGTGAACGGTGCGGCGCCCAGCGGCGTCGGGTCGATACCCAACAGCAGGTGATGCATGACGGGGTTGCCGACGAGCACGATGTCGTGGATGTGCATCCGGACGTCGTCGGGCAGAAGGTCGGTGTCGAGGTCGTTGCAGAGGTCCTCGATGAGGGTGTCGAGCGCGTCGCGGACGGTTGATGTGAGTTCGTCGTCGCCGCCTGGATTCATCATCACGTAGCTGACTCGACTCATCAGATCCTCACCGAAACGGATCTGAGGGTTCATCGCCCCGGCGTTGGCGACGACATCGCCGGTGGCGAGATCGACCAGGTAGCCGGCAATGGTGGTGGAGCCGACATCGACGGCGACGCCGTAGACGACCTCATCGAAACCGGGGCGCACGGCCATGACCGACCCGTCGCGGTGCACGATGGCGGTGACTGCTCGTTTGCCGTCGATGATCGCCGGGTGAAGTTCCGAGAGCACGCAGGCCTCGACGTTGACGCCCTCGATGCCCCAGTCGACCGCAAGCGCCTCCCGCAGGATCTCGACGTCGGAACGCTCGTCGCCCAGTTCGAGTTCGGGAAGCTCGACATAGCGAGCGGTGATCAGCGGATCGAGGGTCAGCCCGGGCAGATCGATCTTCTTGCGAACGACCGGGCGGTGCACCTGGCTGGCCGGCGGCACATCGACGACGACGTCGGCCAGTGCGGTGGCCATGCAGCCGAGGCGGCCGCCCGGTTCGATCGTGCGACGACCCTTGTAGTCGGCCTCCGAGGAGGTCCACGGTGACACCGACGACTCGTCAGAGGTGATGCCCCACTTGGCGAACTCGCCCACCGAGGGCGTCACCTGGCAGCGCCCGCACAGGCCGCGCCCACCGCAGGTCGAGTCGAGGTCGACCTTGACCGCCCGCGCTGCATCGAGCAGCGAGGTACCAGGCGCGACGTCGGCGTGCACCCCGGAGGGGGTGAACACCACGGTGACGTTCCCGTCGCCCGGCCGGCCGGTCATCGCTTCAGTTGCCCCGGGTCAGCTACCGGCGGCAGCGGCTCG
>NZNH01000042.1 GCA_002694825.1 Acidimicrobiaceae bacterium | reverse complement strand
TATGCCCGTGGATGGGCTTGTTTATAAATACTTTTTAATTTTTCTATCGTGTTATGTGTATACACTTCTGTGGCAGATAAATTGGCGTGACCTAAAATTTCTTTTATTGTATTTAAATCAGCTCCATTATTTAACATGTGAGTGGCAAAGGTGTGACGCAGCGCATGCGGGTGGGTCGGGGACACCGCTCGACGATCGAGGATGCGTCGCACATCACGCGGTGTCAGCGAGCGACCCGCCCGATTGAGGAACAGCGAGGGCTTGGCCGTATCGGAGGTGACCATGCTCGGTCGACCCTCACGAATCCATTGGGAGACCGCCTCGGTGGCCGCCTCGGAGACGGGCACGATCCGCTGCTTGGACCCCTTGCCCCAGACCCGGAGTACCCCACTGTTGTCGATGTCGTCGAGTTCGAGACCGCATAGTTCACTTACCCGGATCCCACTGCCGTAGAGCAACTCGACGACCGCTCGATCGCGGAGATCGACCTCGCCNGGCTCGCCNGCGGCTCGGGCCGACCCTTCGAGAAGACCGTCGATCTCGGCGGCGGTCAACACCGTGGGCAAGTTGGCGGTGCCCTTCGGCGCAGTGAGCGCTGCGCTTGGGTCGCTCTCGACCCTCCCCGTGCGTCGCGCCCAGTCGAAATAGCGGCGAAGCACCGATGCCTTGCGCGCAATCGTGCGGCGGGCGTAGCCGGAACGGTCGAGATCGGCGAGGTAGGCCCGCAGCGTGCGCCGCCCAACTGCCGCAGGATCGATCACACCGTGCTCGTCGAGCCACGCGACCGCCGCGGCCATGTCACGCTCGTAGACGCTGCGGGTCGACGGAGCGATACGCGTGAGCGACTCGAGCCAGGCGGAGACGTCCCAGGCGGCCACGTCCCTACTGTAGTCCCGCCCCATGCATGGTGATGGAGGGGCCACGTCACGCGCGACGCACCCGGACGCCGTCGGCGACGAACAATCGCAAACAGCCCTAGATCAAGATGGAGACAANACCTCGCGGGTGTAGCGGACGACCGCGTCGAGTTCAGCACCCGAGAGCGAACCGGAGAACGACGGCATGGCATTGCGGCCGTTCGCGATCAGCAAACGCTGATCAACCGGATCGGGGTAGGCGATGATCACCTGCCCGTCGCTCAACTTCGGCCCNGTGCCTCCCCCACCGCCGGCGCCATGACAGTTCGCGCAGCGTCGCGAGTACACGTCGCGTCCCATCGTCAACACAGCGTCGGGGGTGCCGTCAGGGCCGAGGGGAACCTCGGGGGACTCACCCGCACACGCGCCGCTAGCGAGGACGAACGCAACCAGGAAAACGATGCGAACGAGCACGGGGGCCGAGGTGGCGGAACGCACGTCACCGACGATACTGACCCCATGGGAATGGACCCCACACGGCCACATCGGCGCCGCCCCGCCGACTACGTGTTCGTCGGCGCAACGATCATCGCCGGCGTCCTCTTGCTGGTGTGGGTCTTCTTCGGGAGCGCGTGATGGACGATCCAGAGGCCTACGGGGAGCTAGACGTCCGGTTCCTGCAGCCGTACCAGGCGAACAAGTGGTACGTGTGTCCGAACTGCAACCGTAACATCGAACCGGGCACCGGCCACTACGCGATCGTGCCCAAGGAAGCTCCTGACCTGCGTCGGCACTGGCACCGAGGCTGCTGGGACGGCCGCAAGACCCGCAAGGCGCGCACGAAGAAGAAGGGGCGTTAGCGCGCAACACCGGACGGCCGCCGCTCGCTCAGAACGCCGCTTCGATGATCTCGATGCGTGGACCGGTGACCGTGGCGACATCGAATCGGAGGCGACCATGTCGACCGTGGGCGTCGAGCCATGACATGGCGGTACGACGCAGGAAGCGTTGCTTGCGTTCGTCGACCGCCTCGAAACCCGAGCCGAACCGCCCGCTGCTTCGAGTCTTGACCTCGCAAAACACGATCTCGTCACCTCGCATCATCACGAGATCGAGCTCGCCGCCTCGCACGCGCCAGTTGAGATCGACAACGACGTAGCCCGCCGACTCGTAGCGGCGCGCAACGCGACGCTCGCCCCACTGCCCGAGAGCAACCCTGGATCTGTCGCAGGTGGCTATGCCCCGAACCTAGGTACGGGGTGTGACGGCGTCGGCCCGCCGACGCAGCGCGATCAGTTGTCGCGCTTCTCCTTGATCTTGGCGGCCTTCCCGATGCGGTCGCGGAGGTAGTAGAGCTTCGCTCGACGGACATCGCCGCGGCTCACGAACTCAACCCGCTCAACAATCGGGGTGTGGACCGGGAAGGTGCGCTCGACACCAACGCCGAAGCTGAGCTTGCGGACCGTGTAGGTCTCCTGCAGGCCCGAGCCCTGACGGCGGATNACGACNCCCTCGAAGACCTGGGTGCGCTCGCGATTGCCCTCGATCACGCGAACGTGGACCTTGAGGGTGTCGCCGGGGGCGAACTCGGGGATGTCGTCCCGCTTGCTGAGATTGTCGACGAGATCGGTGGGCTGCATCGCTGCGCTCCGTACGGATCGAGAGAATGGATCATCGGCGGGACAGTCTGCCCGGGCCGACCCACAATGCTAGAGGGACGACCGTGCGTTGCCACCCTCTGCGCCGTGGCGATCAGCGACGCCGGCATGGTCGGTTCGGCTCGCTCTTCCAGAGCGTCTCGAACTCAGTGATCGGGAAGATCGATCCCGAACTCGTCNAGCGCTCGCTGCTCGTCGGCGCTGAGACCGCCACGGGCGTCCAGCAGGTCGGGGCGGTTGTGCGCCGTGCGTTCGATCGCCTTGGCGAGGCGCCAGCGAGCCACCTTGCCGTGATCGCCGGACCGCAAGACGTCGGGGCTTCCCCACCCGCGAAACTCTGCCGGACGGGTGTAGTGCGGATACTCGAGCAGTCCGTCAGCGAACGACTCGTCCTCGACCGAGGTTGCGTTGCCGAGCACACCCGGCACGAGGCGACCGACCGCCTCGATGATCATGGCTGCGGCGACCTCTCCACCGGCGAGGACGACGTCACCAACCGAGATCTCGCCGTCGCACAGATGTTCGCGGACGCGCTCGTCGACACCTTCGTAACGGCCGCACAGCAGCGAGAAGCCGTCGAGTTCGGCGAGTTCGTGGGCCATCGATTGGTCGAAGCGACGACCCGAGGGCGAAAGGTAGAACAGTGGCCGCGGTGGCTCGACGGCCTCGACGGCGCCAAAGAGGGGTTCCGGCATCATCACCATGCCAGCACCCCCGCCGAAGGGGGCGTCGTCGACCGTGTTGTGAACGTCGGTCGTGGTCTGACGCAGATCGTGCACTCGGATGTCGAGATGGCCGTCGCGGCGACCACGCCCGATCACCGACTGATCGGCGATGTGGTCGACCATCTCCGGAAAAATCGAGAAGACGTCGATCCGCATGAGGTCAGTCCTGATCTCGTTCCGAGGCGGCTTCGTCGAGATCGAACAAGCCGACGGGCGCGTCGACATGGATTTTGTCGTTGGGGGTGTGCGACACCACGAACTGCACCGGCACGAGGGTGCCGCTGTCGAGTTCGAGCAGGTCGGAGGCCGGATTCTCGACCAGGCGGGTGACGGTGCCGCGGGCGGTGCCGTCCTGGTCGATCACGGTGGCCCCGATGAGTTCGTGCACCCACAACTCGTCGGGGTCGTCGATCGGCTCGCCGAGCAGCACGACATTGCGAAGCGCATCGGCGGCGTCGCGATCGTGCACCCCCTCGAATACGACGAGCCACGAACCCTTGTGCGGACGCGCCGAACGAACCTCAAGCGGGCCATTGGCGGTCTCGAGCACGGACCCGGGGTCGAGGCGCTCGGTTCGGTTTGAGGTGAGCAGCACGCTCACCTCGCCGCGCACACCGTGCGGACGGGAGATGCGGCCGATCTCAAGCACGTCAGTCGACGAACTCGACCTCGATGGCGGTGACGTCGTCGTCGACGCCTGCGGCGCGCACAACCGTGCGGATGGCCGAGGCGACGCGGCCCCGCTTGCCGATCACACGGCCCATGTCGCCGTCGGCGACAGAGACGTCGAGGCGGATGCCGCCGTCGGTCTCACTCTGGGCAACCGAGACGCCATCGGGGTTGTCGACGATCTGCTTGACGACGAACTCGCAGACGCGGCTGGCGGCGTCGGCGCTCACTCGTCGCCATCCTCGGCGTCGGCGGTGTCATCAGGGGCTTCAGCGTCATCGCCGGCGTCAGCGTCGTCGGCGGTGTCGGCTTCGTCGGTGACGTCCTCCACCTCGGACGCCGCAGCCTCAGCGGCCTCGGCTTCCTTCTCGAGCTGCTTCTTGCTCTTGCGGGCGGCACGCTCGGGAACGGTGGCGTCGAATGCCTCGCCGGTGTGCTCGGTCCAGGCGCCGGAGATCTTCAGGAGCTTCTCGACCCGGTCGGTCGGCTGGGCGCCGTTGGCGAGCCAGTGAACCGCGCGCTCGTTGTCGATCTTGATGACCGACGGGTCCTGGCGGGGCTCGTAGGTACCGATGATTTCGATGAAGCGACCGTTGCGCGGCGAGCGCGAGTCGGCGGCGACGACACGGTAGGTGGGCTGCTTCTTCTTGCCCATCCGCATGAGGCGGAGCTTGACGGCCATGAGGTGATCTCTTCTTGTCTGCTTCGGAGTGCTTCGTCGGGCGCGTAGAGGCCCGAACAACCGCATCATTCAACCTGGCGGGGGCATCTGTTCCAACCTCCGACCCGGAGTCGAACCGACGATCAGGTATCGGGCAGGCTCGGGAAGCCCGGCGGGAGCCCCTCGCCGCCCTCGAGGCCGGGAAGCGTGAGGGGCGACTTCGGTACGGCGGCCGGCCCCTTCTCCGTGACGCGCCCGCCTTTGCGACGCCCGCCCTTCTGCTTGCCCTTCTTGTTGTTTTTGCCTCTGCGGTTCTTGGGGTTCTGCTTCTTCGTGCCGAAGCCCGCGAACTGCTTCATCATCTTGCGCATCTGCGTGAACTGGTCGAGCAGGTTCTTCACGTCGCCGGGCTGCATGCCGGCACCCTGCGCGATGCGCTGGCGGCGGGAGCCGTCGATCAGGTCGGGGTCGGCGCGTTCGGCCGGGGTCATCGACCGGATGATGCCTTCGATGCGGGCGATCTGACGGTCGTCGATCTCGACATCGCGAGCCTCCTTGGGGATGCCCGGCATCATGCCCATCAGGTTGCCGATGGGACCCATCTTCTTGATCTGCTGCATCTGCTCGAGGAAGTCATCGAGCGTGAAGGTGCCCTCCATGAGGCGAGCTGCGGCTTCTTCGGCCTGTTCGGCTTCGAACGCCTCTTCGGCCTTCTCGATGAGCGTCTCGACATCGCCCATCCCGAGAATGCGGCTGGCAAGACGATCGGGGTGGAAGGTCTCGAAGTCGTCAAGCTTCTCGCCGGTCGAGGCAAAGGCGATCGGCTTGCCGACGACCTCCTTGACGGACAGCGCCGCACCACCGCGGGCATCGCCGTCGAGCTTGGTCAAGATGACACCGTCGAGTTCGAGGGTGTCGTTGAACGCCTTTGCGGTGTTGACGGCGTCCTGACCGGTCATCGCGTCGATGACGAGGAAGGTGTAATCGGGCTGGACCTGGCCCGAGATCTGGCGGACCTGCTCCATCAACGCCTCGTCGATCGCCAGACGGCCGGCGGTGTCGACGATGACGACGTCGCGGCCGGTGCGTTCGGCCTCCGCGATCGCCTTCGAGGCGACGTCGACGGGATCGGTCGGTTCAGAGAAAACCGGCACACCGACCTGGCCGGCGAGGGTGCGGAGCTGTTCGACCGCCGCGGGTCGTTGCAGGTCGGCGCCCACGAGCAGGGGGTTGCGCCCCTGCTTCTTGAACCACTGGGCGAGCTTGCCGGTGTTGGTGGTCTTACCTGCACCCTGCAGACCCGCCATGAGCACGACGGTGGGAGGTTTCGAGGCGTAGGTGATCTTCATCGCCTCGCCACCGAGGCTGGCGGTCAACTCCTCGAGAACGATCTTGATGACCTGCTGAGCCGGATTGAGGGCGTTCGACAGCTCCTCGCCCACCGACCGCTCGCGAATGCGACCGACGAGATTCTTGGCGACATCGAGGTTGACGTCAGCTTCCAGCAGGGCGAGGCGGATTTCGCGCAGGACATCGTCGACATCGGCCTCGGTCAGCTTGCCGCGACTGCGGAGGCGACTGAAGATCCCGTCGAATCGATCGGTCAGTGTCTCGAACATGGTGGCGTCAGGGTAGCGGCGTCTCCGGTCGGTCAAGATGGCGGTGCAGATGACCGACGCGCCCGACGACGGCGGGGACATCCGGCCTCGCTAGCGTGGCGCTGGTGAACTTCACCTTGCGTCAGTGGGGCGTGATCGCTGCGCTTTCCGCCGCCTTCATCGTCGCTGCCATCGTCGTGAGCAACGACTCATTGCCTCCCGAGGCGGTCGAGGTCGAAGCATTCGACGAGATCGTCTGGTGCGAGACAGCCAATGCCATCAGCACGTGGCGCTCGATCCTCGATGGGTCGGTCGACGGCGACACGCTCGACGACATCGTCAACCTCCAGACCACCCTCGACGAGGCCCGGGCGGTCGCCCCGGCCGAACTGCGCACCGACGTGGCTCGGCTCTTCGACTTCGCGCTGCTGACGGTTCAGGCGGTCGAGCGGGCCGACGGTGACCTCGCCATTGCCCTCCTCGACGCCCAGTCGAACACCGATCAGGTCCGAGTCCAACAAGCGATCGCTGCAGTGAACAGCTCCGTCGAGGGTTGCGGTCACACCCCGCTGACCACCCCGACTGCCTGAAACGCCGAACCGCTACGCGCAGACGGCGCTACTCGAAGAGGGCATCGACGAACTCGACCTCGTCGAACTCGACGAGGTCATTGATGCCCTCTCCTAAACCGACAAGCTTCACCGGCACGTCGAGTTCGGTGTGGATGGCGACGACGATGCCGCCCTTCGCCGAACCATCGAGCTTGGTGAGCACCACGCCCGAGACGTCGACGGCGTCAGCGAACTGCTTGGCCTGACTCATGCCGTTCTGACCCGTGGTGGCGTCGATTACCAGCAGCGTCTCCGTGACGGTTCCGGTGCCCTTCTCGGCCACTCGGCGAACCTTCGACAACTCCTCCATGAGGTTGGTCTTGGTCTGCAGGCGGCCGGCCGTGTCGGCCAGCACGATGTCGGCGTTGCGAGCGTTGGCCGACTCGACGGCGTCGAACACCACCGACGATGGGTCGGCGCCCTCGGCACCGCGGACGATCGGCACATCGCTGCGCTCGGCCCACATGGTGAGCTGTTCGGCGGCGGCCGCACGGAACGTGTCGCCGGCGGCGAGCACGATTTTTCTTCCGGCATCGACCTCGCGTTTCGCAAGCTTGCCGATCGTGGTGGTTTTGCCGACACCGTTGACGCCGACGAACAACCACACCGCCGGGCCAGGTTGACCGCCCGCCGCTGCGACATTGGTCGACAGGGAGCGATCGAAGCCCGACAGCCGCTCGACCAGTTCGGCCTTCACGAGCGCCGGGAGCTCGGTGGCATCTTCGACGCCGTCAGCCTCGACCTTGGCCTTCACCGCCTCCATGATCTCGGTCGAAGTCGCAACACCGACATCGGCACGGATCAGTGCTTCTTCGAGCGCCTCCCAGGTGTCACGGTCGATACCACCGGCGAAGATGGCGCCGAAAAAGCCGCTGAGTGACGATCGTGCGCCGGCGAGTCGCTCGCGAAACGAGGGTCGGGGAGCATCGTCGACGACGGGTTCGCTCTCCACGATTGCGTCGGTGCCGGCCACCTCGATCCCGGGAAGGACGTCGGAGATGTCGACGACATCGGTGAGATCCGGCGGATCGATCGTGAGGCCGTCGTTGCGCTCGCGACGAAGCACGACGAACGACGCAGAGATCATGATGACGGCGGCGATGGCGATGATGGTTGCGAGCAACATGAGACCGCGAGTCTACCGGTGGACGCCTACCCGCCCGGCGGGTGCTCGAGGTGTCAGTTGGATCCGACAGTGACGTCGAAGACGAGCCGCTCACCATCGCGAAGCACCTCGATCTTCACCAGTTCGCCGGGGCGGAAGAACTTGAAGTCCGCCGCCAGCTCCTCCATGGTCGCCACCACCGCCCCGTCGACAGAGATGATCAGATCGCCAACCTGGAGACCGGCGTCGTCGGCGGGGGCACCAGGGACTACCGACGTAACGAGTGCACCGAGCGTTCCGTCGGTCGGCGTGTCGCCACTGACCCCGAGGAAACCGAGCTCGAGCGACTCGCCGTTGATGATCCGCTCGGCGATCAAAACGATCGTGTCGCTCGGCACCGCAAAGCCCACCCCAGCGTTGTCGCTGGACCCGTCGGTGCGGATCGAGGTGTTCATGCCGATGACATGGCCGTCGCGGTTCGCGAGCGCACCCCCGGAGTTGCCTGGGTTGATCGGGGCGTCGGTCTGAATCATCTCGACCGGCACCGGATTCGCCTCGTTGGAGCCACCGAAGGGATTGATGCGGTTCGCAGCACTGACGATGCCTGCAGTGACGGACTGGTCAAGACCGAACGGCGAGCCGATGGCGACGGCCAACTGCCCGACCTCGACCGTCTGACTCGGAGCAAAAGTGGCCTCGACGAGACCGAGACCGCTGGAATCGACCTGCACGACAGAGATGTCACGGGCCGCATCACCACCGATCACGACACCGCTGACCTCCACGCCGTTGTGCAACAGCACGCTGACGGTGTCAGCGGTGTCGGTGACATGGTCGTTGGTAACGATGTAGCCGTTGGCCGCATCCCAGATGATCCCGCTGCCTTGACCAAAGCCGGTACTGATCCGCACCACCGATGGGGTGACAGCGCGAGCCACCGCCGTGGCGGGCTCAATCGCAGCCTGCTCAAGGTCGACAATTGGGGGCGCCATGGTGGCGGGAACGGAGTTGGTGTCGGCCGAAGCGTTGGTGGCCGGCGTGACCGCCTGCTCCTGGGTGATGGGAGCCTGCTCGGCCTGTTGCTCGCCGATCAGGTAGCCGCCGCCGACAAGGAGTGCACTGAGTGCCATGCCGCCGAGGACACCAATAGCAACCCGCCATCGGCCCCTGCTCAACCCGGGGATCGGTACGTGCGCAGCTGAGATGTCGGGCAATACCGAAGGGGGCCCGGCCGACCCGCTGGGGGGAGGAAACGACTGGTCGGCCGGACGTGGGGGAAGGCTCGAACGGGGCGACGGGGCCCACGGAGCCGTCGAGGGGGCCGCTCCGGATCCCGGGGAGGGTCCGTCACCGCTGGGGGGCGGCGGTGGCGGCGGGATCGGAGCAGACGAGGAGGGGCCCGCCGGGCGGCCGGCCGCAGGATCCGTCGGTGAGAACGGAGTCGAGGTGGGTGAGGGGGTTTCACCCAGCTCAGTGCTGTCTGCTGCAGGCGGCCGCTCGTCGGCGGGCAAGCCCGACGAATCGGGGGGGTTTTCGTCGGGCAGTTCGTTGATCGGGTTTCGATCCATAGGCGAAAGGTACGGGGTGAAGGCGAAAGGTCTCGTAAGCTGCCGTGAAAATCGACGTGAAGATCTTGACCTTCCCTCGATACAACGTGTGCGAGACCCAACCCGGATGCAACCGATCGACGAAAACACGCCGGGTGCCGTCGAGGTCACGACCTGGCACCTTGAGATCACCGAACCGGCGCTGATTCCGGCGCCCACGCCCCCTCGACTCGACGCCAAGATCGTCGTCGCCAAGCGGATGACGGTGTCGTTTGCGCGCTGGCTGTACGACTACGTCGGCGAGCCATGGAACTGGACCGACCGCAACGTCTTCGACGACGACCGTTGGGAGACCACGATCTCGGCTCCCGGCTACCGACACATCACGTGTGTCGTCGGAGGTGTACCGGTCGGGTACTGCGAATACGAACTGCAAGGGTCGAGTGTCGAGATCACCTACTTCGGACTCGGTATCGACGTCCACGGTCACGGCCTCGGTGGCTGGTTCCTCACCGAGGCACTCCACCACGGATTCTCGTTCGAGGGTGTGGAGCGAGTGTGGCTTCACACCTGCTCACTCGACGGCCCTCATGCTCGAACGAATTATGAGGCCCGTGGCATGCGGGTGTTCGACACCGAGGTCGAGTGGAAGATGCTCCGCTGACCGACCCGATCAGACGCCGGCTTCGGGCAGCGGCGACGCAAGACTGCGCGGAAACCACAGGACGAAGGTCGACCCGTGTCCGATGTCGGAGGCAAGATCGACCCGACCGCCGTGCGCCTCAACGATCTGGCGAACGATCGTGAGTCCGAGACCGGAACGGCCCTGTTGACGGGCCTCCTCGCGGTCGCCGCGCCAGAAACGTTGGAACACCCGGACGTGGTTCTCCGGCGCGATACCAGGACCGTCATCAGCAACGGAAACAAAGTTCCAGGCGTCTAACCGGTCGGCCGACACCGTGACGTTCGTGCCGTCGGGCGCAAGTCGCACCGCATTGGCGATCAGGTTGGCGACGGCACGCCGAACCGCCGGAGCATCGCCGCACACCGGGAGGACCTCGGCGGGGAGTTGCTTGGTGAGCACCAGGCCTGCGGCGTCGGCCGGCGCGGCGAACTCATCGGCGAGATGACTGACGAGCTGGGCGAGGTCGAACTCTTCTTCGCGAATCGCACGAGTGCCGTGGCGGGCGTAGACGAGCAGATCATCGACGAGCGTGGTCATGCGCTCGGCAGAGCGACCCACGACCTCACCCGCCAAGCGAAGTTCCTCGGCCTCGGCGTTGGGGTCGGAGAGCACGACATCAAGATTCGTTCGGATGACGGCGAGCGGGTTCCGGAGCTCGTGGCTGGCCTCGTGGATGAAGTCCCGCTGGTTCTCGAACGCCTCGTCGAGCCTGGTGAGCATGTCGTCGAAGGTGTCCGCGAGTTGCTTCAACTCGTCGTCAGGCCCTTCGAGCTCGATACGGCGTGAGAGATCGGTGCCGGAGATTTCGCGTGCAACGGAGGTGATGCGCCCGACTGGCCGCAAGACGAGACCGGCGACGAACCAGCCGACGCCGAGACTGCCGATGAACAGCAGGCCGAGCGCACCGAAGGCGTACGTGCGGAGCTGGTCGAGCGCCTGCTCGTTGACCTCGCGTTCGAAGACAGCGAGCGGGTCCTGAACTTCGAACTCGAGCGTCCGGATCATGTCGCGACCGTCAGCGTCGCGGAACAGCACGGCAGCCGCCTCGGTGCGAGAGACGTCTTGGTCCTCGAGACTTCGGGCGAGCCCGGCATAGATGCCGCCGACCACCACGGTGGCAAGCCCGAAGAGCAGGACCGAGTAGAGCACCATCAGACGGAACCGGATCGAGCCGGCCCACCCGGGCAGCGCCTCGGCGGCGCGGACAGCCAGGGTCTCGTCAGCCATCAGCTTCGACACCAGGGTCGACCAGGCGGTACCCGGATCCGATCACGGTCTCGATCGCCTGGGTCTCGTCGTCCTCGGACAATTTGCGACGCAGCGTGCCCACAGTGACCCGCACCGTGTTGGTGAACGGATCGGCGTGCTCATCCCAGACGTGCTCGAGCAGGTGTTCCTGGGACAGGACCTGGTCGACGTGAGCCATAAAGTAGCGCAGCAGCGCAAACTCCTTGGCCGTGAGATCAAGTTCACGAGCGCCGCGTTTGGCCCGCTTCGTTGCATCGTCGAGTTCGATGTCACCGACCGAGAAAACCGCCGTGGTACCCGCCGCCTCGCGGCGCATGAGTGATCGCACCCGGGCGGTGAGTTCGCCGAACGCAAACGGCTTGATCAGGTAATCGTCGGCACCGTGATCGAGCCCCTTAATGCGTTCGTCGATGCTGTCGCGCGCCGTGAGCATCAGGATCCGTGGCGGCTCGCCACCGGGCGGGTTCTCGCGCAGCTGTGCACAAACCTCGAGGCCGTCCATCCCCGGCATGGTGAGATCGAGGCAGATCAGGTCATAGGGGGTGAGTTCGGCCTTGCTCAGCGCTTCGGCGCCGTCGTGAGCGAGATCGACGGCGTAACCCTCACGACGAAGTCCGCGGGCGACCGCCTCGGAGAGTTCGATTTCGTCATCGACCACGAGAATGCGCATGACGCCGAACCTAGCGCCGGGACCGGATTCCGCTCTCGTTCGTTCGCTCGTCTCTCGCGTCAGGCTCACCACCACGACGGCAGCAGATCACGTCGCGCCGAAAGCCAGTGTGAAGGATTGTGCCGATGTGCGTGCGGTCAGAGTTGGCGATCTCCCGCCGCCCGCACGGCGCCTACTTGTCAGCGCCGACCACCCACATGGCGTAGTACTGCGCCGCCCCGCCGTAGGCGTGTCCGACGGCCGTCTTGGCACCATCGACCTGATGGTCGCCGGCCAGGCCCATAACCTGAAGCGCCGCCTCACCGAAACGGATCATGCCGGAGGCACCGATCGGGTTCGACGACAGCACGCCACCGGAGCAGTTGACCGGGAGGTCGCCGCCATCGATCGACGTGGCGCCCTCCTCAACCATCCTCCAGCCTTGCCCCTTCTCGGCGAACCCCAGCGATTCGAGCCACATCGGTTCGTACCAGGAGAACGGCACATACATCTCGACGGCGTCGATCTCCTTGCGCCGGTCCTGGATGCCCGCCTGGGCGAAGACATCGTCGGCACAGGCCTCCGAGGCTGCAGGCGACACCATGTTGCGACCGGCGAACGAACCGGACTCCGACCGCATCGCGATGCCCTTGATCCAGGCGACCGGACCGTCGTGGGCCTCAGCGACCTTCTCGCTGCCCAGGACGATCGCACACGCACCGTCGGAGGACGGGCAGGTCTCGCTGTACCGGATCGGGTCCCACAGCATCGGCGACTCGACGACCTGTTCGAAGGTGAGGTCGGGCTGATGGAGATGGGCATACGGGTTGTTCAGCGCATGCTTGCGGTCCTTGAGGGCCACCATGCAACCGATCAACTCGGGCGCTTCCGTCATCATCATGTAGCGGCGGATGATCGGACTGAAATAGCCGCCGGCGCCGGCGTTGACCGACGTGGCAAACGGCTGAGGCAGCGAGAGCGCCCACATCGCGTTGGACTCCGACTGCTTCTCCCAGCCGATCGTGAGCACGGTTTCGTGCACACCGGACTGGATCATCGACGTGGCGACGCATGCGGTGGAACCACCGACTGATCCGGCGGTGTGGACCCGCATGATCGGTTTGCCGACGCACCCGAGGGCCTCGGCCAGGTACACCTCGGGCATCATCACGCCCTCGAAGAAGTCGGGTGCCTTGCCCATGATCACGGCGTCGATGTCGTCCCAACCCTTGCCCGACATCTCGAGCGCATTGGCCGCGGCTTCCCGCAGCATCCCGGCCATCGAGCCGGGATAGGTGGTGTCGTACTTGGTCTGACCGACCCCGAGAACGGCTGCTCGCTCCTTACCCATGACTCACTCCCCCTCCAGGACGGCGACGAGATTCTGTTGCAGGCACGGACCGCTGGCAGCCGTGGCGACCGCCCGGTCGGCGTCGCCGCGACTGATGCGTTGGGCTGCTTCTCCGATACGGATCAACCCGGAGGCCATCATCGTGTGGGCGGCCTGCGCCCCGCCCGACGGATTGATCACGGTGTCCTCACCGAGGCCGAGGGCCTTCGTGAGTACCGCCTCGCTTGTCGAGAAGGGGGCGTGCAATTCGGCGATGTCGATCTTGTCGTTGCCGACGCCAGCCTTTTCGGCGGCGATGCGGGCGGACATCGAGGTGGTGAGATCCCGCACCCCGAGGGTGTGGGCATCGGAACGATGATCGATGCCGCGGATCCATGCCGGACGATCACACAACTCACGGGCCTTGTCGTCGGCGGCGAGCACGATCACCGCACCGCCATCGGAGGAGGCGGGCAGGTCGGATGGCCGCAGCGGTGCCATCGCGTAATCCTCGGCGAGGATCTCGTCGACCGACTTGGGCGTGGTGCGCACGGCGTGTGGGTTGGACGCTGCGTGCGCACGAGAACGACTGGCGATCTCGGCCAACTGCTGCTCGCTGACGACGCCCTGCTCGAGCATCTGGCGTGCGGCCATCGCTTCGATGGCAAAAGCATCGGGCCACAGCGGCGCCACGTAGTACGGATCCATCTGGGTGGCGAGCACATCGCGCAGTGAACCAGGCGATGACTTGCCGTAGCTGTAGACGAAGGCGGTGTCGATGTCGCCGCACTGCAGCTTCACCCACGCCTCGTAGAGCGCCCAGGCACCGTCTTGTTCGACATGGCTTTCACTGATCGGCGGAACCGGGCCGGTGCCATCGATCGTCATCACGAACGAGAAGGCCTGACCGGCGAGGAAGTCCGACGACCCCGAGCAGGTGAACCCCATCTCCTGTTGCGTGAGACCGACGGCGTCCTTGGCCTCGTTCATGAGCGGCACCATGAACTCGACTTCGGACTCGGTGTTGATCATGGCTTCTTGTCGCTGGCTGAAGGCAACGACGGCGATATCCCTCACTGGCCGCCTCCTTGCTCGAGACGTCCGACTCGGGCGTAGTCGGTGATCACCTCGTCGGGTTCGCCGGTGGGTTCCCAGCCGAGGATGTTCTGAGCACTCATCTCGAGTTCGTCGTCGGGCTTCCACACGGCTCGCACCCGCATCCCGACCCGGACATCCTCGGGCTCGACATTCATGCCGAGACCCATGAAGCCGACGGATGCGCCGTCGAGGACGATCCATGCCGATACGTACGGCGGGGTGAGGTCGGGACGCATCTTGATCGGAACCCGGGTGATGTTGAACGACTCGATGTACCCGGTGTCGGGAAGGTCGACCAGTTCAGGAAGTGTCGGCTTGCCGGCCACGGACGAAACCCCGCGGGGCGGCACCGAGACCTCGCCCGTCTCCGGGCACTTGTCGCCGAGAATGCGCTTGTCCTTCATCGCCCGCAGGTACTGCGACAGCGCCCGACCCGGCGTGTAGGTGTACTCCATCCGGATCGGGGTTCGCACCGACTGGATCTGCTCGACGTCGCTCGGCATCGCCGCAGGCTCGCCGGTGGAGGAGGCGACGGCCGGGATGAAGCCGGCGATGTCGGTGATGTGGCCCTCACGTTCTTCGCGCCACACGACCTCGACCCGCATACCGGTGGCCATGTCGTCGGCGGAGTCGACGAAGACCGCATGCAGCATCGGCGTGTCGGCGCCGTCGAGGGTGATCATCGCCCAGGCGAACGGCTGGGCGAACGGCTGCTGTGCTCTGGGCTCGCCGTTCCAGGTCCAGGTGGTGACGGTGCCAACCGTTCCCACGGCGACGAGTTCGGACAGCGGTGCCGCCGTGATCGGGTCGTACTCCAAGGGCGGGCACATCACGGTGCCGTCGGACCGGCGGACCCCGTGAATCACCCCTTCTCGCAGGCCGGTGAGGAATCCTCCGATCACCGGTCCGGTCGTGCGGGTGAAGGGGTATTCGAGCACCAGCGGTGCGGTGAGTACCTCGTCGGCCATCGTGCCTCCCCAAGATCTTGCACCCTGCGGTGCCCAGAGGCTGACCGTAGTTGTCCTGTTCGGAGAGGACGAAAACGACGACCCGTCGACTGTGCTGCACTCTGACGACAGGCTCGGGTGGAGGCGGAATTCGGTGAGGTTTCATCGCCAGCGTGCCAGCGAACTACCGTCGCCGACCATGAAGATCGACGTGAGCCTCGGTGGCGACCTCGCGACCACGCCCGACCATGCAGCGGCGCTGCGGGCCGCAGGTATCGACGGCGGCTTCACGTTCGAGGGAAACAGCGACGCCTTCTTCCCGCTGGTGACTGCTGCGAACGTCGGCCTCGACCTCTACACGAACGTGGCCATTGCGTTCCCCCGCTCTCCGATGCACCTGGCGTATCAGGGCTGGGATCTCCAGCGGGCCACCGGTGGCCGCTTCGCTCTCGGGCTCGGGACCCAGATCAAGCCGCACATCGAACGCCGGTACTCCTCGACCTGGGACCGGCCGGTCGGCCGCATGGTCGACATCGTGAAGGCGACAAAGGCGATCTGGGCGAACTGGGCCGACGGCACACCGCTCGATCACCTCACCGACTTCCACCGGTTCGATCTGATGACGCCGATCTTCGTGCCCCCGCCGATGCCGTTTGCGCCACCGCCCATCTGGGCCGGTGCGCTCGGCCCCCAGATGACCAGAGCCATGGCCCGCCACGCCGACGGCGTGATCATTCATCCGTTCAACACCGGTAACTTCCTCGCGTCGTCGACGATGCCGGTGATCGCAGAGGGCCTTGAGGCCGGCGGGAAGACCCGCCACGACCTCAGCCTCAACGTCGGGTGCATCTGCTCACCGAGCCTGACCGACGAGGACTACGAGCGCTCGTCACAGTCGATGCGAGGCAATCTTGCGTTCTACGGGTCGACACCCGCCTACAAGGTCACGCTGGACCACCACGGCCTCGGCGACCTCCAGCCGAAGCTGCGAGAGATGACGAAAACCGGCGCGTGGGATCAACTCGGATCCCTGATCGACGATGAGGTGCTCGACCTTCTGGCCGTGCGCGGCACGCCGACCGAGTGTGCCGCTCGTCTTCAGGAGGAGTACGGCGCACTGGCCGATCGCATGTCGTTGACCACCCACAACGCTTCGGTCGAAGCCTTGGGCCAGATGGCGGCGGCGCTTCGGGACCTCGGCTGATCGAGGTCAGCTGAACAGGTCGTTGAGCCGTTCCTTGGCCTTCTGGTCGCCGAGCGGGCGACCGATGATGGCCTTGTCGGCGGTGACGATCACCGGTCGCTGCAGAAGCTTCGGGTAGGCAAGCAGGACCTCGACGACCTTGTCGGCGTTGCCGATGTAGTCGTCCTCGATGAGTTCGAGCTTTTTGAACTGGGCGTCCTTGCGGACCAGGTTCTCGACCGGGTCCTCGAGCTTGGCGATCAGGTCACGAAGGGCCGCTTCGTCCGGCGGGTTCTTCGTGTAGCGGATCTCTTCGAATTCGACGCCCATCTCCGTGGCGACCGCCACGGCGTTCTTGGACGACTGTCAATTGGGGTTGTGGTAGATCGCAGTCATGGCGGCGACTCTAGCCAGCCTCCGCTAGGGCCAAGGAAGCTCGGCATACTGATCGCGCAGCTCGAACTTGAGAATCTTCATCGTGGCGTTGCGCGGCAGCGCCTGACCGTGGATGACCAGCTGCTCGGGAATCTTCTGAGTCATCAAGCCGGCGCCTTTGCAGGCGGCGACCAACTCGTCGAAGGTCAAATCGGGTTGGTCGGGAGCGGTCTCGACCACTGCGCAGACTCGCTCGCCACGGTCGGGATCCGGAAGTCCGATGACGGCGGCGTTTCCGACCTGAGGCAGCTCGTACAGCACGTTCTCGATCTCCGCTGCAGAGATGTTTTCCCCTTTGCGGATGATGATGTCCTTGAGTCGGCCGGTGAGGGTGACGTGGCCGTCGTCGTGCATCACGCCGAGATCGCCGGTGCGGAAGCGGCCCTGCTCGTCGAAGGCGCCTGCTTCGAGCGATGGGTCGGTGTAGCCCTTGAACAGCATTGGTCCAGCGACGCGCACCTCGCCCTCTGCGCCAGGCCCGGCGAGTTCGCCGGTGTCGGGGTTGACGATGGAGACCGCACAGCCCTCGATCGGCGCGCCTTCGGTGTTCGCGAGCTGGTCGTCGGTGTCGGATGGCGACCCGTTGCAGATCATCGGGCACTCGGTCATGCCGTAGCCGTGCACGATCGGCACGCCCATGCCCTCCTTCACGGCGTAATAGACCTCGGGCGGCTTCGGCGCGCCACCACCCACCATGAGGCGCAGCGCAGGCATGACCTTGCCGTCGACCTTCTGATCCTCGGCGAGGAACATTTGGTAGAACGCGGTCGAGCCACCCGCCATGGTGACACCGTGTTCGCCGAAGGCAGCCACCGCTCCGCCCGGCGTGAACTTCTCGATCAACACGGCCGGGTGCCCGAAGGCCAGCATCATGACGATGTAGTCGGGACCGCCGATATGGGCATACGGGAACGCCATCGAGCCGACGTCGTCGCTGGTGACCTCGAGCGCCTTGCCGAGGCCGGTGCCGGCGGCGATGAGTGTCTGGTCGGTGTGGAGCACACCCTTGGGGTCCGATGTCGTGCCGGATGTGTAGTAGCGCCAGCGGACAGGCGCTTCGCCAGCCGGGTACTCCGGCGCAGGCGGCAGGGTGGCGGGGTCGCCGATCGGCAAGTTTTCGTAGCCGTTGATAAGCGTCGGTGGCGTGTCGAGATCCGATGTCACCTGGGTGACCATTGAGCCGTAGTCGAAACCGCCCCAGTCGCCGGGGTGCAGCACGAACTCGGCCTTGGTCTGCTTGATGCAGAAGCCGACTTCACGGTGACGATAGATGTGGATGATCGGGTTCTGAATCGCGCCGAGTCGGCTGAGCGCGAAGCTCGAGATGATGGTCTCCATGCGGGTCGGCAGCACCCACGTGACCGGCGTGCCCTCTCCAATACCCAGGGCGTGGAAACCGGCGGCGACCTGCTCGACCTCGGTGAAGAATTCGGCGACGGTCAGCGACCGACCGGCATCATCGATGAGCAACGGGTGATCGGGCGACGACTCGTGGCGGGCGGTGAGCAACCCCCAGAACGAGGTGGCGTCGAGAATCGGTGCGGACATGCGAAACCCCCTGTGACGAGGGCACCGTAGCGAACCGGTGGCGGGCGAGCCGAACCATGCGCACAACTCGTCTGCGGGGATCGCAAGCATCGACGGCCCCACCGGCAACGGCCCGCCCTCAAGCGAGGAGCGGGCCGTGAGCCGAACACGTCGAGTTTGGTGGACGCCCGGTGGGCGTCGGGAGCGAGAGGCTCAGACGGCGTCGCCGTCGCGCTCGCCGGTGCGGATGCGGGCGGCGCTCTCGACCGAGGTCACCCAGACCTTGCCGTCGCCGATCTTGTCGGTGCGAGCGGCATTGATGATGGCCTCGACGGCACCGTCGGCACCGGCGTCGTCGACCAGCACCTCGATGCGGGTCTTGGGGGTGAAGGTCACGCGGTACTCGGTGCCGCGGTAGGTCTCACTGTGGCCGCCCTGGCGGCCGAAGCCCTGGACCTCGGAGACGGTCATGCCCTGGACGCCGACCTCGGCGAGGGCGGACTTCACGTCCTCCAGCTTGAAGGGCTTGATAACGGCGGTGACGAGCTTCATGAGGATTCTTTCTTGGTAGGTGCTCTGTGTCCGGTTCGGATTGATACATAACATAGCGAGTCGCCTGTATGTGTCAATGTTTTCGTCAGAAAGCTGCCAGATTTTCCTTCAGATAGCGGCTATATTCTCGAAATCACGACCTTGCATCTGTAATCTGTATTGATACAATCAACAAATGGACCGGGGAACACCACTCATTCGCTACACCGATCGAGCCGGCGACGAACGTCGCATGGTCGTCCGCATGGAGTCCGCCAGCGCCGTCCCCCGGTTCGAGCAGTTGCGAGGCCAGATCTCGGTCATGGTCGCCGTCGGCCGGCTCGAACCGGGCAGTCGACTTCCAACGGTTCGCGAGCTCGCGGCCGCACTCGACATGGCCCCCGGCACCGTCGCACGCGCCTACCGAGAACTCGAAGCCGACGGCACCGTCATCACCCGCGGCAGAGCCGGCACCTTCGTCGCCGACGAGCCGCCCCACTCCGAACCACTACGTGAACGCCGTGAGCGCGTTGCCGCCACCGCCGACGGGTTCGTGTTCGCGCTCGCCCAGCTCGGGCTCGGTCCCAACGAGATGCGCAACGCCCTCGGCGACGCCCTCGACCGCGTCGCCGAGCAACCCGAGACCTGAACGCCGCAGTCGCCGCAAACGCGATGCAGTGCCCGCCTGCGAAGGGCGGGCACTGCTCCATACCCCTGGAGGGAGGTCGTTGTGCTGCTCTGACCTGGCAGGCCCTCCAATCGTTACATCCGACCCCGAGGGACTCGTACCGAAGCGCGCCCGATGCTCAACCGGACCCGTAGACAGGGGCAGGTGCCGGGGTTCCGTCGATGGAACGGTGGGCGAGTTCTCCGGCCTCAGCCGCCGACATCATCCGTTCCCCGACCGATTCGACCGGACCCTTCTGCCAACCGTCGCAGACATTCAGCTGCCCGCCGGTGACCTCAAAGACCCGACCCGTCACGTCGCACGCGTCGCTTCCCAGCCAGCACACGAGCGGCGAGACATTCTCCGGGCCCTTCGGATCCCAGCCCTCCGGCGCCTCAGCCTCATAGAAGATGCCTGCGGTCATTCGAGTCCGGGCATCCGGCGCCACCGCGTTCGCGAGAACGCCATAGCGACCCCATTCCGCCGCCTGTTGAATCGTCAACAGCGCGATCCCGGCCTTGGCCGTGGCGTAGTTGCCCTGACCGATCGAGCCCGCCAGGCCTGCGCCCGACGAGGTGTTGACGACACGAGCATCGACCGGAGCACCGCCCTTCGCCTGCTCGCGCCAGAACTCGATTGCGTGGCGAGCAGGCGCGAAGTGTCCCTTGAGGTGGACCCTCGTCACGGAGTCCCACTCAGCCTCCGACATGCCAGCGAGCATGCGATCCTTCAGGAAGCCGGCGTTCAGCACGAGCGTGTCGAGTCCACCGAAGGTGTCGACCGCCTGCTGGATCATCGCCTGGGCCTGATCCCAATCGGCAACGTCGGCAGCATTCGCCACCGCTTCTCCCCCGGCCGCGACGATCTCGTCGACGACCTCCTGGGCAGCATCGGATGTGCCTTCCGAACCGTCGCGCTCCACACCAAGGTCGTTCACGACGACTTTGGCCCCCTCGGCGGCAAAGGCCAACGCGTGGGCGCGACCGAGTCCTCGGGCGGCGCCAGTGATCACGACGACGCGTCCGTCACAGATTCCCATCGTTGTCTCCTGAACGATTGACGTGTTCGGTCGGCAACCTAGGGCGCCCGCACGTCCTTCGCAGCATCCGTCAGCTGCGGGGTCCGCTGGACTTCCCTGCAGGTTGACCGCTTCCGTCGCCGACGACGAAATCCGCCGGGACAGCTCCGGTGACCGCCTGCAATCGAGCGGAACCGATCGGGAAGCACCGATCCGGCGTGCCGGCAGCGGCGTACACGACCTCATGCTCGAGCAGCGCAGGGTCGATCAGGGTCTCGATCGGCTCGGGGTGCCCGAACGGCGGCGTGCCGCCGATCGCATATCCGGTCGCCCGACGAGCCTCGTCGGCAGTCGCCATGCGGACGCCTCGCTCGAGACGGGCGGAGAGGGTGTCGAGGTCGAGGCGGTTGTGGCCGGCGGTGAGGGCAAGCAGCGGCCCGGTGTCGGTCATCACGAGCAGTGACTTGGCAATCTGCGACAGCTCGCAGCCGATGGCTAACGCAGCCTCCGCAGCGGTACGGGTGCCGTCCGGATAGGTGACAGGCTCGACGTCGATCCCCAACCCGGCTGCTGCCCGGAGAAACCGTTCGGCACCACCTTCCTTCGCCATCACGAGCTCCGGGCGCCAATGACGTCGGCGCCGTAGCGGCCGATCACGTCAAGGGTGTGTTCCAGGCTGGTCGTGTCGAGCGTGACGTTGTTACCGGTCACGCCGAGCGCCGCGCACTCGTCGATCGCCCGACGATGAACGTCCGCCTGGAAGCCGGCGGATCCGGGCGGGCCACCGTCGGGGACAACGAAAACGATGTCGATCGGATCATCGCGACCAGCCTCATCGGCCCGACGATGGAGGTCGGCGATGAAGTGGGCGAGGTCGTCGGGACCGTCGAGGACCGGGGATCTCGTGGTCTTCGCGAACGCAGCCGGATTTGGCATCGGCATCCACCCCTGCGCCCGTTCGGCGACTCGCTGACGGGTCCGTCCGGCATTGCCGCCAATCCAGATCGGGATCGGCTGCTGAAACGGTGGTGGATCGGGAAGAACGACTGAGGTCCGGCCATCGCCCTCAGTGATCTCGACGCCGTCCCCGCGCCACACGGCATCGAGCACGTCGAGTGCGTGGTCGAAACGATCGTTGCGCTCGTCGAACGACACACCGAGAGCGTCGAACTCCGCTGCGAGGTAGCCGACTCCCACACCGAGCGTGAGCCGTCCACCGGAAAGCCGGTCGAGGGTCGCCGCACTCTTCGCGAGGACGAGTGGGTGCCGATAGCCGAGCACCGACAGGTTGGTGAGCACCCGGATGCCCGGGTCGGCGGCGACCGCAGCCGTCAACGCCACGAACGGGTCAAGGCTGCTGTGCCCGCCGGCCGCGAGCCAGCGCTGTGGTGGAGCAGGGTGATCAGTGACGAACACGTGCTCGAACCCGGCGGCGGCAGCCGCACGGGTGACGGCGGTGATCGCTTCGAGCGACGACGCCCACTCGGGAACCGGATGGTGAGCGACCGGAAGGCCGACTCCGAACCTCACGCTCAGCGGCGACCGCGGACCAGTCGTCCCGGACGAGCGCCCGTGTCGACACCGTCGCGGCGGGTGACCTCGCCGGCGACGATCGTGGCTCGGTAGCCCCTTGCCCGCTGCAGCAGTCGGCGGCCACCAGCCGGCAGATCGTGAACGAGTTCCGGCGTCTCCAACTGCAGGGCGTCGTGATCGATGAGGTTCAGGTCGGCGCGTTTGCCGACCTCGATCGTGCCCCGGTCGCCAAGCCCGAACAAGGCGGCGGTGTCCGAGGTCTGCTTCCTCACGACCCATTCGAGCGGAAGCTGTTCCCCTCGGCTGCGGTCACGAGTCCAGTGCGAGATCATCGTCGTGGGGACGGACGCGTCGCAGATGAAACCGCAGTGCGCACCTCCGTCAGCGAGACCCGACACGGCGGTGGGGTGGGTCAGTTGCTCACGGATCACGTCATGGTTGTGCTCGACATAGTTGTAGAGCGGCAGCATCAGCAGGGCCCGGCCGTCCTCGGCACAGAACGCGTCGTACGCAGCCTCGTTGGGGGTCACGCCGTTGCGCTCCGCCAGCCCGACGATGGAACGATCCGGGGTCGGCTCGTAGTCGGGCGGGTCGCCGAGCACGAAGACCTGATCGAGCATGCCGGCGGTGAGGCCGCCGAGACCCTCGATGAGCAGGCCGCTGCCCTCGACGTCGTCTTCCGCGAGGATCGCCGCTCGAACGTCGGGCTTGCGAAGTTCGATGATTCGCTGGTCGATCGGCAGTTCGGCGATTGCCTGGTACGACGGCTTGCGCATGAACGGATGACAGGTTTGCCATCCGACGAGCACGCCGAAGGGACGCCCGGCGACCTGCGGGTACAGCTGGGCTCCGTTCTCACGAGCCTCGAGCGACGCCTGCATCTGCTCCTTCCAGAGATCCGGCGCGCCTGGCACCTGGAGCATGGCGAAGGTGACCGGTTGACCGGTCTCAGCCGAAAGACGGCTCATCCATTCAACCTCCTTCATCGGTGCCACGAGGTCGAGCCCGGCGGTACCGGCCGGCGCGAGTTCGAAGACACCCCCACCTCCGTCGCGCAGGGCACGACCCATCGCGAACAGTTCGTCCTCGGCCGCGAAGGTGCCTGGCACCGGTTCGCCGTCCATCGCCGTGTGGGCGATCGTGCGCGAGGTCGACACACCAAGGGCGCCCGCCTCGATCGCCTGTCGCACGATCGTGGCCATCTGTTCGATGTCATCGGGGTCGGCGGCTTCGTTCTTCGCGCCTCGCTCCCCCATCACGTAGGCACGGACTGCGCCATGCGCAACCTGCGCGCCGACATCGACGGACCAGCGGCGCTCGTCGAGGGCGTCGAGGTATTCGGGGAACGACTCCCACGTGAAATCGATGCCTTCGGAGAGGGCGGTTCCGGGAATGTCCTCNACTCCCTCCATCAGCTGGATGAGCCACTCCTCGGTGCCGGGCTTCACCGGCGCGAACCCGACGCCACAGTTGCCCATGACGAGTGTGGTGACGCCATGCAAGGAACTCGGCTCGAGCAACTCGTCCCACGTCGCCTGACCGTCGTAGTGAGAGTGCACGTCGACGAAGCCAGGGGTGACGAGCAGACCCTGGGCATCGATAATCTCGTGCGCCTCACCGAGATCGGTACCGACGGCGACGATGCGGCCGTCGGTGATTGCGATGTCGGCGATGCGCCGGTCGGCGCCGGTGCCATCGACAACGGTGCCGTTGGTGATCAGCAGATCGAACATGCCGCAATGGTACGGCCCGGCACGGATCGGGTCGAAACGCATCAGCAATTCCGTTTCTTTTCTCGACCGCGCCGAGCGTTCGAACGTTGCGTTGGTGTCGGCGGCACCCACGGGGCAGTCAAGGGTTCCGCCTCGGCGGGTGTCTCGCTCTACGATCCGGTTCGGACCCCGGGGAGGCAGACATGGCAGGACCACTCGAAGGCGTGAAGGTCGTCGAACTCGGCGTGTGGGTTGCGGGCCCTGCTGCGGGTGGAATCCTCGCCGACTGGGGAGCCGAGGTCGTGAAGATCGAGCCGCCCGCCGGCGATCCTTCTCGTACGTTCCAGTACTCGCTGACCGGCCAGATGATGCCGACCAACCCCATCTTCGAGATGGACAACCGGTCCAAGCGGAGCATCGTCCTCGACCTCACCACCCCGGAGGGCAAAGAGATCGCCGACGACCTGATTGCGGGCGCTGACGTCTTCGTCACCAACGTTCGCCTCGGCGGCCTTGAGCGTCTCGGCCTCGATGCCGAGACCCTGACCACTCGCCATCCCCGGCTGATCTACGCGGCGATCACCGGCTACGGCATGGAGGGCGAGGACGCCGACCGGGCCGCCTACGACATCGCCGCCTTCTGGTCTCGCAGCGGGATTGCTCACCTCCTCACCAGGCCCGGCGAGGACCCGCCGTTCCAGCGCGGTGGGATGGGTGATCACAATGCCGGCCTCGCCGGCGCCGCTGCCGTGTGCGCAGCGCTCTACAGCCGAGAAAAAACCGGCGAAGGCCAGTTGGTGTCGACCTCATTGCTACGCGAGGGGCTCTACACGATCAGCTTCGACCTGTCGGTACTGCTTGGTTGGGGACTCACGCTCCAGATCGGCCAGCGCGAGTCGATGGGCAATGTTGCGATGAACAATTACTCGGCGAGCGACGGCAAGCGCTTCTGGGTGGTCGGACTCGATGGCATGCGGCACTGGCCCCCGCTTGCGCGGGCGGTGGGGCGCGAAGACTGGCTCGACGACGAGCGTTACGCCGATCCCCGTAACCGGGCCCGCAATGCGGCCGAGATCATCGCCCAACTCGACGAGATCTTCGCAACGAAGACCATGGCAGAGTGGGAAGAGGTGTTCGCGACCGAACCCGACTTTTTCTGGGCACCGGTCAACAGCCCCGACGACCTGCTCGCCGACCCGCAGTTCTATGCATCCGGCGCGCTCGTCGAAGTGCCCGACGGCACGAGCACCACGAACATGATCGCAACACCGGCCGACTTCGCCGGAACTCCATGGGCCGCCCGCTCCACCGCACCGAATCTCGGCCAACACACGGTGGAGATCCTCACCGAACTCGGACGCGGCGACCAGATCGACGCACTCGTCGACGCCGGAGCGATCGGAACCCCGGCGTCACCTCCGGCAGACTGAGCCCATGTACGGGCGGTGGGTGCGCAGGGTTGACGCAGAGAACAGCTTCGGCGTCCCCGTGCGAGAAGCCCCCTGCGGGGAGTCAGCCTCGTGAGCCGACTCGCCGACCTACGAGGCCTCCTCGCGTTCGGAGCGATCGTGTTCGCTATCGCTGGGGCATGGCAATGGATCGAGGGCCGGCCGATCGATTCGATCACCACCGTCACGACCACCACGACGACATCGACCACCACGACCGTGCCGCAGAGCACGACGACCCTCCTCGAAGACGCGGTCGAAGCAACCTGCAGACGATCGGCAGAGTTCGTTGCCGAGGCCAAGCTGATCCCCGACGACTCTGGGCCCGGCCCACTCGCCCGCCTTGCCCTGTCCTATTGGAGCGACCTTGAGGTCGTGGCGGTGGAGAGCGCCACCGTCGAGATCGGGGCTGTCGTCGACTACTACCAGAGTTATCTCGACACCGCTGAGCCGTTCGCCTTCGACACCGCCGACATCATCCTCGAGGGCGACAAGGAGCGCTTCCAACAACTGGTAACCCGTCCTGCGCCCGGGCTGGAGGCCAGTCGGAGCATGGTGACATTCCTGTGCCAGATCGAGGTACCGGATCAGCCCTACATCAGCCCGCGTTCCTTCGATGCCCTCGAGGACCGGCTGCTCGATCCACCGTAGGCCTGCTCCTCGGTCCGACTGGCGCAGCTCGACACGACGCACCGGGTTGTCGACGCCGACCTGCCAGACTCTCGTCCATGCCGGCCTGCCGCTCGACGAGCGTGATACTCGTCCTCACCCTCTGGCTTGCTGCCTGCGGCGGTGACCGTGCGTCAAGCGACAACGAGACGACACTCGCAGGCATCGAACCGGTCTTGGCAACGCAACGATGGCCGAGTCCGCTCGACACGCTCGACCCCAATGCTCCTGCGCGGTGGGGCGTGGAGGTGCTGGATCGATTCCCTCACGACACCCACGCCTTCACCCAGGGGCTCGAGGCGCTCGGTGACGGCACGCTCCTGGAGTCCACGGGGCTCCGCGGGGAGAGCACGATCAGGATTGTCGACCCGACGACCGGCGTCGTGCTGGACACCGCCAACCTCACCGACGAGGAATTCGGCGAGGGCGCGACCGTGGTCGACGACACCATCGTGCAGCTGACCTGGCAGTCCGGCCGCGCCCGTCGATGGCGCCTCAGCGACCTGACTCCGCTCGAACCATGGGCCTTCGAAGGCGAGGGTTGGGGGCTGTGTTTGCTCGGCGATCGACTTGCCATGAGCGATGGCAGCGCCACGCTGACCTTCCGCGATCCTCACGACTTCGCCATCCTGGAGCAGGTCACGGTGACCTTCGAGGGCGACGACGTCACCCGCCTGAACGAACTCGAGTGTGTCGACGGCCATGTGATCGCGAACATCTGGCAGTCACCGGCGATCATCGTGATCCGACCCGACGGCCGAGCGGTCGCCACGATCGACGGCACGCCGCTCGTCGATGAGATCGGTTCGACGGCACCGAGTCGCGAGGTGCTCAACGGCGTCGCCGTGCGAGACGAGACATCCTTCTGGCTGACCGGCAAACAGTGGCCGACCTTGTTCGCCATCGGTGTCGCACCCGATGCCTAGTCTCGACACCATCGACACCACCACTCCCCTGATCGGTCTCGACATCGAGACCGACACCACGATCGATGGGCTCAACCCTCGTCAGTCGTCGGTGCTCGCCGTCGCCATCTCGGGCGGCGGTATCGAGGCGGTTCTCGACGGGCCCGACGAACGGTCCGTGCTCGTGGAGACCGACCGCCTCCTCGCATCGATCGGGGCCGGGGTGCTCGTCACCTGGAACGGCTCGGGGTTCGATCTTCCCTTCATTGCGACGCGTGCTCGGATTCTCGGCCTCTCTCTTGGTCTCATCACCCGGCACGACCCAACGATCGCCGGGCGCCACGATCCGTTGCCGGGCGAGCCGGGCCGAGTGCGGGGCCGGTGGTATCGGCTCGGCCACCTCGATGGCTTTCAGGCGTACCGGGCCGACGTCGGGCAGAACCTCCCGATCTCGTGCGGGCTCAAGTCGCTCGCGAAATTTGTGGGGCTCGAACCCGTCGAGGTTGACCGTCGCCGCATCCATGAGCTCACGCCGGAGGAGATGCATGAGTACGTGCTGAGTGATGCCCGACTCGCTCGTCAACTTGTTGAGCGACGGGCCGACCGATTTGCTTGGGTCGATCAGGATCCGTCGTCGAGCGGCTGATAGCCAGCCACGTCGTGATGCGGGGTATCGAGGTAGATCTTCGCCTCGGGGACACCGCCGAACTTGCCGTGACTCCAGCGCACTTCGACGTGCCCCTCAATGACTCGGTCGGTGTCGAGTTCCCGATCGTGCACGTCGACCCGCCACCGAACCAGCGGTTGGCCGGCGTGCTCGCCCCACAGGTCAACCGATCGGAGCGCGAAGCGCGTGCGGAAATCCCAGGGGGTGGTGACCCGATAGTGCAACGGAACGTTCTTGAGATCGGCGCCGAGCACGAAGTACGGAGCGGCTTGGAGTCGGAGCAGCCGCCACACGAACGCTTCGCGCTCACCCTTGGCGGAGATGTTGTCGAGCAAGCGATCGGCACTGGCCCGAGAGATCTCGAACGCCACGAGCCCCCACTGCTCGCGGAGTTCGACCGGCCAGCGGCCGGGAAGCGCCTTCCGGAGTTGTTCGCGATGATTTCGGTCAAGTTCGGTGGGGTCGGGCGGGAGGCCAGTGAGACCGGTGTGCGCCACGACCTCGGTGTAGAACTCGCCATACGACGTGGGAGCGACGGCATCGAACCAATCCACGGCAGAGGTTCGCCGCTCATTGAGCGCCCGGTCGAAGAGGTTCGCGGGCGAAGCGTTCTGCAGGATTTTCGAGCCGTACTTGCAGCTCAGCAGATAGACGTGATCGACCCGGAGATCGGCTGGGATCTGCTCGTAGGCGGGTGGCTTGTGGGGGCCTTTCCACTCCACCGACCAGGGGGGCCGGCCGCGGAGGCCATCGGTCGAGCGGGCGAAGCGCTGCCCGTTGGCCCAGGCCACCCGGAACACATCAGCGTGAGTGCCCGATGCGAACGCCTCGTCGAGTTGGTCGTAGACGTCGTCGTCGACATTGGTGATGAACCGGGGGCGGGCCGCCAACGCCTGGGCGAGATCCCGAAACCCGTACAGGCCGAGACCGGTCACGATCTCGCTCACTGCGGTGCGGGTATCGGGCATCAGCCGAGCCGACGAAGTTCGCCGATGCGTCCACCACCGAACAGGCGAGTGAACTGCAGTTGGGCGCCGATCAGGTCGGCCGGAAGGTCGTCGGCGGTGTAGATCGACTTGCCGTCGTAGACATCGATCCCGGTTCCGAGCGCCTGGATCCACGCAACGACGGCATCGCCCCACCGTTCCTCAAGCAGGGCGTCGCAGATCGAGCCTGCGTTTGCGCCCAGCATCGCCGGATCGGTTCGGGCGACGACCTCGAGGGCGAGCACCCGATGCAAGACGTCGATGTCGTCGGCCAGGAAGATGGACGGCGGTTCGGTGTGAACCACGGCGTACGCGACATTGTCGGTCACTTGGGGCGGCGCTCCGTCGCCTCGAAGGCGGCGATGTCGGCCTCGGCCCAGAAGCCGGGGATCGGCAGGACCGTGTCGCCCTTTGCGTACTCACGAAGGCGGGCCACGCCGGCGGGGTCGAACATCTCGATCGCGTCGAACACCTGATCGACACCGACCGCTCGGAGCGCCTTGTCGCCTTCGCTGTTGGCTTTCGGGAGATTCGATGTCAGCACGAGGACCCGACTCGGATTCTGCGGTTCGTCGGTGGCCCGCAGCACATGGATGCGGCCCAAGGTCTTCCAGAGCGTGTCGGTTCGCATCAGGCCGGGTCGCACGGTCGTGAACGCTCCCGAGACATCGACGTACCAGCGGCCGCCCTCGGCGTCCTCGGCGAGGAAGTTGAACTGCACGCCGACCTTCGGGATCTTGACCGGATCCGACACGACCGTGAAGCCGGCATCGGTGAGCACCCGCTCGGCGATGTCGGCGGCCTTCTTGCCCTCGCTGGTGGCGCGAGCTTGGAAGAACTCGAGGCGGTCGTCATCGTCGTCTGGGGTCTCGAAGAGTTGCTCCTCGCCAAGGACCTCGACCGCACGGAGCTTCGGTCGCTGGCGCTCGGCGTCGAGCCGAGCCTGCGCGATCTCGCAGTACTCCGGATCGAGATCGAAACCGAATCCGCGCCGACCGGTGCGCTCCGCTGCGACGAGGGTCGATCCCGACCCGAGGAACGGATCGAGGACGACGTCGCCTTCGTAGGTGTAGAGATCGATCAGCCGCCGTGGCAACTCCACGGGGAATGGTGCCGGATGCTGGACGCGCCGAGCCGACTCGGGATTGATCTTCCAGACGTCGAGGGTCGCCTCCATGAAATCGTCGGCCGACATGGTGGACTCGCGCCCCTTCGGCGAAACCCGGTCGAACCGGCCCTTGCTGGCGACGATCACTCGCTCGGTGAGATCACGCAGCACCGGGTTGGTGGCCTTGCGGTAGCTGCCCCAGGCGACCGAACCGGTGGCGCCCTCCGCCTTCTGCCAGATGATCTCGCCCCGCAACAGCAGACCGAGGTCATCTTGCAGGATCGAGATGACGTCGGCGCTCAGCGAGCGGTAGGGCTTCCGGCCGAGATTGGCGACGTTGACCGCGATGCGTCCGCCGGGTTCGAGGACCTCGACGCACGCCCTGAAGACGTCGTGCAACATCTGGAGATACTCGAGGTAGGACTCCGGAACGCTTGGCACACCGCTGCGGGTATCGGGATCTCCCGTGACGGCGAGTTCGTATTCCTTGCCCACGAAATACGGCGGAGAGGTGACGACGAGCGCCACGGAATTCGTCGGGAAGACCTCGGCGATCTCGAGACTGTTGCGGTTGTGGATCGGCGCAAGATCCTCGGGCACGGTGTTGACCGTGTCGTCGGTGCTGATTTCGGGGGGCGTGAAGCGCGCGTAGAAATCGGATGCGTCGTGGCTTTCACGACGGCCCACCCCGAAGGCGGTGGTGGCGGTGGTCTTTCGGCGTTCGGTCACAGGGTCTCCGGGGTTGACTGGCGATCCTAGGCCGGGCTCGTGCTCGGCCCATGCAACTGTCCGCACTCTGCCGAGGGGGTGTGACAGTCCGCTGCGAACAGCGAATGCGACCACCGACCCAAGCCGTGCTCTTCCGCAGAGAAAACGGACTGTCACACGGGCTCAACAAGGTGAAGGGCACCTCGCAGCCGGGTCGACTGCCTTCACCCCGAGTGCCGCTGTTGCACCGAACGAAGGACACGCCCGTGCCCAACGCCACCCCGACCCTCGCCGAGCTCGCCACCATCGCCCACACCCACCGATGTTCGGTTGTCGCCACCCACCATCGACGAGTGCTCCTCGACGACACTACGAGCCCGCTTCCGTTTCTCGGCGTTCGTTTCGGGCCGGCGGTCAAGGCAGTGGCGGCCCGCATCGGCCCCGCCGACCACCGGGCGATCGTTGTGGCCGTTAACCGTTCCGGTGAGGCGATCGCCTACGACCCGACCACCGATCGGATCGACTCCGATGTCCACCGTCTCACCGCACTCGATCCCGCACGCCGCACACTCGGGCTCGCCACTCGGCCCTGCCGACGCCCGGTGTGGGCACTCGCAAACCTCGTCTGGCTCGATCGCGTTCTCGCCGCCGCGCTCGACGCGCCGCTCGGCGAACCACCCCACTGGCTCGAGCTGCGCCGCCTGCATCCCCTGGCCGAAGCGGGGCCACCGTCGAGTCCGGAAGTGCTTGCTCATCACACACGGCACCAGCCGACGACGTGGGCGGTACTTCGTACTGGTTCGATCGAGGGCACGATCACTTGGACACCGATTCGTCCGGCGCTGGCCTCGTGGTTCGATGAGGGATCCTTCGCTCGTCACTGCTTTGCGTCGCTGCCCGATCTCGACATCGTCGTGGCTGATCTGCACGAGCTGCTCGGGGCGTCGGGGTGGAGGCGAGTGCTCTCCGGACTCGCTCGGCCGTGACCAGCGGTGAGGGCCTCAAGCATCGCTTCGCTCGGACGCGTTTGCGAACGTCTGCGAGGATGGCATCCTGAAGGTCCCGAAAAGGGGCCTTACCTCGAGGACGGAACTTCTGTGAGCTTCAAGCCTGGTGACCGAGTGGTGTACCCCCACCACGGAGCAGCCGTGATCGAGAAGAAAGAGAAGCGCAAGGCGTTCGGTGAGGAAACCGAATATCTCGTGCTCCGCATGGCCCACGGCGAGATGACCCTCGCGGTGCCGGTCGACAAGGCCGACGAAGTCGGCATGCGCTGGCCCATCTCCGAAGAGGACGTTGAGGATCTCTTCGAAGTGCTCGCCAAGCGCGATGTTCGCGAGCCCGCCAACTGGTCTCGCCGCTTCAAGAACCATCAGGAAAAGCTCAAGAGCGGCGATGTCTACCAGGTCGCCGAGGTGGTCCGAAATCTCGCTCTGCGCGATCAGGCCAAGGGGCTGTCTGCCGGTGAGAAGTCCCTCTACACCAAGGCCCGCAACGTGCTCGTTTCGGAACTTGCGTTCGCGCTCGACGTCGACGAAGAAGCCGCCATGGCCAAGGTCGACGGCGCGCTGGTCTAGGGGTCAGCCGACGAGTCCCGCCCGGACTGCGTCGACAAAGCCGTCGGCGTGTCGAGCAAGCTGTTCGTCGACCTGAGCAGGCGTGAGTCCTTTCACGTGCACGCGTACGTTGACGGTGTCGCAATCTGATTCCGCCAGCACATTGAGCAGTGCTTCGGCGGCTGCGACCGGTGTGTCACCGTGCACCAGCGAATCATCCGTCCAGTTCTTCGTGGCCGCCTCGTTGGCGTAGCTGCGGTAGTGATCCATCTGGGCCGCCATCTCGGCTTCGGGTGGCGGACCAATCCACACCCGTCGGATCAAAACTCGCCCTGTCTCGGCTCCGGCCTCACGGTGCGCAGCGCCGAGTCGTGCAGAGACCTCAGATGATTGAAGGCTGTCGTAGAGCACCCCACATCCCAGCCGAGCCGCTCGCCGGCACGCCGGCGCGCTCTGAGCAGCGACAACGATTGGCATCGGGTCGGCCGCAAGGCGCCGAATCGCACGGTCGGTGCCGAGTGGGCCGGGGTCGTGGCCCCGCAGCGCATCGACGATCTTCGGCAGTGCGGTCTTGAAACGTTCGACGATCTCGTCGAACGGGACCTCGGCGAGTTCGAAGTCGACCGGAAGCGCGCCTGCAGCGAAACCAACCCCGACCCTGCCCGGATAGGCCGCAGCGAGCCAGGCGAGATCCTCGGCGATCAGGGCATACGGCTTCAACGGCAACAGCATCGGGCAGGGCGCCACCCAGCCGGTGGGCATCACGTCAAGCAGGAGGCCGGCGAGCTGCACCGGGTTGGGCAGGTAACCGGGGAAGTCTGCGTGATGCTCGCTCACCATGACGCCGTCGTACCCGATCTCGCTGGCTCGTCGAGCCTGGCGACGCAACACCTCAACCTGGTCGGTCGCCGGGAGGTCGTGCGGATAGAGCCGTAGCGAGACCGAACCGGGAGCGAGCGGGATCATGATCAGCGAACGAGTCCTCCGCCATCGACGATCAGCGACTGACCGTTGACCATGCCGGCATGGGGCGACGCAAGCCACACGACAGCGCTGGCGATCTCGTCGGGTTCGATCAGGCGCCCGTGGATGTTGGACGAGGCGATGATCTTCGCCATCTCCTCATCGCCGGCGATGAACGACTGCAGCATCGTGGTGTCGGTCGAGCCCGGCAGCACCGCATTGACCCGGATGCCCTGCCGCGCGTACTCCTGCGCCGCCGCTTTCGTGAGACCGACGACGCCGTGCTTCGCTGCGGTGTAGTGCGGGAGCCCGGGAGCTGCGACCACGCCGGCACCCGACGAGGTATTGACGATCGCTCCCGATCCGGCAGCTGCCATATGGCGCAGTTCGTGCTTCATACAGACGAAAACGCTGCTGAGGTTCACGCGGATCATGCGATCCCACGACGCCGCATCGAGGTCGTGGAAGGCGCGCGGCGCGTCGTTGACGCCTGCGTTGTTGAACGCAATGTCGAGTCGGCCGTGCTCGGCGACAAGGGCGTCGATCGCGACGGCCACCGCCGTGTCGTCGGTGACGTCGAGCTCGATTGATGAACCCGGGCCGGCGAGAGAGGCGACGGTGTCTTCGGCGCCGACGATATCGAGGTCAGCGACCACGACATGGGCTGCGCCTTCGGCGGAGAACTGCTGGGCCGCTGCTCGACCGATGCCGCTTGCGCCGCCGGTGACGAACACCACGGCTCCCGTCGCGAGATCGGGCATCAGAGGCGCTCGATGATGGTGACGTTGGCCTGGCCACCGCCTTCGCACATCGTCTGCAGGCCGTAGCGGCCACCGGTGCGCTCGAGTTCGTTGAGCAAGGTGGTCATGAGCTTGGCGCCAGTGGCCCCGAGGGGGTGACCAAGGGCGATGGCGCCGCCGTTGACATTGACCTTCTCGTGGGGGATGTCGTGTTCGATCATCCATGCGAGCGGCACGCTGGCGAACGCCTCGTTGCATTCGAAGAGGTCGATGTCATCAATCGACATGCCGGTCTTGGCGAGGGCGTGCTCGGTGGCCGGAATCGGGCCGGTGAGCATGTAGATGGGGTCGTCGCCTCGAACACTCATGTGGTGGATTCGGGCTCGTGGCGTGAGGCCGTGATCCTTGACNGCCTGTTCGCTGGCGATCAGCAGCGACGCCGACGCATCGGAGATCTGGCTTGCGACGGCAGCCGTGATGCGCCCGCCTTCGACGAGCGTCGAGAGTTGCTGCATCTTCTCGATGGAGCCGCCGCGGCGAGGACCCTCATCCATCGTGCAGTCGCCCACGGGGACGATCTCGTTGTCGAAGCGGCCCTCGTCGATGGCCTGGATGGCTCGTTCGTGACTCGCAAAGGCGAACGCCTCCATCTGGTCGCGGCTGATGTCCCACTTCTCCGCGATCATTTCCGCGCCTCGGAACTGAGAGACTTCCTGGGTCCCGTAACGGTCGACCCATCCCTCCGAACCACTGAACGGATCGTCGAAGCCGAGGTCGGCGGCGAGGGTCATGGCGGAAGAGATCGGGATCTGCGACATCTGCTGCACGCCACCGGCGACGACAAGGTCGTGCACGCCGGCCATGACGCCCATGGCCGCGAACGACACCGCCTGCTGCCCCGACCCGCACTGGCGGTCGACGGTTGTGCCGGGAACGTGCTGCGGCAGGCCTGCGGCCAACCAACAGGTGCGAGCGATGTCGCCGGCCTGACCGCCGACCGAGTCGACATTGCCGAAGATGACGTCTTCGACAGCATCAGGGTCGACGCCCGTGCGTTCGAGCAGGGCCGTGATGCTGGCGGCACCAAGATCGGCGGGGTGGACGAGTGCGAGTCCGCCACCTCGCTTTCCGGTGGGAGTGCGGACAGCGTCGACGATGTAAGCCTCGGTCATGGCCACAGTGTGGCCCATCAGCAACGGTCGGCCCAAGATCCGGTCCGGAGCGAACACCTCGTCAGGCCGGGCGCTTGTGATCACGTGTGGAGTGCCGTCCAAACCGCGCTCGTCGTGCCCGATCGGCTGGGGAGCGCAGTGCTACCTTCGCCACATGGTCGGCGATCGATCCCAGCGGCGGCGCGACGTCCTCGAGACATCGACCAACCTCCTTCACGAGGGTGGCTGGGCGGCGCTCACCATGCGAGAGGTCGCAGCACGCACCGGGGTGAGCGCCGGGGCGCTCTACCAATGGTTCGACGGCAAGGACGAGATCTACGCCGAACTCTTCACCGCACGGCTCAACCGGGGTATCGCGCAGTTCGACGCCATGCCGGACGATCTCCCCTTCGACGACGTCCTGGCCTCCATGCTCCGGTGGGTCCAGACCACCTGGATCACCCTTGGCCGCTGGCAACTCGACTACTCGGATATCGCCCGTGGTCGCGAGCCAGGCCAGGCGCGTTCGGCGCTGAGCGAGGCCTATCGACACATCCTCGAGGTCGGATCCGTCAAGCTGCAGGCGGCCGCTGAGCGAGAAGGTCGTCGCTTTCTTGACGACCTCGACACGATGCACATGATCTGGGGAATCGCGGCCGGGATCGCCCAGCGAGCCGAGATACTCCAGATGGAGACGGAGCGGGTCGATCAGATGATGGAACGAGCCGTCCGCTCACTCAGTGCAGGATTGACCGAATCGGCCTGACCGAGACCGTGACGGTAGAGTCCGCCGCCATGGCTGACGCTGCAGAGTCCCCAGACGACTTCCGTGCCCGCGTGCGGAGCTGGTACGACGAACACGCCACACCACGCACCGAGACCGACCCATGGGCGGTCAACGTCCACACCGACCATGAAACCGAGCATCATCACTTCGAGTTGAGCCGCAACTGGCAAGGAAAGCTCGCTGCTGCAGGCCTCATGGGGATCGCCTATCCGGCTGCCTACGGTGGCGGCGGGGGTGCCGGCTGGATGACGCGAATCGAGCGTGAGATCAGCCGTGACTACGAGGAGAACACCGGCTTCCCTGGCGCCACCACGGCGATGCTGGCGCCGGCGCTGCTCCGTCACGCCTCCGAGGAGCAAAAGCTCGAGTACCTCCCGAAGCTGCTCTCGGCCGAGCTGACGTTCTGCCAGCTCTTCAGCGAGCCGGGTTCGGGCTCCGACCTCGCTTCACTCGGCACTCGTGCTCTTCGTGACGGCGACGAGTTCATCGTGACNGGGCAGAAGGTGTGGAACAGCGCCGCCCAGTTGTGCGACTGGGGGTTCCTCCTTGTCCGCACCGACCCTGATGCGCCGAAGCATCGCGGCATCACGTTCGTGCTGGTCGACATGTCGACGCCGGGCATCGAGGTTCGGCCTCTGGTGCAGATCAACGGCTCCGCTCACTTCAACGAGGTGTTCCTCGACGAGGTCCGTATTCCCGTGGCGAACGTGATCGGCGAGATCAACGAGGGATGGACCGTTGCCCGCACCGTGCTGGCCAACGAGGCTGCCTTCATCGGCGGCAGCGCGAAGACGCTTGCTAGTACGAACCTGCGGACGCTCGCCGAGGCTGCAGGGCTCACCGACGACGCCAACGTGCGCCAAGAACTCGCCGACCTCATCACTCGCGAGCGTGTGGTCGCCTGGATGGGAGAGCAGATCCAGCAGGCGGTTCGTCGTGGTGAGATGCCGCCCATGGACCCCGGGCTCATCAAGTTGATGACTGCTGACAACCGAGTCCGCTCCGGGAACATGGCGATGCAGATCACCGGAGCGGGCGGTATCGCAGGCGACAGTCCGGAGACGACGTGGAGCCAGGTCGAGCTGATGATGCGTTTCGCCGTCTCCATCGGCGGCGGCACCAATGAGGTCCTTCGCAACAATGTCGGCGAGCGGGCGCTCGGCCTTCCCCGCGAACCGGGTTACAACAAAAACCAGCCGTGGAAGGACATTCCTCGCTGAGACCGAGTGCCGGTTAGCCGCAGCACGCCCTGCCGTCACCGAGAGCGAACTCGGCCATGGTCTTCCCGCTTTTGAACTCGGCGATCTCGTCGGTGCCGAAGTCCGCCTCGTCGGAGGTCTTCACGTACCACTCCCAACGAGCGCCGTCGGGGCCGACCACCCACGTCTCGGTCTTGCCGGCGTAGCAACACACGTTGTCGTTGACGCCGGTGGTGTCGAGGCCGGATGCATCCATGCGGGCTTCGGCCGCCTCGACCTGCTGTGACGTCTCGGTCTCGACACCGAGGTGGTTGAGGCCGCCTGCGTTGTCGGGGTTCTCGAACAGCACGAGTTTGAGCGGTGGACTCTCGATGGCGAAGTTTGCGTAGCCCGGCTTGCGCTTGGCGGGTTCGGCACCGAAGAGCTTCGAGTAGAAGTCGACGGCTTCGTCGATGTCGCTGACGTCGAGGGCGAGTTGCAGGCGCATGGGTCTCCTTGATCTCGAGTAAGCGTACCAGTCATATCGATATATATCAATTCGTTTGCTCAGAGTTTCTTCCAACCTCCACGAACCGGCGATGATTGGCCCCATGCGCACCCGCTACTCCGAAGACGAGGTCGCCGTCCGCGACGCCTTCTTCGATTTTTTCGCCAACGAGTGCCCTACCACCACGGTGCGGGCCGCAGCCGAGGGCACCGGCTTTGATCCAGCCCTGTGGTCGTCCCTCGCCGCCATGGGCGCTCCCGGCATGGCCCTGCCGGAATCACTCGGCGGTGCCGGTGCGGCGCTCACGGACCTCGCCGTCGTCGCCGACGTCGCCGGAGCACACCTCGCCCCCGTTCCGCTGATCGAGCACGCCGTGACCGCACGTGCCCTCGCTCGGGCCGGCAGCCATGACGACCTCGTCGCCGAACTCGCCGCGGGGTCGACCCTCGCTACCCTCGCCCTCCGCCCGCCGACCGGCGACACCGCCCGCCTCGTTCCGGCTGGCGCAGTTGCCGACGTGCTCCTGCATCACTGCGACGGTGTCACGTCGATCAGTCGAGGCAACGCGCCCGGCGCAAAGCTGCCGAACACGGCCGACCTACCCCTCGCCCACCGTGTCATCAGCGACGCAACCACGATCGATCTCGATGCCGACGGGTGGAACCGCACCGTCGACGAATGGCGAGCGCTCACAGCGGTGGCCTACGTCGGTCTCGCCAAGCGGGCGATCGAGATCGGCGTCGCCTACACCAAGGAGCGCATCCAGTTCGGGGTGCTGATCGGCACATTCCAGGCCCTCCAGCACGGCTTTGCCGATGCAGCCACGTCGGTCGAAGGGGCGCATCTCCTCGCCCAGCGGGCGATCTGGGCCCTCGAAACCGACCAGACCGGCGCCTCCCGCCTCGCCGGCATGGCACTGCTGTTCGCCGCTGAATCGGCCCGCTTCGCCGCCGATCGTTCCGTGCAGTACCACGGCGGGTATGGCTTCTCCGAGGAGTACGACATCCAGCTCTACCACCGTCACGCCACTGCGTGGATCCTCCAACTCGGCGATCCGGCGGCCGAGTACGCCCGCCTCGCCGACGCCGAATTCGGACCCGTGAAGGGAGCGGCCTGATGGACTTCAGTTTCCCGCCCGAGGTTGAGGCCTTCCGCACCGAGGTGAAGGCGTTCCTCGCCGAGAACTTCGACGAATCGATGCTTGACGTCACCCACGACGGCACCATGCACGTTCCCGAGCTGCATGCTGCACTGGCGGCGGAAGGCTGGCTCGCCGGCCCCGTCCCGAAAGAGCTCGGCGGTGGTGGTCGCACCGCGCTCGAGTCGATCGTGCTCAACGAAGAAATGCAGCTCGCCCGGGCGCCGATCGACGCAATGGGCGTCACGGTCATCACCGCAGCGATCCTGATGGAACACGGCAGCGACCATCTCAAGGAGACGGTCGTGCCGGCGCTGCTCAACGGAGAGGCACTCACATCGTTCGGCTACACCGAGCCGGAGTCCGGCTCCGACGTCGCCGCGGCTGCCACCAAGGCGGTCAAGGACGGCGACGAATGGGTGATCAACGGAGCGAAGATGTGGACCACGATGGCCCACATCGCCGACTACGTCATCCTGTTGACNCGCACCGATCCCGACGTCCCCAAGCACAAGGGCCTCACCTTCTTTCTCGTGCCCTTCGACACTCCCGGCATCGAGATCCAGCCCGTGCCGACGATGGCGACCGAGCGATCGAACGCCACCTTCTACGACGACGTCCGCTTGTCAGATGACTGGCGGGTCGGTGAGGTCAACGGCGGCTGGGCCGTGATGAAGACCGCGCTCAAATACGAGCGCGGCATCGCAGGTGGCCAGTTCATGTCACCGCCGGTGATCGACGCAGGCATCGACTGGGCGACCAACCATGAGCGGGCCGACGGCACCCGACCTATCGACGACCCGGCCGTGCGCGAGCGTCTGATCCGGGCGCAGATCGATGTCGAGGTATGCCGCGGCTTCGCCTATCACTGCGCCGACCTCGCCAACGAAGGCGCAATGTTCGGTGTCGAGGGGTCGATGACGAAGCTGTTCGCCAGCGAGACGTTCAAGCGCCACTGCCGGGAGATCCACGACATGATGGGAGCCGAAGGCCTCGTGACCCTCGAATCGCCCGAGGCTCACCGTGGCGGACTGATCGAGGAGGCGCTGCGACACTCCCCGGTCACTGCCATCTACGGNGGCACCAGCGAGATCAACCGCAACATGGTTGCCGAGGGCTTCCTCGGCCTCCCTCGGGCTCGCTGAGCGACCAGCCGACAGGTTTAGCTCCAGCGGGGACGCAGGGCCGAGTGCTCGATGTTGGGCAGCACGTGCTCGGCCACGAGATCGCATTCGGCGATGTGGGTGTAGCCCGACAGGATGAAGGCCTCGACGCCGACCTCCTGGTACGCCTTCAGCTTGGCCACGACCTGATCGGGGTCACCGACGATCGCCGCACCCGCACCGGAACGGGCCCGACCAACGCCGGTCCAGAGATTGGCCTCGGCGTAGCCGTCGTCGTCAGCGCCGTCGCGGAGTTCGTTCTGACGTGACACGCCGGCCGACTGGGTGTCGAGTGACTTGTTCCGGATCTGCTCGCCGGTGTCGATGTCGAGCTTCGACAGGAGTCGGTCGGCGGCGGCTCGNGCTTCAGCTTCGGTCTCGCGAACGATCATGTGGGCGCGCAGGCCGTAGGTCAGTTTGCGCCCGAACGCATCGGCACGGCGGCGCATGTCGGCGACGGTTTCACCCACCGAGGCGACCGTGTCGGGCCAGGTGAGGAACACGTCGGCGGCTTCGGCAGCACACTGCTTAGCAGCCTCGGAGAATCCNCCGAAATACATTGGCGGGCAACCCGGGTTGACGGTGGCGATGCGAGGCGGGTCGAGGTCGAACTGGGCGAACTCACCATCGATCTCGAGACGCTCACCGTTGAGCAGTGCTCGCAGGCCGTGCATGAACTCGACGGTTCGGCGGTAGCGAGGCTCGGAGTCGAGCGACTGTCCCGGCATGTCAGAGCTGATGATGTTGATCGTCAGGCGCCCCTCGGCCATCTGGTCGATGGTGGCGAGCTGGCGAGCCAGCTGCGGGAGCCACATCTCCCCGATCCGCACCGCGAGCAGCAGGTTGATCTGTTCGGTGTGGGTCGCGATCGCCGAGGCAAACGCGGTCGAGTCGATCCCGAGTTGGTAGCCCGATGGCAGGAGGATGTTGTCGAAGCCATTGCGGTCGGCCGTCTGGACGATGTCGCGGCAATGGTTCCACGAGCTCTGCAGCTCGGGGTTCGGGACGCCGAGGAACTCGTAGTCGTCGTCGCACAGGGCGCCGAACCAGCTGATTTCCACGGGGGNNCTCACGGGAGCGGCACTCCTTCGCTGTCCTGGACGATGCGGTAGACATCGTTCCGATCAAGCGTGACATCGAGGGCGGCGACTGCGGCACGAAGCCGGTCGGGATCTTGCGTACCGAGCAGGGCGACCGGTGCCGACGGGTGAGCGAGCACGAAGGCGTAACAGATCGCTGCTCGGTCTACGCCCTCGCGCTCGGCGAGTTCGTCGAGCGTGGCGATCAACGCAGTGGGAACGTTCTCGCCCGACATGAGACGACCGCCACCAAGCGGGCTCCAGGCGAGCGGCACGATGCCATCACGCATGCAGAGATCGAAAGTGCCATCGCGCAGCGGGCCGAGGAAGGCCGGCGAGTACTCGGGTTGGCTGGTTGCGAGCGNCAGGTCGCCGAGATGGGCGATCAGNGCNTCGTGCTGAGCCGGCGTGTGGTTGGATACGCCGACCGCCCGAATCTTGCCCTCGCCAACCAGTGACGAAAGCGTCTCGGCGACCTGAGCGGGATGGGCGAACATGTCGGGTCGGTGGATCTGGTAGAGGTCGATCACCTCGACACCGAGTCGCCCAAGGCTGGCCTCGACCGCCGAGCGGAGGTAGGCGTCGCTCGAGTCGTACGGAATCGGCGGCATGATGCCGCCCTTGGTGGCGAGCACCATGCGGTCGCGCAAGCCGGGTGCCTGAGCGAGTACCTTGCCGAGCAATTCTTCGTTGCCACCGAAGCCGGAGCCGTTGTAGTCGAGGCCGTACACGTCGGCCGTGTCGATCAGATTCATGCCAACATCGAGCGCCGTNTCGACGAGTTCGTGGGCNGCACCGAGATCATCGGTGGTGAACCGCCACGTCCCGAAACCGAGGGGGCCGATCGGGTCGAGGCCGGCGGGAAGAGAACGTGGCCTGATCTGGACCAGAGAGTGGGTCATGTGCGTAGGCTAGCCCGCGGATGTAAACGCTTACATTCCAAGGGATTCATCATTTCGGGGGCACTGTGACCACGCTCAGGTACGGCATCATCGGCAGCGGCATGATGGGTGTGGAGCACATCGAGAATCTCTCGCACACCGAGGGTGTCGAAGTCACGGCGATCGCCGACCCCGACCCCGGAAGCCGAGAGTTCGCGGGTGCGCTTGTCCCTGATGCGCTGCACTACACGAACCACGAAGCGCTGATCGCCGACAACGTCTGCGACGCCGTGGTCGTCGCCTCGCCGAATTTCACCCACGTCGATGTGCTGCGTGACCTCCTGGCGACCGACCTCCATGTGCTGGTCGAGAAGCCGCTCTGCACCACCGTCGACGACTGCTACACGATCCTCGAGCTCGCCGAGGGCCGAGACGCGATCACCTGGGTCGGTCTTGAGTACCGGTACATGCCGCCGATCGCCCGCCTGATCGACGAGGTTGCGGCGGGTGCCGTCGGCATCCCGAAGATGATCTCGATCCGCGAGCACCGCTTCCCCTTCCTCGAGAAGGTTGGCGACTGGAATCGCTTCTCGGAGAACACCGGCGGAACGCTCGTCGAGAAGTGCTGCCACTTCTTCGACCTGATGGTGCAGATCATGCCGGGCCGCCCGGTGCGCGTGATGGCCTCCGGTGCGCAGGACGTCAACCACCTCGACGAGGTCTACGACGGCCGAGTCCCCGACATTCTCGACAACGCCTTCGTCATCGTCGACTTCGATGACGGCGCTCGCGGCCTCCTCGATCTCTGCATGTTCGCCGAAGCGACCCACAACCAGGAGGAACTCAGCGTGGTCGGCCCCCTGGGCAAGGTCGAGGCACTCATTCCCGAAGACATCGTGCGCATCGGCCGCCGCGGTGAACACTGGATCGGTGGCGTCAACATTCACCCGGTCACAAACGACGAAATCCCCTACGAGGGCCACCACTCGGGTTCGAGCTGGGTCGAGCACCAGAAGTTCCGCGACGCCGTGCTCGGCGTCGCTCCCGCCGAGGTGAGCCTCTTCGACGGTCTGCTCTCGGTTGCGATTGGCGCCGCTGCGCACCGCTCGATTGACGAAGGGCGCCCGGTCGATCTGAGCGAGTTCCTTCGCTGAACCCGGACCGTCCGGTGATCAGCAGGGCGGCGCCGTGGTGCGCCGCACCACCAGCTCGACATCGACTTCGTGGGTGTGAAGGTTGCACGCATCGTCGCGGAGATCCTCGACGATCCAGCGAGCAGCATGGGCGCCGCTCGCTGTCGGGTCCTGCCGGATCGTGGTGAGCGCAACCGTCTGGGCGAGTGGATGATCATCGAAACCAACCACCGACATGTCCTCAGGAATCCGAAGGCCCTGTTCGACGGCCACTCCCCTAGCTCCCATCGCCATCTCGTCGGAGATCGCAAACACTGCGGTGGGCGGCTTGGGCAAGGCCAACAGGCGGGCCATGGCGTCCTGCCCTCCCTCGATCGAAAAGTTGCCGGTATGGAGCAGGTCAGGATCGACGACGATTCCCGCTCGGGTGAGCGCCTGTTCGTACCCCTCACGGCGGCGCCACGAGACCTCGGTTCGCATGGGATCGTCGGGCATGCCCTCGATGAGGCCGATCCGTCGGTGGCCGAGCTGCAGCAGGTGGTCGACGGCGAGACGAGCGGCCGAGATGTCATCGGGGCGCACCGACGATAGGCCGGGATAGCTGTTGCCGATGGTGACGGTGCGGATGTCGGTGTCCCGCAGCGCGTCGACCTCATCGGGTTCGAGACGAATATCGACCATGACAAGCCCGTCGACCCGCCGGTGCATCTGGAGCGCGGATGCGACGAAGTGGCGTCGTGCTTCGGGACCGGCGACACCCATCACCTGCGTGTCGTAGCCGGCCTCTGACAGCACTGCCTCGACCCCGCCGACGACCTGGGCTGAGAACCAGCCCGCGATATTGGACACGGCGACCACGATCGTCTTCGAACTGCCCGCCGCCAGCTTCGCCGCTGCAGGATTGGCGACGTACCCGAGCTCGGCGGCGGCCAACTCAACCTTCTGGCGAGTGCTGTGCGCGACATTGTCGAGGCCGCGCAGCGCGCGACTGACGGTCGCTACCGAGACGCTCGCTGCGGCGGCGACGTCCTCAATCGTGACGCTGCGAATGTCGGCCATGGAGCCAGTGTGGCCCAGGCGAGCGTCAGATCACAGTTTTCGCCTTCGCACGAGCACATTCCCGGTACCCTCAGCCTCCACACGGGACGTGGCGCAGCTCGGTAGCGCACCTGCTTTGGGAGCAGGGGGTCGTGGGTTCAAATCCCGCCGTCCCGACCACGAACGCTCGGAAACTCGGGCGCGCTGACAGCACGTGGGGCACTCGTCCCGCACACGCGGCGGGTCTGCCCTTGAAGGAACGCCTAGAAAAGGCGACGCGTCATCAAACGACCCAGGATCGTTGATTTCGTCGCCGCCATCGTTTCCTGAACCGCTGGGTCGGCAAAGTTCGCGGCAGACGCTGCGAGCAGCGCATCCATGGAGTCTGCCCAGGTCACGACAACTCCATTGAAGGGTGCGGGTCCGGACGCAACGACTTGCATCGCTGTCATCCCCGCTGCACCTGCGCTGATGTGATTCCAATTCCGGGTGAAGTTCGTTTCGGCCGTCTCGTCATCGACAGGCTGACCGGCAACGTAGAGAACTGTTGCGTGGCTTGCGTCGCGAGTTCCGAATTCCGCCTGGATCCGCATCAGGCTTCGGCGCTCAACCTGCACTCCCGCATCCCGCAACAGCCCTACGAGATCGTCGTCGCCGTAGATGGCGGCGTTCAGCGCCATTGCGGAATCTGCGGTGTCGACCTCAAACGCAACCAAGACCTGGCCGGCCATTTCGCCACCCATGACGACCTGGTTTGCCGTCACACTGTTCGCACCGAGCGAACGCATGCGTTCGCCGGCCCACCCGGCGCCAGCTTCGGCGAAGAGTTTCGAATCGGACACGTGCGCAGCAACTGAATAGATGAATGGCATTTGGGCTCCCCCTCGTTGGGCCGTCCACGCGCGTTGGCCGCAGCGAACGGCTGACTTCTGATCGGATGGTCCTGCAGAATCTCGCGAAGATCAAGGGCGGGAAAGAAATCGCTCAGCTACCGCGCAACCTGGGCTGCCAGTCTCACCGTTCCCGCAACGTCACGGCCGACCGAGCGAACCACCTCATGCCGGAACTGCTTGAACAACTCACCTGGGACAGTGACCAACGGTTCGCAGTCAGCCGACCACTCGACGGAGACGCCATGCCGCCATCGATACCAGCGACCAGACATCGATCACCTGGCGGATAAACGCAGCCTGCAAAGTCTTGCGAAATGCTTCGGATGAAGAGCAAAACACGGCGCTGGGGCACCGAAGCGGCGCCTCGGTGCCACATGCTCTCGCAGGGCAGGCGTTCCCTGCGAGAGGGCCTTAGTCCTCGAAGTAAACGGGGCAGCCGTTCTGGCCGGCCGCCGGTGGTTCAATCGACTGGTAGAGATACGTCGTGTCGTACGTGACCGTCCCACCGACCGCTTCGATCTCACCGGAGAACGTGAGCCGCTCCCCTGGGGTTGCCGGCCAGTACGTCGTGGGGAACCCGAACTCATCCGACCAGAACCTGATCTCAAAGGTGTCGGCGCTCACCGTTTTCGTCAGCGGCGCATAGTCGTCGAAGGTCACGGTGACCCGCCACGAATCGGGAAGGGGGTCAGTTGCCGCGACAGACCAATACACGTCAGCCCAGGGGCGTTCGTCGAGGCAATTGACGATCATCTGCGATGAGTAGAGCTCCAGCGGACAGGCCATGCTGTAGCTGGCGGTGAGCGTCTCATAGGGGGCGCCGCCGCTCCCGGCAATCGCGACGTCGAAGGTCACGAAACCGGCGTTGTCCGGCCAGATGTAGGTGGGGAATCCGCTCGGCGCGAAATCGAGCGGTCGTAGTGCAACCTCCCATGCAGTCTGGCCGGGGGTTGCCGCGGTCGTCGTCGAGTACGTGAGGAGTCCGTAGTCGACCGAGTCGATCGTCACCGTCAGTGTCCAGTTGTCCGGAAGTGGATCTTCGGCCCGAGTGAACCAGCGAACCGTGAACGTGCTTCGCTCGACGGCGCACTGCCCGCTCAGCGACTCATCAGCAATTCGGTTCGGATCAGGATCCGGATCCGGGTCCGGGTCAGGGTCCGGATCCGGGTCAGGATCCGGGTCAGGATCGGGGTCAGGATCGGGGTCTGGATCAGGATCAGTCTGCGTTATGACTGGGTCGCCAAAGCACGGCGCCCACCCGGGAAGACCACGGTGGCTCTCGATGCTGTAGGCGAAACCAACCGGCTCGCCAGCCGCATCGACAGGAGTCCAAAGCCCATCGATAAAGCGCCACAGCGTCCCGTTCGGGCCTTCCCAGAGCGTCAAACCGTCGCCAGTCTCGATCCAACCCCACAACGACGTATCGCAATGACAATCTTCGTCGTAACCGGGAAGATCTTCAGTCGGAACCTGGTACTCGGTGTAGGCGGCGCCGATGGGCCGATTTTGAGGAACCCAACCATCGTCGGAGTACCAGTACCAGATGTTGCCGGTCGGGTCTTGCCAGACGTACCGGCCATCCGGGCTCGTCGTCCAACCCCAGGGCGGACATTCGAAGCAATCCGAAGTCCAGCCAGGTAGATCTGCGTAATCCTTGATCACGATGTCGTCAGCCGGATCCGTCAGAAGCTGGCGCCAACCGCCATCGGCGGCTGACCACACCCAGACATTGCCGTCCTGTTCGACCCAGGCCCATCCGGTGTAGAGGTCTGATTCGCCAAAGATCCAACCCCAGGAATCATCCTCCGGGCACGGCGGGAAACATTCGTCAAAGTCGTAACGCTCGTCGTAGGGGTAGGTCGCCGAGCTATCGATCTCTTCGATCTCGCGATCACCCGGTGTGATGATGATGTAGGTCGTGATGCGCTGCTCGCCCTCAGCTTCCGCCACATCCTCTGGCGTGCGATAGGTCCCATCGCGGTACTCGTAGGACGAGGAACCCGACGAGTCCTCGGGACACGGGTAACACTCTTCGCGATAGCCGGGTACCAGCGTCTCGTCCTCGTAGGTCGCTTCGCTGCCGTCGGTCGCAACCCATGTTCGCGACTCTTCGTACCAGCGGTAGACCCCCTCTTCAGTTTCGAGGATCCAGCCGCCGTCGCTCTCCTGAAAGCCGTAGGGCGGGGTCGGGGGGCATTCGGGAACCGTGGTCGTCGGCACATCCGGAATCGAGGTCGTCGGTGGTTCCTCCCCAGGCGTGTCCGGCGGAATCAATGGGTTCCCGCAGGCGCAACGTGCTCGTGGAATACCGTCTTCATCGACCAGAACAGCGGTGCCGGCCTCGAGAACCGCTTGGAACGGTGTCGCTCTTCCGTTGCGGTACCCGTGGTTGGTCACCAGCGTGTTTTCCAGCAGGATCGCTGGCTCCAAGCTCCGCAGGTAGTCCTCGAGTTCGGCCACGGTCAGTCCCTGCACCTCGGCCCATGCGAGAGCCATGTCTGGGTTCTCCCGCAGGAATTCGATCAGCTGGTCGACGTCGCAGACGTTCTCGTTCGTGCCGCCGTAGAGTCCGGGGCCGGCGACAACGACCCCGCTCCGGAGCCCCTCGTCTTCGACATCGACAAGGACGTTGGCGACGGAAGGAGTGAACGGATCGGGTCCGGGCGCGTCAGCCGGCTGAAAGAGGAAGTCCTCCCGGGGCGACAGAACGGTCACATCATCGTCACCGCCATCATCACTGTCGGACAATGCTTGCCACGCGAACAGACCGCCGATGATCGCAACGAGCAAAACACCAACAACAATGGCGATGGCTCGCCGAGAGCCCCCTGGTGACAACGGAGCGGGCGAGGGCTGGTCGGCGGCGTCAGGCGGCAGATCACTCATCTGCGGGACATTAGTCGCAGCAGACCACGCCCTTCTTCCGACGGCTTCCGACTACGTCAACACGTCGGCGATCGCAAGGTCGGTGATCTCGTCGTCGGTGAAACCGAGGAGATCCTTCAGAATCTGCTCGTTGTGCTCGCCGATCGTCGGCCCGGCTCGCCACGGGGCGTGGGGTGTCGCCGAGAAATGGCTGACCGGCCCATCGAAGCGGGACTCGATCACTTGGTGCTCGAGCGGCGTGAAGAATCCACGGTGGGTGAGCTGTGGATCGCGGATGAGGTCCGTAGCTCTCAGCGAGACGTAGGCCGGGCACCCGGCGGCGAGTAGGGCGGACTGGGTATCGAACGGGTCCTGATCGGCGAGCCACGCAGCGAATCCAGCCTCGATCTTGGCGCGCGCGGCGAGTCGGGCCGCTCGGTCCAGATGACCGAACGCCCGCATCGGCTCGGCGACGGAAACGAGACCGGCCCAGTGCGCGTCGGAGATCACCGACACGACGAGGTACCGCTCGCTCCCGGCAGCGCGAAACACGCCGCTCGGGGCACCGGCCTCCGCTGCCGTGCCCGGCCGTTCGAGCAGGTTGCCCGTGGCGGCGTACTCACTCACCAATGGACCGAGATGGTGCACGCCCGCCTCGTTCTGCGAGACGTCGATGTACTGCCCGACACCAACGCGGTCGCGGTGACGCAACGCTGCGACGAGCGCAGCGAGCGCAAAGCGAGGCGACACGAAGTCGGTGTACGCCCCNCATGGGGCGATCGGCGAACGATCAGGCCAGCCGGTCACGTCGACGTACCCGGCCATGGCCCCACCCTGGAGACCGAAACCGATCATTGTCGCCTCGGGTCCCGTCTGGCCTCGCATGGAGGTCGACAGCATTACCGCCCGAGGATTCCGGGCGTGGACCTGCTCCCACCCGAAACCGTGGCGGGCGGCCATACCGGGCCGGAAGTTCTCGACGACGACATCGGCCCAATCGATCAGCCGATCGATCACGGCCCGGGCTTCGGGCTTGGCGAAGTTGCAGGCCAGACCGAGCTTGCTTTGGTTGGCGTTCGCGGCGGGCAGGCCNGTCTCNGGCGTGAACTGATCGCCGAAGTACGGCGGCAGCCATCGCATCGTGTCGACGCGGGTCATGGTCTCGGCATGCACGACCGTGGCGCCGTGGTTGGCGAGTTCGCGCGTGATGAGCGGGCCGGCGGCCATCCACGTGAGGTCGGCAACCTTGAGTCCGGCGAAGACGCCTGATCGAGGTTCGGTNNNAATCGCGGCGGGTGCCGGCGACACCGGTTCCGGGATCGACTCGAGCAACATCTGGTCGGCGCCGAGGACGGGCGCACCACCCTCGTAGACAATCGGCGTTTCGCTCAGCACGGCAAACGGACCGGGCAGTGGAAGCCCATCTACGTCAACCCAGAAGTCACGGGCGAGCAATTGCGGATCGGCGAGCAGATCCTTGGCGTTGTTCGCTGGCGCGATCAGCAATTTGTCGGTGACCGAGCGGGCATGGATCTCGGCCTTGGTCTTCGTCTTCAGGAAATCGAGCACGGCGCGCATGGCCCGAGCGCCCATCTCGACCGGCAACTCCCCCGCCTTCATCTCATCGATCCACGGTTCCCAATCACGACCGCAGAGATCCTCATCGAGAACACCCTCATCCTCGAGCCACCGGATGGCGGCGGCAAACGCCGCATTGCCCTGCGCACCCAGCACGAAGGTCATCACGACGAACCCGTCGGCACACGGCTCGACGACCGGGTTTCGTACGCCGGGCACGACCTCTCCGCCACGATCGGAGGGTCCATCGGCTCGATCGTCACCCGAGAAGGTCGGGTTGCGGTCAACGGCGGCGTAGCTCGCGGTCCACAGCAGGGTTCCGACCACGGCGGCCTGCATCGATGTGTCGAGGTGTTGGCCGAGACCGGAGCGCTCGCGCTCGTAGATCGCCGTGATGGCATCGGCGGCCGCCTGAACGGCACCGTGATTGGCCGTTTCNGGAAATCCGATCGGCAACGGNGGGCGATCACGATCNCCTTGATGGTTCAAGAACCCGCCTGCAGCTGACAGCGTCATGTCCGTCGCGGGCGCATCGGCCAGCGGGCCGGTAACACCGAAGGGGGTAATGCTGACGTGCACCAGCCGGGGGTATGCGTCGGCAACGTCATCGACGTTGACGCCCCAGGCGGTCCGCTCGGCGGAGGTCGCCGTCTCGAGCAGGATGTCGGCACTCGCCAGCAGACGGTGCAGCGCATCGATGCCATCTGCGGTCTGAAGGTCGAGCACGACACTGCGCTTGCCACGGCCCCACGCCCGCCAGTGAAAGGCCGTGCCGTCGGTGTCGCTCGCACCCCGGTGTCGCGATGCACACCCGGACGGTGGTTCGACCTTGATCACCTCGGCACCGAGATCAGCGAGTACGCGGCCCGCCGCCTCACCGAAATCATCGGTCAGGTCGATGACGCGAAGGTCGGAGAGCAGGGTGCTCATCAGCGCTGTGCCAGCACGTCGCGACCGGGACCCTCGAGTCGGTCGAGCCACACCGACCGGCCGCAGGCAGCAAGGATGATCGCTGCTGCCGGCCCGCGAACTTCGGGGCCGGTGCCGTAGTGCCAGTCGATGTCGGTGGCGATCATCCGCACGTCACGTACCCGCTCGGCACATCCGATGAAGCGGGTCGCTTGAGGGATGCCGTCGGCAAGCCAACGGAGCCGGGCGTCATCGGTCGGCACATCCCGGCCCACGGCCAGGGCGATGTCGTGGTGATGGACGAAGGCATCGATCCCCCCATCGGAGGGCTTTGTGGTCGGGGCGACCGTCTCCGAGACCGCCACCCGACGTAATGCCTCGAGGTGCTCGGCGATCGGCCGTTCGCCGATCTTGCGAGCATGGGTCGCCATGAAACGGTGAATGTCGCCCCGAGCCTTGAGCATCCCNACGATCGTGGTGCCGAGGCCGAGCGTGACGTTGAAGTTCACATGAGCGACGACATCACGCACCCGCCAACCGGCCGCCAACGAGGGCGTGTCCCAGTCGCTTGGATCGAGTTGCTCAACCGTCATGAGTAGTGATGCCCGCTCGGCAAGCAGCTTCGCCTTGTCATTGTCGGCCACGTGATCCCTCCGGTGTCGGCGAGATGCTCGCATCGGATCCGGGTCGGCGCAACGACGCCCGCTACGGTCGACGTTGATGACGGATACGCCGGAACCCACGGGACGCTTCGCCTCCCTGGCGATCCCCGAGTTCCGCCGTCTTTGGTGGGGCGGCGTCTTCGTCTTCCTCGCAATGCAGACCCAGCAGATCGCCCGGAGCTGGCTGGCCTACGAACTCACCGGCACTAACACGGCACTCGGCGGTGTGCTGATCGGCTTCGGCGTTGCCGGGCTGGTGGCGATCCCGACCGGGGGTGTTCTCGCCGACCGCTTCACGAAGCGCACCATCCTCGTCACCACCCAGCTGATCAACACCGTCACGGCGGTGCTGATTGCGGTTGCGATCGANACCGACGTGATCGCCTACTGGATGATCGTCGCGGCCTCGGTCGTCGGAGGCTCCACGATCTCGATCCTCGCACCGGCCCGGATGGCACTGTCGGCGGAGATCGTCAGCCGGGACGGCCTCACGAACGCAATCATGCTCGGCACGATGAGCGCTCAGGTCACCCGCGTGGTCGGACCCGCAGCCNCCGGTGTGATGATCGGCATTTCGGTCATCGGTATCGCAGGCGTGTACTGGGTATCGGCAGTGCTTTCGCTGATCGCGGTGGGCCTGTCGGTCACCCTGCCCGAGGGCGCCCCCCGATTCGTCCGCGACTCCGGCCCGCTCGAAGATCTGAAGGAAGGCATCCGCTACACCCGATCGAAGCCCGAACTGGTGCGGCTCCTGGTGATGTCGCTCGGTGTCGTGATGTTCGGCTTCGCGCATCAGGCCTTTCTGCCGACGGTCGTCGCCGATTTGTTCAATCGCAGCGCCGGCAGCCTCGGCCTGCTCACGACCGTCGCCGCTGTCGGCGCCGTGATCACCTCGGTGGCATTGGCCAACACACCGAGAGAACAGCTCCGTCAACGGCAGAACACGGCGGCGTACGTGTTCGGTGGGGCGATCATCTTGTTCGCGGTGATGCCGAACTTCGGGCTGGCGCTCGGCGCCATGTTCGTGGTCGGCTGCGGCATGTCGGCCTTCCAGTCGCTCAACGGATCGCTGATCTTGTCGAGCGCCGACATGGAGTACCACGGACGCGTCCAGTCGCTCATCATGCTGAGCTTCTCCGCCTTCGGTCTGGCCGCCCTGCCCTTCGGTGTCATCGCCGACCGGGTCGGGCTTCGTGAGACGATGGCGGGTATGGGGGTCGCTGTGATCCTCACCGCCGCCCACAGCACCTGGTGGCGACGACGCATCGTCGCCGCCCGTATTCCCGACCCACTCGAGTCACTCTGAGGAATCCCATGTCCGACCCGATGACGACAGCACCGAACAACGTCTTGGTGCGCTGCTGGCAGGCCCTCTGGATCGACGGCGACACCCACACCGCACTCGGGTGTCTGCATAACCCTTACGTTCGTCACGGCGTCGACGGGGCGGCGACGATGAGCCCGGAGGCGTACGTCGCTCACGTCACCACGATCACCAGCCACCTACGCGGCACCTCGCTCGATGTCGACCATCTGCACGAGGTCGGCAACATGCTCTACGCCCGCTTCACCATGCGGGGCGTCAACATCACAACCGGTGGCACGATCGCGATCGCCTGGATCGGCCACTATCGCCTCGTCGACGGCAAACTCGCCGAGTCATGGACGATGCGCCAAAGTGACTTCGCATGGTGACCACCGAACAAAGAGGCACGCCGTGAAGGTCTTTCCGGCTCGACACCGACGCCGTCGTGTCGAGAACGATCCATGGCGGCGCGTACGCGTCGGGGCCAGCATGCTCTCGGGCGTCACCGTGATCGGGTTCATCGGCTATCTGCTGCTCGGGCTCAGTGCCTTCGACTCGCTNTACATGACCGTGATCACGATCACGACAGTCGGCTTCTCCGAGATCGGTGCTCCCGAGGAGATTACGGCGGCCTACCAGACCTTCACGCTGCTACTCGCGCTCTTCGGCGTCGGTACTGCGCTCTACACCCTTGGCGTCTCGTTCGAGGCGCTTGTCGAGGGTTCCATCAACGACGGACTCAAGATCCGGAGAGGACTCCGCATGATCGACAAGAAGTCGAATCACATCATCGTCGTGGGCAACGGCCGCGTCGGGCAGGCCATCGTCCACTATGTCGGCCGACACGGTGCCGAGGTCGTGATGGTCGACCGCGAACCCCAACCCGACAGCGAATGGCCGATCGTCATCGGCGAAGCCACCGAGGACCANACCCTGCGCGACGCTGGCATCGAGCGGGCGACCACCCTCATCGCAGCGCTCGACTCCGATGCCGACAATGTGTACGTCACGCTTTCGGCTCGAGCGCTCAACCCGGCGCTTCATATCGTCGCTCGCACCGACCACCAGCACAACGAGGCCAAGTTCTTCCAGGCAGGCGCTGATCGGGTGGTCAATCCCTACGAGATCGGCGGCAGCCGCATGGGTGCCCTCGCTCTGCACCCGACGTTGGCCGAGTTCCTCGATGAGGTGCTGCACGACGACAGCCACGGCGTGACCGTCGATGAGATCGAGGTCCCGCCGACGTCGCCCGCGGTCGGGAAACCGCTTGGCGATCTTGTCGGGCCCGGTGGGCAGCCGCTCGTCATCGCCCTGCGCGACGCCGACCACGGCTATGTCGCAAATCCGTCATCATCGACACCGGTACCTGCAGGAACGGTCCTCGTCGTGCTGGGATCGAGCGCCGACGTCGCAGCGCTCGCCGGGCGAGTCTGACCATCGCTGGACGATCGTTCAGTCGGGGCCTACCATCCGACCGCCTCGCAGGATCAAACCAGGAGTCACAACATGCAGATCTCGCTCGAGGGCAAGCGCGCCTTCGTCACCGCCGGCGGCGACGGTATGGGCCGCACCACAGCGATCACCATGCACGAGCTCGGTGCCGAGGTGTTCACCTGCGACATCGATCCACGTGGGCTGGCCACCCTTCCTGACGGGATCACCACGTGGGAATGCGATGTCAGCGACTCGTCGGCACTCAACGCGATCTTTGACGAGATCCTGCCCGGCGGGCTCGACATCATGATCAACAACGCTGGTGTCGGCGGNCCNACCAAGCTGGTTGAGGACGTCACCGACGAGGAGTGGGATCACTGCATGAGCATCTGCATCGACGCGCAGTTTTACTGCGCTCGCCGCGTGGCCCCGGTCTTCAAGGCCCAGCAGAGCGGCGTCATCATCAACATGATCTCGGGTGCCGGCATCATGGGCTTCCCAGGCCGGTCTCCGTATGTCGCTGCCAAGTGGGCGGCCGCAGGCTTCACCGAGACGCTCGCGATGGAGCTTGGACCCGACAACATTCGGGTCAACGGCATCGTTCCGGGCAATGTCAACGGCGACCGCATGGAGCGCGTNATCGCCGCGCACGCCGGCGCCGAGGGCCTTGACCCTGAGGCTGTCCGGCACATGTACGCCATCGGCACATCGATGCAGTGCTATGTCGATCCGCAGGAGATCAGTGATCTGATCATGTTCCTCGTCTCGGACTATGGCCGCCACATCTCGGGCCAGATCATCGGTGTCGACGGCAACACCGAGACCCTCTACCCGCGCAGCTGAGTCCGTGACGAGCATCGAGCTCGACGACCTCGATCGAGAGCGACTCGCTGGCGGTCACGGCAAGGCCGAACAACTGGCGATGCGCATGCTCGTCGCAGCGGCCGAAACGTCGGGAGCGACCGATTTCGTTCCGATCGAATTCGCCCACATTGGGTCGTGCCATTACACCGGTCGACTCGCGCTCGACTACGCCGAGTTTCTCCTCGCCGAGGGAGCGACGCTCGCCGTGCCCACACACACGAATGCGAGCCTGATCGACATCAATCAGCCCGCGATGCGGCCGGAGGCTGCGACTCCCGAAGCGGTTCGGGGTGCGGCTCGGCTGATGGAGATCTACGAAGCNCTGGGATGCACGGCGATGTGGTCGTGCGCGCCGTATCACGAGGCCCGAACCCGTCCCACGGTCGGCACGCAGATCGTCGGCTCGGAATCGAACGCCGTCTCCTTCTTCAACTCGGTGCTCGGCGCACGCACCAACNAGTACGGTGACCTGCTCGATGTGTGTGCGGCGATCATCGGGAAGGTGCCATTGGCCGGCCTGCACACCGACGAGGGGCGCCTCGCCACCCACGAACTTCGGCTGGAGCTCACCGATGACGAACTGGCCGACCCGTCGCTCCCCCATCTGCTCGGGATCATCATGGGCCGCGCCGTCGGCACCGCGGTTCCGGTCCTCACCGGTCTGCCGAGCGTAGAAGAAGATGCGCTCAAGGCCATCGCCGCTGCGGCTGCGACGTCCGGCGCCGTGGAGATGTTCCACGCCGTCGGCGTCACGCCTGAAGCCCCGACCTTTGCCGACGCCACCGGCGGACGCCCCGTCGACCGGGTCACCGTCGTCGACCGGGAAGCACTCGCCGAGGCACGGACGCTGCTCACCACCACCGACAGCGAACACATCGACAGTGTGTGCCTCGGCACGCCGCATTTCTCGATCGACGAATTCGGGGCCCTGCGGGAAGCGCTCGCCGGGCGCCAGGTTCACGACGACGTTCGTCTCGTCGTCACCACCAGCCGGGCGATCGACCACGAGCTCGGCCTGCGCGGCTGGCGTGCCGAACTNGACGAGCTCGGTGTTGAGGTCGTCCTCGACACCTGCACCTACTACCCACCGCAACCCTCGGGCGTTCGCGGCACGGTCATGACCAACTCGGCGAAGTGGGCCTACTACGCGCCAGGCATGCTGCCGATCGATGTCGTTTTCGGTGGGCTCCAGGCCTGCGCCGACGCTGCGGTCACCGGACAGATTGGGGGTCCGGCGTGAAAATCACCGGACGCTGGCTGCACGGCGAATCGATCTCGGGGCAGATCCTGCGCCTTGATGAACCACTCAGCTTCTGGGGCGGCCTTGACCCCAGCACGGGAGAGATCATCGACCAAGCCCACCCCCAGGCCGGCGCATCGATGGCGGGCGCCGTCGTGGCCATGCCCGGTTCGCGCGGATCGTCAGGCACTCCCGGGGTTCTGGGCGAAGCGCTGCGTACCGGCGCGGGGCCGGCGGCGTTGATCGTCACGAAGGCCGACATCAATCTCGTGGCCGGGGCGATGGTCGCCGAATCGCTCTATGGGGTCGACTGCCCAGTGTTGCTGGTCGACGGCGAGACGTTCGCCTCGCTGACGACCGGCACGAGGGTCGAACACGCAGGCCCGGGTTCGCTGGTTGACTAATGGAGTGACCGGTATCGATGACAACGACTACCTGCGTCGGATCCTGACCGCCGACGTCTACGACATTGCGGTCGAGACACCGCTTGACGATGCCCCGTCGCTTTCGGCGCGCACCGGCAATCGGGTGCTGCTGAAGCGCGAGGACCTCCAACCGGTCTTCTCGTTCAAGGTGCGCGGTGCCTACAACAAAATGGCCAAGCTCAGCCCGGAGCAGCGCGCCCGCGGAGTCATCTGCTCCTCAGCCGGAAACCACGCTCAAGGGGTTGCCCTCGCCGCCGCCGAGCTCGGCTGCCGAGCAGTGATCGTCATGCCGGTCACCACGCCGGCGCTCAAGGTCAATGCCGTTCGTGCCCGCGGCGCGGAGGTCGTGTTGCACGGCGAGTCCTACAGCGACGCCGAGACCGAGGCCCATCGTCTGATGGCCGAGCAGGGCCTCGAGTTCGTGCATCCGTTCGACGATCCCGACGTGATCGCCGGCCAGGGCACGATTGCGATGGAACTGCTCCGTCAGCACCCCGGCCCGATCGACGCTGTCTTCGTCGCCATCGGGGGCGGAGGGCTGATCTCGGGCATCGCCACCTACCTCAAGTCGCTCAGGCCCGACATCCGGATCATCGGCGTTCAGACCGAGGACTCGGACGCAATGGCCCGAAGTGTCGGTGCAGGTGAGATCATCGAACTCGACGACGTCGGATTGTTCAGTGACGGCACCGCGGTGCGTCGGGTCGGTGACGAGACGTTTCGACTCGTGCAGCGCCACGTCGACGAGATCCTGCGGGTCGACACCGACGCCGCGTGTGCGGCGATCAAGGATGTGTTCGGCGACACCCGGGCCATCCTCGAGCCCGCTGGAGCGCTCGCCATCGCCGGCCTGAAGCACTACGCCGAGCAGACGGGTGCAAAAGGGCAGACGTTTGTTGCGATCGCCTGCGGAGCGAACATGAACTTCGACCGCCTCCGCTTCGTGTCGGAGCGCGCCGAGATCGGCGAACGGCGAGAGGCCGTTTTTGCCGTGACCATCCCGGAGGAGCGCGGCTCGTTCCGTCGATTCTGTGCCGAGGTCGGCGATCGATCGGTGACGGAGTTCAACTACCGGATCAGCGACGCTGCGGAAGCCCACGTGTTCGTCGGCATCGAGACCCAGCACCGGAATGAAGCCGCCGAGATCGCCGACCAGCTGGAAGGGGCCGGCTTCACGACGCTTGATCTCACCGGGGATGAACTCGCCAAGGTCCACCTTCGCCACCTCGTCGGCGGAAAGTCCCCGCTCGCCGGCGACGAGGTCCTGTACCGCTTCGAATTCCCCGAACGGCCGGGCGCACTCATGCGCTTCCTCGCCAACATGCGGCCCGACTGGAACATCTCGCTGTTCCACTACCGCAACCACGGTGCCGACTACGGGCGAGTGCTCGTGGGCATGCAGGTGCCTTCTCAGGACCAGGTCGCGTTCGGTGAGTTCCTCGGCGAGCTGGGCTACCGCCACTGGGACGAGACTTCGAACCCCGCCTATCAGCTCTTCCTCGGCGGCTGAGGGCGACACGGGCACAGGGTCTCCCCCTTCGGTGGTCTAGCCGGTGAAGGTTGGGGTGCCGGGAGTTGGCGCAGCAGGAAGCGAAGCGACCGGTGGTGCCAGCACAACGCCGGGCGGCGACGCAACCGTCGTGGTGGTGGTTGGCGCCACCGTGGTCGTGGTTGTGGTGGTTGTCGTGGTTGTCGACGCAACCGTGGTGGTGGTCGTAGTTGTGGTTGTGGGCGTGACCTGCCATTGAGCGAACAAGGTTGCCGATCCTTCCATCGGCAAGGTGTATTCGTCTCCGGCGATGCAGGGTGAGCCAGAGCCGTCGATCTGGGTGTTCCAGCCAGCAAACGTGTAGCCGGCTCGGGTTGGGACGATTGATGACACGGTGACGGCACTTCCGGCTTCGCCTACATGGGCATCGGGTTGGCCGGTGCCGCCTTGCGGGTCGTAGGCCAAAGTGACGGTGTTGATCTGCCAGTGGGCGTACAGGGTGAAATCGCCGGTCTGGCCGTGCGCATCACCAGCGGTGATCTCGGTCCCGTCGGATGATGCGGTGAACCAACCGTTGAACGTGTATCCAGTGCGGGTCGGATCAGTCGGAAGCGTTGCGATAGCTCCACCAGTGGTGGTGGTTGCGTCGCCGTCAGTGACCGCTGAACCACCTTGACTGTCATAGATGATGTTCAGCGTGTTTGAGTACAGGTCGGCCAGTCGAGCGACCAAGAGATCGGATCCGGAGGCTCCAGCGACGACCATGTCGTCTCCCTGCACCGCGATGGCGTTGAATTTCTCGTCGTGGTCGGCGACGAAATCAAACGTCTTGATGCCGCCGGTTCCGAAGCTTGTGTCGAGTGCGCCGGCGGTGGTGAGTCGCATCACGAACGCCTTGTCGTTGGCGCCGTTGTTGTACTGGCCGGCGATCACGATTCGGCCGTCCTCATCGAGCGCCCCGGCCCACCCGTAGGAATCGCCGTTCCCGAAGTCGTGGGCGAATTTGCCGTCTTCGGAAAACGACGTGTCCAGCGATCCGTCGGCGTTGAGGCGCGTGACTGCGACAGAGTCGTCGTTGTCGAAGACCTGCGACTCGCCGATTCCGACGATCTTGCCGTCAGCTTGAACGAGTAGTTCTCGAACATCGGAATCACCGAAACCGAAATCGACGTAGGTGCGGCCGGTGCCTGAAGCAAACGCGGTGTCGTTACGTCCGTCAGACGTCAGTTGCCCGATACCCATGTCGTGACGACTCCAAGAGTCTGCCGCAGACCCCCCGAAGACGGTCTTGTCTCCGCTCATCACCACGGCGTTGGCGAGGTTGTCGACCGAACTCGGGAAATAGACGTTGCGCATGCCGTCGTTATTGAACGACGTGTCGAGAGATCCGTCGGTGTTTAGTCGGTACACCTTCATCCGGTAGTCCCAGCTGTTGTCGGGACTGGTTCCGACGATCATGATTTTGTCGTCGGATGTGACGGTGACTGCTGTGGTCCACACGTCCATGTTTGGTCCGCCACTCGCGATCTTGCGTCGGCCGTCGCTCCAGAAGCTCGGGTCAAGGACCCCCTCGGCGGTGAACAACATGATGCCGTGCTTCTCGTTGTCGCCGGACGGCGAGCTTGTCACCACGATCCGGTCATCGGACAGCAACGCAACATCAACCGCTGCACCGGACCGGTTCACCCACTCCATGATCGTGGCATTCGGCCACGGCTCAACCACGATCCCGGTCCCGTCGGAACCGAACGTCGTATCCAAACTGCCGTCGGTGTTAAACCGGGCAATCAACGGATCGAACTGGGACCCGTTCATCCGGGCACCCGCAACCACCACCTTCCCCGACGACTGCACAACGACCGACGCAGCCTCGAACCAGAGACCGGTTCCGGAAATGGTGTTCCAGCCATCCGTGTCGAACGTCGTATCAAGATCGCCGGTCGCCCCAGTCGTGGCCGAAAGCGGGGCCGACGACGCAGCAACAAGCGTTGAAGCCATCAACGCTCCTGCAACCAAAACCACGGCTGCCCTTGTCGCACGACTGTTGAGCATCGGGTGGAATCCACTCACGCGACAGCGAGCGATCCTGCCTTCCGAACCTCTTGCGCGAAGTCGGTATCACTCAAGAACCCCGCAGCCCATCCATAGAGCGCTCCTCGGAAATAGGTGACCAGAACTCGCGCAGCGACCTCAGGGTCACGAGAGACACGACGGTGCTCCGGAGACACTGCGCTCAAAGCCGACGACAGGACCTCTTCCGGGTCGACTTGGACCCAGTCGCCAGTTGCTCGGCCGATCGCTGAGGCGAGCACGAGCACCCTCACGACCTCCGAATCAGCGCAAAACACCGTGAGGGCGACATCGACGAATGCCGACATGTAGTCGGGATCGCTGAGGGGAAGGTCGGGCAGGTTCGAATAGATCTCAGAGATCACCTCGTCCGAGAGCGCTCGAAAGATCTCCTGAACGGTTGGGAAATAGCGGTAGATCGTCTGGCGGCTCAACCCGACATCCGTCGCAAGACGCTGCATCGTGAGATCGAACATCGTGCCGTCTCGAAGCGTCTCGCGGGCAGCTTCGAGAATTCGAGCCCTGACTTCAGAGCGCTCCCGGTCAGCGCGTTCGCGACGCGCCTCCGTGCGCTGATCAGCCCCTGATTCAGCTACAACATGTGTCACATCTGAGAACGTAACGTCGGCCGGCCCCGTGCTCAAATGAGGCGTTGAGCGACGCTTTCCGTTGACGTGCGAACACAACTGCGATCCCACATCAGCCGGCCTCGCCGGTCGCTGCGCTGCACTGCGTTCCTCAGCCGATCGAGGCACATCCTGGGGCCGACGGCGAGCTGACCATCGACCATGGCAGCTTCTGTCGGTTCAAGAACGACGAACGCCGCTCCGAAGAGCGGCGCTGGTGCGTACCCCGTACGGGATTTGAACCCGTGCTACCACCTTGAGAGGGTGGCGTCCTAGGCCGCTAGACGAACGGGGCAGGTTCGATCCACCGAAGTGGTCGGCTCGCCGAGTGTAGCCATCGGGCGGAGTGCCCCCAACCGAAACCGTCAGGCGACAGCCGCTTCGATCTCCACCTTCACCTCGGGTGTGATCTTGGAGATCACGTCGAGCGCGCCGAAGTTCGCGACGACCTGCTCGACACGGGACGCGCCGGTGATGACGCTGGAGACGTTGGGGCTGAGGGTGCACCAAGCGAGGGCGAGCTGCGCCATCGTGCACTCGAGACGCTCGGCGATCGGGCGCAGGCCTTCGACCCTGGCGATGGCGTCAGCGTCGGTCATTCGTTCCCCGAGCCACTCGTAGCCGTCGAGCGCTGCGCGTGAGTCCTCAGGGACGCCGTCGCGGTATTTGCCGGTGAGCAGCCCCGAAGCGAGCGGGCTCCAGGTCGTGTTGCCGAAGCCGGTCTCCGCAGTGAGGCGAGCGAACTCGGTGTCGATGCGACGCTCGAGCAGGTTGTACTGACTCTGCTCGGTGACAGGCTTGTGCAGGCCGTGCTTCTCGGCGATACCCATCGCCTCGCGCACCTGTTCCGCGGTCCACTCGCTGGTGCCCCAGTAATGGGCCTTGCCGGCGGAGACGATCTCACTCATCGCGAAAACGACCTCTTCCATCGGCGTCTCCAGATCGGCCCGGTGCGCGTAGAAGACGTCGACAAAATCCGTCTGGAGCCGCTCGAGCGAACCGTCGATCGACTGCATGAGGTACTTGCGATTGAGGGTGTTGTTCATGTTCGGAACGTCTCGATGGATGCCCCAGAACGCCTTCGTGGTGAGCACGTACGACCAGCGAGGCCAACCGAGTTCCCGAAAGACGCGGCCCATGATCGTCTCGGACTCGCCCCCGGCATACACCTCGGCGTTGTCGAAGAAATTGCAGCCCGCCTCGCCGGCGGCGTCGATGCAGTCACGGGCGAGACCGGTGTCGAGTTGGTTGCCGAAGGTGACCCAGCTGCCGAAGGACAGCACGCTCACGCGCAGGCCGGACGCACCGAGGCGTCGGTACTCCATGTTCGGATTGACGTTGGGGGATGACATGAGGTCGACGGTATCGGCGCGCCGATGGCTATGCAGCGTTGCGCTCCACCAGGGCCGGCTCGCCGTCAACCCAGCGGATCGGACGTGCGTACAGCGAACGGACACCGCCGTCGCCGTAGCCGACAAGATCACCGGTCCACCCGTGATAGACGACCAGATCAGTGCCGAGGGACGGCGCCTCGAGGACCTCCAGCCCGCCGGGCCCTGACGTCGCCTCGGTATCGGCGAGCCACGGCTCGCGATCCTTCACGCACGGCCCGGCGACGCTCTCACAGACGGCATGGCCGACGGCGTAGGCCTCGGTGTCCCACCGGTTGGCGGAATAGAAGAGGTGGTACTCGCCATCGACGGCGATCATTGACGGAGCCTCCACCACGTCACGCTCCCAAGACTGGTCGTTACGAAGGAGTTCGACAGCCGGTCCGGCGAGTTCAGTGCCGTCGGCGGACAGGGGCTGGGCGAAGATCATCGTCGGGATACCGCAGCAGTTGCCGTCGGACTTCCACAACAGCCAGAGCGATCCGTCGTCATCGGCCACCGTGCTCGGGTCGATCGAACCACCCAGGTCGAGGGTGCACACGAGCGGCTCGGTCGACGCATCAACGAAGGGGCCGGCCGGATGATCGGCGACAGCGACAGAAATGCACTGCCGACCCGACGCGGTGTGCCGGGTCGTGTAGTGGAGGACGTAGGTGCCACCAACCTCGCTGACCGACGGGGCCCAGACATGGTGCGGCTCGGACCATGCGGGAAGCTCCGGCAAGGCGTCGCCGACCATGCCGCCGGAACCGTCGCTGTACGCCGCGAGCACCGGGACATTCATGAACAGCGTGTTGGTCGCGTAGGCGTAGAAGTCGCCTTCGTGGGGAAGCAAGAACGGGTCGGCGAAGTCGCCGTCGAACGTCGGGTTGCCATCACTTGCGATGCGGCCCCTCGCAGCTCGGGTGGCGCCCTGGCCCTGCGACAGAGGCCGCTCGTCGACCGGAGGAGCCATCGTCGTGGTCGACACGACCGGC